>CAJCIZ010000198.1 GCA_903970525.1 Myxococcales bacterium | reverse complement strand
AGCCTTCAAAATATTGTTTTCGGAGAAGTAGATCATCAAACCGATCGCAACAGAGATTGCAACGAACGCATCCAGCAAACCTGCCATAATAAACATACGCATCATTAGCATAGGTGCAAGTTCTGGTTGTCTTGCGACACCTTCTAAAAACTTTCCACCCAACATTCCGAAACCAAGCGCCGCACCAATTGCTGGTAATCCAATTAATAACGCAACAGCAAGAATTGTAAAGCTCTGAATTTGCCCAACCATACTTACGATTTCCATGGAACCTCCTCTCTCAATTTCAAGGTTAACTTAGTGAATGTAAAAATAAATCAGTGATTTTCATGCGCCATACCAAGATAAATAATAGTTAGCATCATGAATAAGAACGCTTGCAATGTGATCACAAAAATGTGAAAAATTGCCCATATTGCACCTGGTGGCCATTGTACCCACCAAGGCATAATCGCAATTAGAATGAAAATGAGTTCGCCTGCAAACATATTGCCAAATAACCGCAGAGACAGTGTTAATGGCTTCACACATTCTTCAATGAGGCGAAAAATAAGATTCACAGGAAAGAAGTAAATGCCAAAGGGAAACGATAGCATTTCTTTGATTAAATGCGTTCTTTTAATTTTAATATTGAAAAATATAATCAGCAGGAAGACTGCAAATGAAATGCCAAAGGTGGCATTAGGGTCTGTGGTTGGTACGACTTTAAAATGGGTGACGCCGAGCATGCCAAGTACACGAGGAACAAGATCAAGTGGCAGTAAATCAAGCGCATTCATCGCAAAAACCCAGAGAAAGATAGTCAAGGCAAGCGATGAGACAAATTGGTTTTTTTTGTGAAAGATTTCATATACTGTGTTGCCGACAAACTCAATGAGCAGTTCTGCTGCACTTTGCCAGTAATTTGGTACTTCTTTCATACGTGTTGCAATAAAGCGCAAACCACCGAATAAAATAATGCCAAGTACAATTGAGATACCTAGCGTATCAACATGTAATGTCCAAAAACCGCCGCCCTCGCCAAATGACATCGTCTTTAGATTAAAAGCGAGATGGGTTAAGTGGTGCTCAATGTATTTTTCCGCTGTCAATGCTAGCAACATTTAAACGGCTCCTCTTTGTCTTGAAAAGTGCATCATACACGCTGCCCAAAATATAAATGTACAGCTTATAAATCCAATGAATACCCACAGTGCATTGCCAGGCAAATGAATGGCCGCATATACAACTATTAGGCTGCGTAAAATGAGCTTGACCATTTTTCCAGCAAAAAACCTTGCCATGAATTCAGTGATTGCTTTTGTTCCAAAATAGCGAAAAAATCGCCAAACGAACAGCAAATCTGGCAAGCTGTAAGCCATGCCACCAATAAAAAATGCAAGACTTTCGCGTTTCCCAACTAGCATAAGTACACATGCTGACAGAAGCGGTACGCCTAACAATTGCCTTACAATTATTGCGTAGGCTTCGCGTTTAACGCGACTTTCAATTGGTTTAACCATGACTTAAGTTTCTAAAAGCCTACTCGGCAGTTTGGCGGAGTATATAAGAGGTGTGGTGTAATATCAAGCACTAGTGATTTAATATTTTTACTGCTATTGCTTTATCTCGGGTATAATGCGCCATAATTAATATATGTTGTTTTATTATACAATCATGAATAAAAAGACAGTTAGAAGGCTTGATCAATTATTGGACGACGGGTTAGTTGATGCAGCAGAGTTAGCTCAGTTAGGAAAAGTCATTGATACTTTCAAAGTGGCGATTCCTGAGGCTATCTATTCATTAATTGATCGAAATGATAAAAATGATCCGATCAGGAAACAATTTATACCCACAACGGAAGAGTTAACTACCACTCAATATGAAAGTGCGGACCCAATTGGCGATGATGTTCATCAAGTCATCAAAGGCGTTATTCACCGTTATCCTGATCGCTGTCTTTTTTTACCAGTACAAGTTTGTCCAGTGTATTGCCGTTTTTGTTTTAGGCGTGAAAATGTTGGTAGTGCTGGTAACACGTTGACGCAAAGTGAAAGGAGCAGTGCTTATGCATACATTGAAATGCATCCTGAAATTTGGGAGGTGATCATTACCGGCGGTGATCCATTGATTTTAAAACCTGCCTTATTAGCCTCTATCGTGCAACAATTAAATTTAATTCCTCATGTTGAGGTGATACGCATTCATTCGCGTGTGCCAGTTGTTGAGCCACATCGTATTAATCATGAGATGATCGAAGCGTTGTCATCTAAAAAGCCAGTTTATATTGCGGTGCATGCAAATCATGTGAAAGAATTTACGCCACTTGCATTTCAAGCACTTGCTTCGTTAGTGACTGCTGGTGTGTCACTTGTTAGCCAAACGACGTTACTGAAAGGCATTAATGATAATATCGATGCATTGAGTGAGTTAATGCGTACGTTTGTGAAACACAGAGTAAAGCCTTATTATTTACATCACCCAGATTTAGCGAAAGGGACATCACATTTTAGAGTCACTATTTCAGAAGGGCAGGCGCTGATGCGTCAATTACGCGGTCGCTTCTCGGGGCTTTGTCAGCCAACGTATGTGATTGATATTCCGGGTGGACATGGTAAAGTGCCGATTGGTCCACACTACATCAGTGTAAGCGATGACCAATGCGGCTGCTTATTGACGGATTATCAAGGTAAATTACATCATTACACAGCAT
>CAJCIZ010000197.1 GCA_903970525.1 Myxococcales bacterium | reverse complement strand
CATATGGCTACGTACCAACTGGTCATACCGTTTCTCGAGGCGCTTTTCCATGCGCTGTAAATCCTTTAGAAATAAAAAGTGGTATTTATAGCAGATTTTTGAACGATTATCTCTGGAAGAATAACGACAACCCCTAAGATTCTAGGAGTTGTGTAGATACTAATGATGCTTTCAGCTGGCATCTAGTCTGCTTAATAGGATTGCGTGTTACAAAAGAACTGGATGCCAGCTAAAAGCACGCTGGCATGACAGAATCGAAAAATAAAATCTTGTGTAGATACTAATGATGCTTTTAGCTGGCATCCAGCTGCTGGTGCGCTCGGACGTTGCTTGTTTAACAGCGAGATGGAGCCTGTGAAAGGGATTAAAGGATCAATTCATTTTAATGACGTTTACATTTTCAGACGCTTTTTTGAATCATCTTTTTCATCATCTCCGGTCAAATCTATTGCATTCTCTTTTGTCGTTTCCACACGTTTAAACTGGGTAGTGTAGATGACTTGTGATTGACTTGTTATCCTTGTAACAGGTTTTGCTCGTTCGCTACAGATAAGCAAATTAAAGTGTGTTAAGCCAGCCGTATGGAACATATGTATCTCTTGAGTCGGCACCTCTGCTACCTGAGAATTTTCTAATGTGAGTTGATTCGATCTACCTGATTCTGTCCAGACGTATAAACTAATATTTCTTGTTTCTGCATATAACATCGCACTGTGTTGGTCTAGCCAAAGATTTTCTCTGAATGCGTTCACATACACAGTATATGCAAGTTCCGATCGAAAGAATGTATGCGCTTTATTTCGTATCGTTTCAATCTGTCTCTCCAGATTTGTAATAGTGTTTCTCATATCGTTTTGTATTTTGACAGGAAACAATCGAAGCGCTCGCTCTGCTTTTTGTGACTGTGTTTCATTTGGAATATTTTTCCATGCGCCGTGAATGTCTTCAATCGTTTCGCAAAGCAAGGATAGGGTTTTGTCATATTTGTATTCTGCCGAGGTTCTCTGGTCTCTAAGTGTATTCCACTCGATATGCTTGACCAAGTCATTTTCAAATGCTTCTTCAATCATAAGCAGTAACTTCATACGCTGCTTTGAATCTTTTGAGTGTGTTAGCAAATAGTCTGCTACTTCATGTCGGCTCGCACCTAATGCAAGAAAACCACAATGACCTTCTGCCGAGACTTTTTCTTCAGTAAATGAAAGAGTTGTCCCATCGGGTAATTTTCCTTGAAAGGATTTTGGCGTTTTGTGAATAGAAAATAGGATTTCTCCAGCCTGTATGACATCAGGATCTTTTGCTTCGCTTAGTGTCGATCCATTGTTAAATTTTGATAACTGATTATGTTTGAGAAATAGCTGATTTGCCTGTTCTTTTAATTCGCGAGCAGTTTCATTATTGGGGTCGCTTGAATAAGCCCTAAATAAAATTCTACTGGCCGTTCCATATTGTTTTTGTTCTAGGCAAGCATTGCCTATTCGAGTCATTAAATAAGAAAAAACTTCGCTATGACTTGTCTTACTTATTCTAATATCTTTTAGTAGCGCCATATATTGATTTGCATCAGCGGTGGCTTTCTCCATCTGGTTAAGCGCAAGGTGAGCACACTCCCGGTAAGCATAGGCAGTTGCGTTGTTTTCATCCCTTTTTAGAACTATATTGAAACTCCTAAGTGCCGCAGTTGGTTCATCATTATTAAGGTATCTTTTCCCTTCGCTGAGTAGCGCGCTTGTTGTAGCACCATTTATGTTAATTTTGTGCATCATTAATTTCGAGCCTCGTTTTGTTATTAATTAAAAAGTGGCATCAGATACCTGCTTTCATCATCCTCATTCGCATGAGTCATCTCCATCATGAAATCCGCCTCAATCAATTGATGAACGGATAAGAGAACGGAAAGTGAATTGCTACTCGTCGCGCCGGATTTCTGGTGAGAAGATGCAACCGCATTTACTCTTATTTATTTGACATAGTAGCTAAATTGGAAAGATAACCTGATATTATATTGAGATCATCATTGTTATTTTGATTCGCACTTTGATCGACTTGATCTTGGCTATCTGCTTCTAGCAATTTAATAACCTTATCGATACTAGGGCGATCTTCTGGTTTTTTAAATAAACATAAATGAATAACAGTTCTTAAAGCTACAGGGCAATCATCCGGTAACGGTTCTTCTTGACCGCTGGCGACATACCCTGGAATAAGGGCTTGGTTTTTTACTTTTGCAAATGGTACTGTACCGGTCACTAATTCAAACAATGTACGGCCATAACTGAAAATATCCGATTTCTTCGTTGCATGATCTAATTCATCTTCGCTCTCAACTTGCTCTGGCGCCATCCCCCGAAGAAACTGTTTCTTTCTTTTCAGTAAGTTTCACTGATTCAAAGCCGGTTAGTTTTATTACTTGTTGCATTGTAGATGAGCATATCCCAGATGCTAAGAAATCATGCACTATACATAAATCTAGTAATGAATATGAGATTACTGTCAACGACATATAAAAAAATGTTAGACACCTTCTTGTAATGGTGGTCAAGGGGAAAGGGTCATGTGCAAAGTTGGTAAATATTATCTAAATCAACACTGCGTTTGCTCAATTAATAATTTCATTCAACCCTTCTAAAATTAATTCAAGTTCTTCAGCACTAACCTGACCAATCTTTTTACCCAAGCGCAGAACCGACAAAGTTCTAATCTGACTGATCTTAGCCCATGAAGGTTTAGGATATTTTTTACCCTTCAACTCAAGTGTTAAAGGAAAACCGGCTTTTTGTGGCTGACTTGTTAATGCAATCGCAATGACAGTTCCTGATTTTTCATTAAAAACATCATGACTTAATACTAATACAGGACGTTTGCCGCTTTGCTCACTTCCTTGCGTAGGATTTAAGTCAGCCCACACAATCTCGCCTCTTAGTATTTTGGCCATGATGCTAAGTCCTCATCTAATCCAACATCCGCCATGTCTTGCTCAAAAGAAATTTCTAATTTGGCGCACTCCTTCGCTAATCTATCATGCTCCAAATGATCTAATGTCTGGCTAATGGATTGTTGAAATGCTTGACTGCGATTTTTAAAAATCTTTTTCTTCACATAGAAATCAATTTTTCTTAGCTGTTTATCATCGATTGAAACAGCCACTTTTGCCATACTCATTGTGCACCTCCATAGATTCATACTTTCGTCATACTTTATTATAGTATGAAATAAGTATGAATTCCATAAGGGTTGCGGTTTACGAGGCGAATATCCGATAGCTATATGATTTATTTGAGATAATTTGATGGGTCGTCTGCGATTCGAACGCAGGACCAACAGGTTAAAAGCTTATAACTCGGGAAAACAGAATTTATAACATATTGATTAATATAAATTATCCGCGATAGATGACCGTTACAAATCATCTTAAGAAGCATAACAAAGCACTACTCACTTCCACAAAAAACCAGGGCATCATCAGGTAATGATTCAATCATTATCGAAAACAATAGGAATAGATAATGATACGGTAATTTTCGTAAGAATTCTTTAATGGTTGCAATTGAACAAAGTGGCTTAGGGATGAAAGCTAACGATTTAGGTAAAACTCATAAGAAAAGTTTATATCAACAGACAAAATTAAATCTTAGATAATTGAAATTACTTGGAGAAATAATATGTTTAACAGAACAAAATACATATTCAATTTTTTTCGACAACCCATGTTAAAAACAGATTGGGTATTCAGTACTTTTCCGATTAGATTCAAATCAGCTTTAGCGGGCGACATAGTTCCTGTTTTTCCAATAATTGGCCGGTCAACTAATTTAAAATTTTCAAAGCTAAAAGATAAGTATAGAACTCATCAAATTGCTTTTGATCGTTGTTTGAATGTTACACTTGAATCTGGACTAAAAAAATATGTCTGCGGGTTGTAAAGATTGATTTGAGTTTTTTTCTGTGTAGTGGGGTATTCTTTTCCTTCCATTTTCTTCTTGTAGGCATCAGCCATATCTTGAGGAATGTTGGCTAACGCATTTTCAAACGCCAAAAGAGATGTTTTTTTTACAGCTTCATCTATTTCAGAAGAACTGAATAGGTCTGATTTTTTCATCTTCTCTCTCAATTCTTGAGAATGCTTCTCTAGGCTTTGATCAATTTTTTCAGCTAGCTTTTTTTCTACTATACTCGTTGCTTGTTTAAATCCCCAGGGTCAAATCACAGATCACGACTCCTCGTGGAGCTAATTACAGACTATAAGTCGTGATGGTGAGTAGGCCGATGGATCCACCCCATCGGCCGCTCTTTAGTAGGGTCGAGAATTGGCGCAGTAAAGTGTGGGCTTTGTGACCCTCTTCCCGTTTCCAACTCCCGCCACGTCGAAC
>CAJCIZ010000196.1 GCA_903970525.1 Myxococcales bacterium | reverse complement strand
CATATGGCTACGTACCAACTGGTCATACCGTTTCTCGAGGCGCTTTTCCATGCGCTGTAAATCCTTTAGAAATAAAAAGTGGTATTTATAGCAGATTTTTGAACGATTATCTCTGGAAGAATAACGACAACCCCTAAGATTTTAGGAGTTGTGTAGATACTAATGGTGCTTTTAGCTGGCATCCAGCCCTTTGTGTGCACCGGCGTTGCCTGTGTAATGGAAAGATGGATGCCAGCTGAAAGCACGCTGACACACATCTAATGATATGAATGGCATCAGATCCTTGCACAAATCCTACTTTTCAGATATTCTGATGGGCCTACTCTAAATACCTTTCATAGGTGCGCCATGAGAACGCTTGATTGACAAATCGTTTCAACTGGGTTGACTGATTCAACCTTAGTGATTTTTTTATTAACGGTTTTTCTTCGTCAGGTGTTTTTATGAATTTACCAAAAACGACATTACATTTTATTTATCATTTCGCGCGTGAACAATGGGTTAAGTTTGCTTTCTTAATTATTGCCTTTTTTGCATGGGGCGCTGCTGATTCACTTTATCCATATCTGTTAAAAATAATCGTAAACACAGTACAAACATACCAAGGCGATCGCTCAGGCATTTTTACGGCGACGGCTGGTGTGTTAACACTGCTTGCTGTGTTTTGGATTGGGTCAGAAGTGTTTATGCGTATGCAAGGCATCTTGCAAATTTATACTTTCCCGCAATTTCGTGCGTCTATTCGTGCAGCTGTTTTCAAATATGTGCAATCGCACTCGCATGAATATTTCGCCAGTAACTTCGCGGGTAATCTTGCGAAAAAACTCTCAGACCTTCCCACGAGTTGCGCAACCATCATGGAAATTATTTGTTTCCAATTTGTCACGGCCGGTACGGGTGCCATTATTGTGTTAATTACGATGTGGATGACAAAACCGCTTTTCGCTGTGATTTTAGCAATCTGGTTGTGCTTTCACTTATTGATCACAGTATTATTACTGCGTAACGGTAATGACACATGGGAAGCGCATTCTGATTCTGTTTCTGAACTGAATGGTAAAATCGTCGATGTGTTTACCAACATGTTAAACGTACGCTTGTTTGCACGCAGTCGCTACGAATCTCAGTATCTGAAAAAATATCAGAACATTGAGATTAAAAAAGCAAAAAAAGCCATGTGGATTATGGAGCTCACGCGTATCGCGCTAGGCTTGAATGGTTTGTTTTTAATTTTTGCTATGTTGTTTGCCTTATTGTACGGATGGCAACATCACTGGGTAACTGTGGGTGACTTTACGCAAATTTCTATGCAAGCTTTTTGGTTATTAGGCTGGATTTGGTTTGTCAGCTATCAAATGACTGTGTTTGCACGTGAAAGCGGTACAGTCAGCGATGCTTTACGCTTAGTCCGCAGGGGACACGATCTTGTCGATCAACCTAAGGCAACGCCTATTGTCGTTCAAAAAGGTGATATTCGCTTTGATCAAGTTTCATTTTCTTATAGCAAATCACGGCCGGTGTTTCATGACTTAGAGGTGCATATATCAGGCGGCGAAAAAGTGGGTCTTGTTGGTTTTTCCGGTTCTGGCAAATCAACTTTTGTGAATTTGATTTTACGCTTTTATGATTTACAATCGGGTCAAATTCTTATTGATGGACAAAACATTGCGGAAGTGACACAAGATTCTTTGCGCTCTCAAATTGCTATGATTCCACAAGATCCCTCTTTGTTTCATCGAACCTTGATGGAAAACATTCGTTATGGTCGACTGGATGCAAGCGATGAAGAAGTGATGCGCGCAGCAGAGCTTGCACACTGCGATGAATTTATTTCAAAGCTTGAAGAAGGATATGATTCTTTAGTGGGTGAACGCGGTATTAAATTATCCGGCGGACAACGTCAGCGTATTGCTATTGCGCGCGCTGTTTTAAAAAATGCACCGATTTTAATTTTAGATGAAGCGACTTCCTCACTAGACTCTGTCACTGAAAAAGTCATTCAAGGCAGTTTACAGCAATTGATGAAAGACAGAACCACTATCGTTGTTGCGCATCGATTATCGACTTTAGCTGATATGGATAGGATTTTAGTATTTCATAAAGGGAAAATTATTGAAGAAGGTAATAAGGATACGTTGCTGAAGAAAAAAGGACATTTTGCAAAATTGTGGAATATGCAGACGGATGGGTTTTTGCCGGATGAGGGGTAGAGCTCACGGTCATCCCCGCGCAAGCGGGGATCCATTTTTCCGTGTCTCTCAACAACATGAGTGCCATAGTAGGAATGGATTCCCGCCTTCGCGGGAATGACAGGAATTTCACGGGAGTGACAAGAATGAGATCACTCATCACCATGCTGTTCAATCACCCGAATGAATGCTTCTCCATAGCGCTGCAACTTGCTTAGCCCTACTCCCGATATCGTGGCGAACTCATTCATAGAGCGTGGTTTTCTATCGTGTATTTCAATCAAACTACTATCATGAAAAATAACATACGGTGGTACACCTTGTTCGTGCGCCAATTCTAACCGTCGATTTTTCAATGCCTGCCAGAGAGGGCTCGCGTTCGGAATAATTTTTTGCTCACGCTTGGTTGTGGTTTTGATTTTTTTACTGCGGGTGACTTCAAGGTCTTTGCGTAAAGCGATGGTTTGATCGCCGCGCAAGAAGGCCATGCTTTTTTCTGTTAAACGTACACTGCCGAATCCACTCATGTCGACTGTCAGTAAATTGGCAGCGACTAATTGCCTGAAAATACTATTCCACTGTGAAGAAGTGTGCGCTTGACCTATGCCGAAGGTTGAGACTTTATTGTGATGAAATCTTTCGATTTGATCTGTGGTTTTTCCTAATAACACATCGACTAAATGTTTGACGCCAAAGCGTTGGCCGGTGCGGTAGACACAGGAGAGCGCCATTTGTGCTGCTACTTTTCCATCCCAGGTTGAGATAGGCTCTAAGCAATTATCACAGTTGTTGCAGCTTGTGCCAAATTTTTCACTGAAATAATTCAGTAAGACTTGTCTACGACAGACAGTGGTTTCACAAAATCCAACCAAGGCATCCAGCTTGCGACGTTCTAGGCGCTTACGCTGTTCTTCTGCTTCTGAATTATCTAACATGTGGCGCATGGTGACGACATCACTTAAGCCATACACCATCCAAGCATTAGCGGGTAAGCCGTCTCGACCTGCTCTTCCTGTTTCTTGATAATAGCCTTCCATGCTTTTAGGTAAATCTAAATGTGCGACAAAACGTACGTTGGGCTTATCGATTCCCATGCCAAATGCAACGGTTGCAACAATGATGACGCCTTCTTCGCGTATGAAACGTTGTTGGTTTTTTTGGCGTGTCGCGTTGGTTAAGCCCGCATGGTACGGAAGCGCATCCAATCCTTTATCACATAACCATTCTGCGATTTCTTCGACTTTTTTGCGTGATAAGCAGTAAATAATCCCTGCATCGCCTTTGTGCTCTGTTTCTAGAAACTGACGCAGTTGTTCTTTTGCACCTTGTTTTTGTAATACTCTGTAACGAATATTGGGTCTATCAAAACTCGACACAAATTGCGCGGCTTGCTGTAATTTTAATTGTTCTACAATTTCTCGTCTTGTAGGTTCATCAGCAGTTGCTGTCAATGCAATTCTTGGCACATCTGGATAACGCTCATGCAAAATAGAAAGCTGAATATATTCCGGTCTGAAATCATGCCCCCACTGCGACACACAATGCGCTTCATCAATCGCAAATAATGCCAGCTCAGTGCGTTCCAATATTTGTAAAAAACGCGGCGTTAATAATCGTTCTGGCGCGACATACAATAAATCCACTTTCCCTTGTATAACGTCTTGCTCAATTTGATACGATGTTTTTTCATCTAAGCTGGAATTCAAATACGCGGCTTTCACGCCTAACTGTAATAGTGCTTCAACTTGGTCTTGCATTAAGGCGATCAAAGGTGACACCACTAATCCCATTCCTTTGCGAGCCATCGCTGGAATTTGAAAACACAGTGACTTACCACCCCCAGTCGGCATTAAGACCAGTGCGTCTTTACCCTGAATCACATGGTCAATAATTTCAGCTTGGTTGCCACGAAATTCGTTATAGCCAAATACTTGATGTAATATATCTTTTGCAGCATTCATACTTAATATTTCCTAAGACAACCAATAATCCCTACAAACCTTCCTTAATGTCACCATATCTTCCACTTGATTCACCGCCGCAGAAAAATCTAGTCTCGCGGGTAATCCTCTTGCATAATATTTTGCAAATGTTCTCGCTTGTAACACGGCAAATTTTTCATTGCCTAATAACTCAATGAGTTCTTGCACATGCTCCAGAAATACTTCGTTTATCTCTTCCCATGATGGTGGCGAGAAAACTTCTCCCTGCATTTCTGTCATTAACTTATTAATTAACCAGGGCTGCCCTACCCCTGCACGCCCAATCATGACACCCGCACATCCTGTCGCAAGCATTTTATTAAATGACGCTAGACAGCTAATATCACCGTTTCCTATCACAGGAATTTTTAATTGTTCTACAAAAAATTGAATCTCATCATGATGACAAGGTGTCTCATAATGTTCAGTCCAATGACGTCCATGGACCACTACAAAATCTGCTCCCGCTTCTTGAATCACTCTAGCCACTTCTGCGTTAAACGTATCGCGACTACCGCCTTCCACACGAATTTTAATCGAGACAGGACAGTGTGTGTTTTGCTTCATCGCTAGAATTAAGCGATATAATTCTGTTGGCTTTGTTAATAAACTAGATCCCGCCCCTTTGCTGCGAATTTTTTTCACCGGACAGCCACAATTTAAGTCGATCAAATCAGCACCGTAATCTGTGACACGCCGCGTTGCTTCTGCTAATTCCTCAGGATTGTTCGCTGACAGTTGAAAACAGAGCGGGCCTTCTGCTGGATCTTTTTTGATGAAGCGTTGTTGCGCCGCTAACGGTTTATGTATCAGCGTCTTACTCGATAACATTTCTGTACACGTGTAAGCAGGTTGGCTATAACGCCAAATCAAACGCCGAAATGGCGCACAACTAATCCCTGCCAATGGGCCTTGTACCAGATGGGTGGGAAAAGTTTTATTGCCAAGGATCAACGGTTTAATCAAACAGACTTGCCTCTTTGCTCAAAAATACCACTTTTTTTCTTGCTAAACAGCTATACTAAATATAGTACCATGACGACTTGAAAGATTCACGTGACGAAAGAGAAAATTATGATTGAAAGGATGAGAAGATCTTCTTTCATGACAAACTGTCCGAGTGTCTTCGGACTGCTCGGCTGCCTGATGGTTTTTATTTTTATCTTATGCGCCTGCTCAACAGATGAATCATTATATCATTATGATAAATATACGCTAGACAAAAATAAACCCGACGCACCCAAAAATATCGTGCTCATGCATGTCACCAGTTATCAACAAACGACCTCTTACACTTGCGGCCCTGCGGTTATCATGACCTTGTTGCATTATTATGGCAAACTCAGCCTCTCAGATATGAATCAGCGCACTGAGTTACGTATTGCAAATGAAATGGGTACAAACATTTTAGGCACGACTCAACAAAGTATAGTGAGTTGGCTAGAAAATCATGGCTTCTCCGTGACAGCCGGACAAGGCGTCACATTAGATATGCTGGTCAATAATATTAAATTAAATATTCCCACTATTATTGTATTAAATGAATGGAGCGGACACTCCATGTTAGTGGTAGGATATGCAGCACATGGCGCTGAGCCCGATGGTGACCACGATGTGATATTTTTTGCGGATCCTAGTACCAGCAGTTATTTGGTCGAGCAAAAGAATCTCATTTTTGGCATTAATACTTTAACGGCAGAACAGTTGAAACTTAATTGGTTTTATTCTAAATACTTTTTTAACCCTAGCCACACCGCTGTTGGCATGTATGTGGTTGCCATTCCTAAGAGCACACTATGAGTAAAGCATTTACGAAAGAAACAGATGATGATGAAGATGAGCCGATTCAACCGGAAGCTTCTTCTCTCACATTAAAAAACTATGTGACACCTTTGGGTCTGTCTGTTTTACAAGATGAATTCCGTCAGCTGTTAAAGGAAGAACGCCCTAAACTGGTTGAAACCATACACTGGGCTGCTAGCAATGGTGACCGTTCTGAAAACGGTGATTATATTTATGGTAAAAGACGCTTGCGAGAAATTGATAGACGCTTACGCTATCTCACAAAAAGAATAGAAAACGCTGAAGTCGTCGACCCACAATTACAAAAAAACCTGACACAAGTTTATTTTGGCGCAACAGTCACTTATGCACACGCAGATGGTAGACAAACCACTGTTAAAATCGTAGGAGTGGATGAAGCTGATTTAACGAAAGGAAAAGTCAGTTGGATTTCACCGATTGCGAAGGCTTTAATTAAATCTAAGGTGGGTGATGTCGTCGAACTGCGCACGCCTATGGGTAAAGAATCTTTGAGTATTTTAGCGATTACCTATCTCATGTAACCCACTCTCCCACCACTGCCCAATCCTTGAACGTATTGATTAATATAGAAACATTTTCCATTGATTCGTCGTTTATTTTTGTATATAATATGCCCATTAATTTAATTTATGATTATTAAGTGAATTTAATTCATGTTTAGAAACGATTCGTCAAATTCAAACTCAAGTCAGACCCTGACGCTAAGCCCAGAGAAGCTTATTACTGCTATTGCTGATAGCAGCATAACTACATTGCACATCGATGGATTAGAACCTGAATTTCAGAAACTCATTGGGAACAAAGTCATTCATCCAGAAGATGAAGCAATACTTGCCAGATTAAATCTCAAATATGCGGTTTATAGCTATAGAGAAACTAAAGGTATTCCCACTAAAAAGGAAAGAAAAGATCAACTTAATAACCAGATATTAAATTTGTTCTATCGCCTCAGGCAGTACAATCCCGTCTTAAACGAACTTCAAACAATTACCCTGGCCTTCCGTAACAATCAGACTATCCGGAAAAGCGACGATAGCAACTGGATAAAATCGATCTATTTATCTAACATACCAGGAACTGTGATCGTTGCCATTTTGCAAGGCATTACAGCTAAAGTCATTGATAAGCTGTCTTTTGCAAATATCACAGAAGATGAAATCAATCATATCTTCTT
>CAJCIZ010000195.1 GCA_903970525.1 Myxococcales bacterium | reverse complement strand
ATTTTCTGATCTAGATATTGCTATATTGAGTAAGTAAACCTTACTATTATCAACTCTTTCTTCTCTCGAGCATGCATTTTCAGAATGTGATCTACCTTATAAAGTTGATATTATTGACTTGAGAAATATAGACGACGGTTTTCGCGATAAGATTAGACAAGATATGGTATTGTTCTGGAAGAATTGAGATTTATGGTGTCAGAGATGCCAACTGTTGTTAGCAATCAACTAAAATCACCGGTATTTCTTTTTCAATCTTGTATTTCACAGGTACTTATCCTCAGCTTGAACTTGGTCATTACAGTTGTCTGACAATTTTATAAAAACGAAAATCTGTCACAAGCTTTTTTAAAAGATGAACTTTGTTCTGACCGTCACTTCTCGATGAAATCGCGCAAGGCCACTCTGGAATTTGCAGGTTCATTGACGATGCCGCCAGAACGAACGCCTTGCCGAAAGTCTGCCAAGACATTCCCCAGGTAGGTGCGTGTTCTGTGCTGTGTCATTAGATCACCGACTTGATGACACACCTACATTGGTCAATTCCGAGACTTGATTATAGGCTTCATCTCATACATAATGCCTACCGAAAACGAACAAGTAACACAAGATTGGGCTGGAAATACTTCGATAATAACTGAATAAACTACTGAGAAATTCGTAACAGTGAAATATACAATTTTGCAAAAACATACAAAACACATTTGAGTGAGATATCTATTGATTCCAGTTTTAGAGGAGAAAAAAATGCATCGAAATAGTGCTAGTACAACTCAAAAAGACGGTAACACCTCTCAAGCAGATAATACGAATAGAGAGAGTAAAATAGAAATTCCTGATTTTAAAGAAATAATTAAAAGCATCAACCGTAACAATAATATTCAATATTTACCATTCAAAGAAGTCGTTGATGTCGATGGTGAACTACATAAGCTTGATCAACTCAAAACTGAAGAGCTCGAAGAATTAGCGAATGGCAAATTATTTTCTAAAGGAAACCCAAAAGCCCAATTTGTTCTAGCCGCAAAATTTTATCTTAAAGGGTGGAAAGATTCTATAAACCCACCGGATGAATACAGAAAAAAATGGATGAAAAAATCTGCTGATCAAGACTATCTTCCTGCACTACTTGGCTTAATACGAGATACATCTTCCAATGAAAATATTGTTAATAAATTCTTAAAATTAGCCTCCAAGGGCGATACGGATGCTCTCTACTACTATGCTGTTGCACATGAAAAAGGATGGGGAGTATCGGAAGACAAAGATGATAAAACGATTGGTTATTATATTGAGGCTGCATTAAAAGGAAATGTCGGCGCAATATTAAGATTGAAAAAAAATATAGAGGAAAAGGAATCAACACCCATATGGCAAAAAGCAGCTTCATTATATGCTAATGCTCGTGAAGGTAATCTAGAGGCGGCGCTCGACTTTAGCATCGTATTTTTAAATTTAATAGATACAACAGGCCGTGCTAAGTACAAAGTACTATTTCATGATTTTCCTATTAAAAAAGAAATTTTAACATGGATTAACAATGCAAGTACAAAAGGTAACATTCGCGCTCATGCCATATTGTCCTCTCGATATACTGACGGTTTTTATGTATATAAGCGTGACGAAGATGAATCGAAAAAATATCTCACCAAAGCGTGCGACACAAAAAGTCAACATTCTTATTTTCAAAATAATTCTAAGTTAGTGGACCCAGAAGGTCAGGCGGAATTAGGTCGTTTTTACTTAAACTGTCATAATGATCAAGCTATTGTTTGGCTAAAAAAAGCAGCTGAAAATGCGGATTTTATCAGCCACAACACAACTGTAGAATACAATATAGGTGTCTGTTACAAGATAGGTTTAGGCGTACCAAAAGATGAAGAAAAAGCGTTCGAATATTACCAAAAATCAGCCCGAAAAGAATCAGGGCCAGCAAAAGAAGCCGCTTATGAGTTATCTGTCACATTAGGGAGCAGCTATTTTAACAACAAAGATCCTAAAGCAGCTCTATGGATTAAAAGAGCATTAGATTTGAAGGAAATTTTGCCGCCTGAGAAAACGTTAGATCTACCAAGAGTAAGAGGTCAGCTAGAATATATGTACGCTAACTGTCATGAGACTGGACTCGGCGTTACACAAGATTATGAGATAGCAAATCAGTATTACAAAAAAGTAGACCACAGAAATGACTCAGCAAAACTCGCAATTAATAGCAATAATTTTAAACTTAGTTTACTCAAACAACAGTTAGCTAAAAATACAAATATCAATATACACGATTATTTGTTATGTGATCTAGGTGAACTCTATTTAGAAATGAAAGATGAAAAAAATGCATTCGCCGCGTTCAAATCAGCATCAGAATATAAAACAGTTGGGCAGAAAAAAACTCATATAATGGGTCAGGAAAAAGCACTATTCAGACTAGGCAAATGCTATGAAGAGGGTATCGGCACCCAACAATCACTCACTGAAGCGGCTATAGCCTATAACAGTGCCGCTAAACTGAAACATCCTGAATCTGTAAAAGCATTAGATAATTTATTTAGAAAAAACTTAGAGATCAAAATCTATATTTATTCAGAAGATTCGAAAGAAGCAGCCTACAAATCTGAAGCCCTATATAAGCTAGGAATGGTCTACCTGAGTGAAGTTCAAGATGCTAAAAAAGCTTTCGAAACATTTAAAATGCTAAGTGATACCACTCATAGTCATCATGATGCGCTATTCTACTTAGGTAAGTATTATGAAGAAGGTAAAGTAATAGAAAAAAATATTACACTGGCTCTAGTATATTATAGAACTTCCGCCATGGGTGGATATACTATGGCTAAAAATAGAAGAACAGACATTCTCAAAAAAGTCATTCTTCCCTCAGCCAATAGTGATTCTAGTCTTATAGACTTAGATTTAAGTTATTCTAACTTCGACAATGGTGATTTGATTCAATTACAACAATTGCTTATTTCGAACACCACCATTGTCACACTTGACTTAACTGGTACCTTGGTAACTGAACAATATGTCGATTCGTTTGCTAAAGGATTAAAACGACCCACAGCACTAGAAATATTACACAGCGATAATAAAAAATCCATCTCATTACCAAGACAAAGTGATGTACAGCGGGATAATAAGCTTAATATTCCTGATAATTATAAAATTGAATACACTAAAATTAAGTGTGAACCTAAACCATTAGCTGAAGGTGGATTTGCCGTTGTATACAAGGGTGAATATGATCATGCTGCAGTGGCTGTCAAGCAATTAAAATCAAAAGTTAACCCTGAGTCAATCAAGGAATTTGAAAAAGAAGTCCTTATCATGGTTCAACTGCAATCACCCTATGTCGTCCGTATTTATGGATATTGTCTTGAACCCAATTGTTTAGTCACTGAACTGATGGAGAGAGGATCACTTTATCATTTACTACGCAGTGACAAAGTATTTGAAGTTCAAAAACGTTATGTCAATATTGCATTAAATATTGCTTATGGTATTTCACATTTGCATGGAAAAAATATCGTACATGGCGATTTGAAAAGCTTAAACATATTAGTCAATGAACAATATCATGCCAAAGTTGCCGATTTTGGAATGTCAAAAATAACACAACTTGGTAATCAAAGTCTTGTCAGTACAAATGATGCCGGTGGCTCAACGAGATGGATGGCACCCGAGTTATTCACTCGTGGTAAGCCTGTCAAAACAAAAAAATCAGACGTTTACAGTTATGGAAGAATACTGACTGAATTAGTCACTGGACAAATCCCATTTGCAGATGTAGAAGTCGCAGCTATCATCCCAGGATTGATCGTATCAGAAGAAAAAGAGCCACTCCCAGATACCTGTCCGACTGTCATAAGGGAAGCCATACGATTTTGCTTATTCAAAGATCCCGAAAAGCGTCACAATATTGAAGCAATTATTACACTACTCGAATCCGAATCAAAAAAAGAGGACTCCCCATCTAATAATGTTAATAATAATTCAACACTCAACTCCGGATACATGGATAATTTAGCTTCTTTTCGGATACAATAAATGGTTCATGGATGAGCTTTATTTTTCGCTAGTTTTAGGAGTTAGCTAACAATTGGTGATGAGGACTCGCCATATCAAATTACCCTGTAAATACTATGTTTAAATGATAGTTATTACTATGTTTTGGCGTTTATTGCGACCCACTTAGACTCCGCTCGTTGAAAAACAGTATGCACATTTTTTTGATAAAAAAGACTATTAATATAACGTGATAAATTTTTCCATTGCTTTTCATCTATGCTATGGCCAGCAAATGCAAAATTTAAAAAAGCAGTCACCATACTAATATCCGCCAGTGAGAAATGACCATCAACTAAATATTGTTTATTGCCAATTTCTTTATCTAAATAATCAAACATCACTGGGATTTTATTCTCTATGGCGCTTTTTACAGCTTCCATATCAGGTTCAATCTTAAATCGTAATGACTGAGCCGTATATTATACTAGAATGATTCATATTGAAACCCTTAACATTAATTACACTGAGAACGATGAGCTAATCGAACATGCTTCTCAGCTACAGCGTTAGGTTCATAAGATCGCGTCGGAAACATTTTAGTTCCGCCTACCTCGGCCAAAATCCGACTTTCCTTTGCGCTAGATATTTTTATCTTATGATGTCTTTCAAATTTATCCATATACATAGCAACATAGTACTGTTTATTCATTTCAGCTAATTCTACGGGCTTTTTCCCATCAGCTGTTTGGCAATTATAATCTGCTTTAGCATCATCCAATAACCATTCCACCATCGCAAGATGTCCATGCGCAATAGCAGTCAGCAATGGGTTTAATCCATTTGCAAATCGGGTATCAACAGATACATTTAAATTCTTAATAATATGTCTTGCCGTAGAAAATTCGCCATTCGTAATGCATTCGTTTAAGTGTTCTTCTAATGAAAATCCCATTATCAAAAGCCAAGTCTGCATGCACTCTGTTGATGCTACATCTTTTATTGAAAGAGAAAAATCTATCTGTCTTATGATCAGCGGCTCAACATGAGGAAAATCAAACTGACAAGCCATATGATAATTAAATAACGCTAAAACATTTGCATTCTTGCAATAATATGCATTGCCTCGAGCCAAATACGTCATGCCGAGTTTCTTATTTTCGATAGTGGCAGGTGCCTGCTTTAAAGCACTATCAAATCGTTCGATAGCGCCTGGGTAATTACAAAAATCAAGCCAATCTTTGCCATTCCTATAGCGGCGCATAAATTCATCTTCGCTGACTTCATGCTCATGACTAACATAAGCATCATTGACATGCATCATTCTAGCTGGTTTAATACTTAATCCAGAGACTCTGAACTTTTCATGTAATTTATTTACGATAGTTTGAAAGTTTTGTATAGCATCGGCTACTTGGTTGCTGTAGTTATTAACTGTTTGCGCAATCTTATTTCTGTAATGATAGGTCAGTCCAATCGCTAAAAATATCAGTAGAACCTTCATAGGATCAGAACACTCAGCGAGCAAACCACTTCCCATCTTCACTATGTCTGAAGCGATCTCTCCACCAGCATTGCTAACAACCATATTTAATTGTAGCGGTTTACTCCCTTGCTCAATGACAATATCTCTTACAGCATATTGGTCTGCTCTAGTGAAAACAACACACTCACCTTGTTTGATGATATCTTCTATCAATCCATTGAGATGATGTGACTTCAAATTGTTTACAATAGTCAATAAGGTTTGACTAGAGACATTTTGTGAAACGATGATATTATCTTTTGAATCTAAATAATCTGTATGGTGTTCTTTTTTAAGAACACGAATTTCTTTTGTAAAGCGTTCATTACATAATCCGACTAAATTGAAAGGTTCGGTAATGTAATCATAAGTATTGCACTTATTATCTGCAATATAACCTTTTGCCATTAAATATTGTGTAGCAGGTAGTGTCCCTGGGCTATCAATAGAAATAGTTAAGCCAGTCTGTTTGGGAAGTTGTTTTTTAAAATAACCGCCCATAATACCGGCTAGAAATCCCCCTAAAGAAAATCCAGTTTGGTGTATGGTATAATTTTCTAGTTTATTTTGTTTAATACTTTGAATAACATTCTTTCCAAAAGCAAAAGATTGATTAAGAATTTTTACAGGCACCTTTTTTAATGCAATTAACAAATCTGCTTCGATGTTTCCATAAGAAGCACCTTTTTCATCGATGTTGGTGCCGCGGTGCGCAATAACAATTTCGCGTGTCGCGTGATTAACATAGGCAACACCGCGATAATCTTCGGGGTTTTTATCACTAGCTGCTAAACATTCCCATCCGTGGCTTTGAAGATAAGCCTGATGGACAAATGCGGCTTCTTTAGCGTCAGAAACTGGTTTTTCGTAGCGACTTGCTGCTGCGAGGTAAAAAAAGATGGGATTATCTGCTGCTAACTGAGATGATACGGAAACCTGCTCACGATTTGCAATCATAGCTTCATCCTCCATATGAACGATCTAGTATGAGGAGAAAAGCTTAAGAGAATCTTAAGGAAATTTTATACATTGGTAAATAATTCTTCTAATGATAGGCATTTTGTTGGGTTTCGTCGCGATTGATTGACAATGATATGTGTATATATAACAATCACGATCAATATTTTTAATACAGAGAATTAATCCATGTCATATATAAAGAACCCACTTTCTTATTGGTTCGCAATTCCTGCTTGGAAAAAAATCTTATTTGCAATGCTTGCAGGTATCATTGTTGGATTACTGATAGGCGATAAAGCACTCTATCTTAAGCCCATAGGAATTTTATTCATTAATGCCATCAAAATGATGATCGTGCCTGTCATTTTCACTGCGATTGTGTGCGCCATCTTAGCAATGAGTGATCCGAAAAAAATGCGCCGGATTGGTTTCAAAACACTCGGTATTTATGCCGTGAGTATGACAGTTGCGACTATCATAGGACTCGCTGTCGCTACACTGATAGCACCGGGCACCGGTTTATCCCTGCCGTTGGGCGACGCAGCAAATATAGGACAAATGCCATCGTTTGCTGAAGCTGTGACATCACTCATTCCGACTAATCCTTTTGTGGCATTTTCAACAACGAATATTTTACAAATATTAATATTTTCAATTTTTATCGGCATTTCTATTAACTTAGCAGGAGAACCTGCTGAACCGGTCCGCAGCTTTTTTACTGCCTTATCTGCTGTCGTATTCAAGTTAACTGCTCTCGTCATGAGTTTTGCACCGTATGGAATTTTTGCATTAATGGCAGCAACATCAGGAGAATATGGATTAAAAGCTTTATTGCCTTTGTTGAAATTAATTATTTCAGGTTATGTGTCGTGTCTTTTATTGAGCCTACTTTTTTATTCAACAACCTTAAATTTCATTGCAAGACTGAGTCCAACGCGTTTTTTCAAAAGCATTGCAAGCGCGCTTATTTTAGCGTTCAGTTGTTCTAGCAGTGCGGCAACCCTACCCGTTAGCGTACGCTGCGCAGAAGAAAATTTAGGAGTTTCTCGCGGCATTGCAGGATTTTTATTACCGTTAGGAACCACCTTAAATCTTAACGGCTTAGCCATTTATCTCAGTATCGCATCGGTATTTGCCGCGAACATCTATGGCATTCAACTGGGATGGGGGCAATATATTACGCTGCTCATCACTATCGTTTTAACGTCGATGGGAGCTGGTGGAATTCCTGGCTCTGCGCTGATTGTAATGGGCGCTGTGATGTCAGCGATTGGATTGCCGCTGGGTGCTATTCCTCTGATCGCAGGTATAGATAGAATTATTGATATGGGCATGACAGCAACAAATGTTGCAGGTGATTTATTTGCAACAGTGATGATTGCAAAAAGTGAGCGTGAGTTGGATCATGATGTCTATAACAGTGTTGTACAAGCCAGCGATTAAGAATGTAGGCTAAGCTTCACTTTATCGCATTTTTTTCACACCAACTTTACGGCCTTTCAATTTTCCATTTTGTAAATAGTTGAAAGCAGCATCGGCTTTGCTTTGATGCACTGCAACATAGGAATAGAGTGGCGTAATATCAATTTTCCCAATCATATCACCTGCTAAACCTGCATCTTTCGTCAGCGCACCCAATATGTCTCCGGGGCGGATTTTATCTTTTTTCCCGACATTTAAGCAAAACGTCACCATATCAGGTGATATGATGGTGCTAGATGATTTATTTAATGCAGCGAGCTCACCCCAGCGAACAGGTTGTTTTAAGCCCTCTTCGATAGCCAGAAGTCGTTCAGCGTCAGCAGGCGTTGTAATGCTGAGCGCTAAACCTTTGGCCCCTGCGCGTCCTGTGCGACCAATACGATGGATGTGTACATCATGCTCGAATGCTAATTCAAAATTGATAACCAGAGGAAGTTCTTTAATATCGAGTCCACGAGCAGCGACATCAGTCGCGACTAGAATGGAACAACTTTGATTTTTAAAACGGATCATCGCAATATCACGATCGACTTGTTCCATATCGCCATTCAAGGCTATCGCGCTAAACCCTTCTTTTGAGAGTGAAGTTGCTAACTGGGTTGTTTGTTCTTTCGTGTTACAAAAAATTAATGTGGATTTTGGTTTATGATGCAATAACAAAGCTTTTAATATCGAAAATTTATTTTTTGATTGATCTGTTTCATAATAAATTTGATCGATATCGATTTCAGTATTGGGTTCTTCTGCAATCACACGTTTAGGAGATTGCATGAATTGGCTCGCTAGCTTTTTAATTTCAGCAGGATAGGTTGCGGAAAACAACAGAGTTTGTCGCTGCTTAGGGCAAATCGCTATGATGTCACAAATGGCATCGTAAAACCCCATATCTAGCATGCGATCCGCTTCATCTAAAATTAAGGTTTGTAATTTTTTGAGTGACAGCGTCTCTTTGTCTAAATGTTTTTGCACACGACCTGGCGTACCTACAATAATGTGTGCGCCATGCCGCAATGAATCTAATTGCGGTTTCAGTGGCATACCACCTGATAAATTTAAGACTTTCACATTGGGCATCTGACGTGCCAGTTGGCGTAACACTTGACTGACTTGTTCTGCTAATTCACGTGTGGGACACAACACTAAGGCTTGTACCGAGTAATTTTCTACATTCAGTCGGTTCAATAAACAAAGACCAAATGCCACGGTTTTACCGCTTCCTGTCTTTGCTTGGGCAATCACATCAAGATTATTCAGCATCAGTGGCAAGCTTTGCGACTGAATAGGAGTCATCGTGTCATAGCCTAAACTAGACAGATTACTGAATAAGGCTGCTCGCAAGTCTAGGGATGTAAAATGGAGTTCATCTGTGTTGGCGCTGGATTTAGGGTGTGTCATGTTGATTTATCACTCGGATCTCAATTAAGTTAAGCGCAGACTAACACGAATTGAGTCAGTTATACACAAGCTCGAGGCGGTATTTCGTGTCAGAGCCTGAGAGATCCCCAATAAATTGACACACCCGAACATCAATGCCACCCTGGGTAAAGTGATATGTATCCAATTTTGCATGGGTGATTGACTTACAAAATGCTGACCATGTTTCCTCATTAGGACATAAAATAAATCCAGCCACACTCTTTCCTGAATTCTGAGTATGAAGTGAAATTGCATTTATTTTCTTTGCAATATTTGCATAGAAAGCAACGGAATCCGCGTCTTTCCCTAATCGTATTCCATACGGTGGGTTTAATGGCATAAATAGATTGCCCATCTCGGAATTCTGATCTGCAAATAATTTCGCAACATCTAATTTGAAAAAATCATCATTGATAACAAGTTGATTTGGCAACTGAAATCCATTCTTCTTTACCGTCTCTTCAAAAAATTTAATATTATTTAACAGCGCGTCTCTTGCTGAACTTGAATTATCAATACAATAGAATTGTATCTCATCTTTTTGATCCTGAAGCAAGCAATGCTCTTGCGCTTTCTTTTTTAAATAATTAAAGTTTTTTTCCCTAAAAAATGGCATGAATTGTAACGCATAATTTCTCTCAAATAAAACCGGCGAAAAAACATAACGTGCTATTAAAAATTCAAATAGAAATGTTCCTGTCCCTGAAAATGGAATAAGAACCGTATTAGGCGTAAAATGCTTATTACAATCTTTAGCAAATTTTAATGACTTAGCGATACAACATGCCGCTGCATCTTCACGCAGTGGCGCGCTTTCACTTAACACGCCCCTATACCCTCTTTTATAAAGCGGCATGCCTGCAAGTGATAAACTGACTGTTAATCTTTCTTTGTAGAGATCCGCATAAAGAGTCGTTGTTTCTTGAGAGTCTTCGCCACTTACAACTTCAGCAACAGAGTCTTTCACTATCCCACTCAATATTTCTTTCAATCCCGACTCGTGAAATGCTTTGCTGGCGATAGAATTTACTCTAATTTTAAGTGACATGTTTTGATTAAGATACATATCCCAACTGATATCAGTACACTTCTTAATAAATCCCGACTTACCAAATGCTTTACCTTCCCAAAGAATAAGACGAATATCGGTAAGACATTGGCTACGCATTAATAACTCTACTGCAGCAAACAAGTGAATTTTATCAATGCGAATGGTGTTTTTGAGAAGAGAGCATTGACTGTTATTATCTTGCTTAAACCAGAGATCATTGAGGATAGCGTAAATTTCATCTAATGCAATAGCGCCCAATCCCGCAGGAAAAGTGATAATCAGCGACTGAGGTTTGCCATAAATATTCTTTTTGATCTTTTTCTCGAACTTGTCATTCTTTATGGGAATCATTTCATTCATCTTCACTGGGAGTGTATATATTTTCCTCTGCGCAGATGGTAACAGAACCGAGTAACTAAATCAGCCCTTATGATGGAAGTAGCCATAAATACTATAGATCTGGCATGACAGATCTATTATTTGCCTTTTTCTAACATCCCAAACTTCTTAAGCTTACTCCGCAAAGTCCCACGCGAAATCCCAAGAACCCGCGCAGCTTCTGACTGGTTATCTTTGACATATTGCATGACTTTGATGAGCAAAGGCTCTTCCACTTCATCCAGAAAAAATTCATGGATGTTACAGGGCTTTTCGCCATGCAATTGTGAAAAATACTGCTGCATAAATTCAGCGACCTTTTTTCGTAAAGAGACTGCTGAAGTTTTGGATTTTGATTTCAGTTCATTGATTTCCATTCAAATATACTCGTCACATCCGTCTGTTTAAAATATTACTTCTGCTTAGTTAAATACATTTCAGGTGGCAATAATTCATCAAGCGTCACCCCTAAGCCCATAGCAATTTTTATGAGATTGAGAACGGATAAATTACTCTGCCCTGCCTCAACAGTCCCATAGTAAGTTCTATTTATACTAATAGAATTAGCAAAATATTCTTGCGAATATCCACGGGATTTTCGAAGCATTCGAATCCTGTCGCCGAGAATAATTAATTGTGAGTCTAGTGTTTTTTGCATTGCGCCAATATAAATAAGATAATCAAAAGTGCAACTGTCTATACCAATCAATTTTTAACTAAATTTTGACAAAAATATTATATCTGGATAAATAAACACTCAAAAATGCCACTAACCAACACCTTTATCTGGTCCAATGCCCCACTATCCTTTTTGATATCCGCCCCCCAATGCCTTAATCAATTGCACACTTGCTATCTGACGACGCATTTGGACATTTGTTTTAGATAACTCTGCTTGTAGCGCAATATTTTGTATAACAACCACATCTAGATAGGTTGTTAATCCTTCTTTGTAACGAAACATCGCTTGTTTGACCGCACGGTTAGCGGCAAAGCTTGCTGATGTTTGGGTCATATTTTCTTTATCTAACTGTCTCAATGCTGTCAGATTATCTTCTACTTCTTGATACGCCTTGAGCACCGCCTCTCGATAGTTAGCAACTGTTTCAAAATACTGCGCCCAAGCTTGCTGGGTTAAAGACACTAATTTTCCACCATCAAATATTGTTTGAGTGATCAGAGGGCTGTTGCCATTATTGATGAGAGAGGATGCGGCAGTGGGTCCCAATGCCCAAGTCAAACTGGGTTTACTTAATAAATTCCCTAGCGACGTACTTTCAAACCCAATGCCGGCAGACAGATTAAATGCAGGGAAGTACGCTGCTCTGGCGACACCAATATTATAATTAGCGGCCTGTACTTTTAATTCTGCTTCTGCAATATCCGGCCTACGTTCTAATAGAGTCGAGGGCAATTGCGGCACAATTGTCACTTTCTTTGCTTGTGGCAATGCAGTCGCTAATGAAAAAACAGCAGGGGGTTCGCCTATCAGTACAGCAATTGCATGCTCTAACTGAGAACGCTTCAAATGCATATCTGCTGCCAATGTTTTGGCATTATCCAATTGACTCTGCGCTTGATCCACATCGGCAATGCTCGAAGCACCACCTTTGTAACGCTTATGGATAAGATAAAACTGTTTTTCGTAAACTGTGACTGATTTATCTAAAACTTGTTGCATAGCATCATCACCGCGCAGAGAAAAATAATCTTTGGCAAGCTCCGCATGAATACTTAAATCAAGTGCAAACAAATCCGCTGCACTCGCTTCAGCTAAACTTTTTGCATTTGCAACCGAATTGCGTACACGACCCCACACATCAACTTCGTACGTAGCATTCGCTGAAAGCACTTGGTCATTATATACAGTCGTTGGGGCTGGGTTCGCAACATTTGATGATGTTCCATATCGCGCTGAATTAAATACACCGACAATACTAGGATACTGCGCTGAGCGCTGCTCTGCTAAAACGGCCCGCGCCTCTTCAAAACGTGCTAGCGCTGCTTTTAAATTTTGGTTAGAACAAATGACTTTGGCTTCCAAGCTATCAAGCGTAGGATCGCCATACATTTGCCACCAAGGACCTCTATCCAAAGCTGCACTTTTTGGCGTGGCGTGTAACCATGGGCCTTTTTCTTTATAGGCAACAGGTGTATCGACTTGTGGAGGTTCATAGTGTGGCGCCAATGAACAATCAGACAGTGCGAGCATACAAAAAACAATAGTTATCGCTCTCATGTTTTTTTCGCATCCTTGACAGTCGGATCAGACGAAACAATTTTAACTTCTTCACCAGAAAAAATAGAATCTGGTGGGTTCAGTATCACTATCTCACCCGGTATTAAACCTGAAACAACTTCCACCGTATCACCATAATCATGTCCTAGAATAATTGGCTTAAGCACAACCTTATTATCGCCATTAACGATCGCAACTTGCATCCCCTGCGATCGAAACAACAGTGTGTTAATGGGCAGATGAACATGGTTTTTATGCGCCGGCAGCGTTAAATGGACTTGCGCGTAACTTCCCGCCAATAAATCACCGTCAGGATTATCCATTTCAAATTGAACAAGCAGGGTTCGCGTGGAAGCGTTAATTGCTTTTGCGGTATCCAATAATTTAGCAGAATAAGTCTTGTCTGGATGCTCGGTGAAAAAAAGCTTGGCTGTGAGAGTCGGTACAATGCTTGAGGAGTAATACTCTGGCACTTGCACATACACACGCAAAGGATCGGATTGTACCAAACGAAACAGCGGCACTGTGCCATTGCCAGCGTTGATTAAACGACCAATATCAGTGGTACGCGACATAATTACACCGTCAAAAGGCGCCGTGACACGCTCG
>CAJCIZ010000194.1 GCA_903970525.1 Myxococcales bacterium | reverse complement strand
GATTGCTTTGGATGGTTGTTTCGAGCGGTTTTTTGGGGGTTCGGTGAAGGGTGCCACGGGATAGAGCCATTATTTTTCCTTAGGTCGCAAAACAAGGTCATCCTGACCTGTTTTGCTAAAGCGGACATCCCTGTCCGCTTTCCCTAAGAAAAAATAATGGCTCTATCCCATGTCACCTGAATGTGCGGTGGTTACTCCTCGTATCACCTTTCATATGGATGTCATTGCGAGCGAGAGCAAAGCAATCTAGGTTTTCATGTTTCTTATAGAAGGCATTAATGCCTGGATTGCTTTGCTCTCGCTCGCAATGACTTCGTTATAAGGTGTAGTAATGAGATGCACCGTCAGAGTAAAGGTGAACTTTGTAAGGAAATTTTATGCATATAAGAATATCTATTTTAAAGCGTGCATTAAGTGTATCTGTCGCAGTCTTTTTAGCTGTGATCATAGATCATTATTACTCTGTTCTTCATGAATATTGGGTGCCGCTAGCAACCTTCTTAGTGATGCAATCCTTTCGTCGCAGTAATCTACGCATGCTCTTGCTGCGTTTTCTTTTTGTGACACTGTTTTTCTTTGCAGGTTCATCTCTGTTTGATTTATTGCATGGTTCTTCTTCCGAATTTTATGGCCGCATCCATGATGTGGTTTTAGGAGGTGTGATTGCTGTTCTTTGTAGCCTTGTGATTTTTCCTCAACGCGCGGATACCGATTTTCGTGAGGGTGTCGTTCCAGTATTGCAGGCTTATCAAAATTATCTGACTGCGATTATTTGTCTTTTATTTAATCCTGAGCGTGCGGGAAGTGAAGCTGAGTCAAATAAAATTCAAGTTGAAAAAGCGCTACAATCAGATCAAACTTTTTTCCCAGATTGGGTTTATGAAGCGGGATTTAGTCTTGCGTTACAAAGTGGTCATAGGCATTTTCTCGTGAGAGTTGAACAGTTGGGACAAGTCTTATTTAAAATGCATGCTGTGGCGCGTCACGCCATCGATAAGCAATTGTTGGATGAGTTAAAAGATGCAGTGCTTCAATCTGTTGAGGTGATTCACAAAAACATTTCAGCCATCATAGCTGTTTTAAATTTAAAGAAACCAGAAAATCCAACGTCTGATTTACAAGATGAAATGTCAGTGCTGGAAAACGCTTTTAAAAAAGCAGTCCCGCTGCCGTTAGAATTATTAGATATGTCGCAAGATAATGTTCACGTTGCCGCGCTTGTTTATGATCTAAAAGACTTGCAAAAAATATTACTGAAATTGTCTGAGGCATTAAAGTGATTGTTTTTATTGATATTTCAGTCCCATCTTGACAAGATATCTATTTGTGACATTATTATATTAATATGACAAATTTTAGGATAATGACAAATGCAAGAATTTAGAGCCAAAATGAATGAAAATGGCCGTATCGTTATTCCTGCGGCCTGTCGGCGTTTGGTGGGGATTCAGCCAGGTGAAGATTTAATCTTGCAGGTAGACGATCATGAGATACGTGTTTTTAGTGTGCAGCATTCTTTGCAAAAAGCCAAAGCGGTTGTGCGCTTGCATGCAAAAAATAAAAATTTAGTGAAGCAGTTAAAAATGTTACGTCAATCGGATGAAAATCATGAGTGAGTCGGTTGTGTTAGATGCTTCTGCATTGCTCGCATTATTAAATGAAGAGGCAGGCCATCATGCGGTTGAGAAAATATTGTCTAAAGCAATCATGTCTGCAGTGAATGTATCAGAGGTTATTACGGTGCTAGCGAATATAGGCATTGCGCAGGACGAAGCAGAGCGCATCACGCTAGAAATGATTGAGCATATTATTCCCTTTGATGTAGAGCAAGCCTGTGTTGCTGCTTCTTTAAGAAAAAATACGAAATCTTATGGATTATCATTGGGCGATAGAGCCTGCCTTGGTCTAGCCAAGTTACAAAAATTGCCTGTCGTTACGGCAGATAAAGTCTGGTCAAAAGTACATATTGATGGTGTTAAGATACAAGTGATTCGTTAAAACTGTAAATATCTAAACTTGATCTGACAGTTATTGTTAGTTCATCTGAGCGTTCACATCAGATAACATCAAAACCATCTCATTTATTTTCTGCTGCCACTTACTCGTCATTGCGAGGCTGCGAAGCGTTTAGCCGTGGCAATCCAGAATTTATACTTTTACATTTTATTAATGGTCACGCTCTATTATGGAAAAATATCCAGCAATTTACATTTTTTCTCTTTTACTGTGGGGGCTTTGGAGCTGTTGAATCTATCTTCATCTCATCGAATGCTGCTATTTCTGCGCTTCTTTCTGCTATTAGAATTTTAACGATAGGGTCTAGTTTTTTTAATAATGCCAGAGATTTGTTGCACTCAGTTTTTAAGGATTTATAGATTTCTGTTTCAGTATCATTCGGTGTTTTGAGAAAATCACTTATTAATGTATTTAATTCAGGAATTCTACCCGTGTTTATGCTTGATAATAAGGCATGTTCCGTCATAAGTTCATTCAATTTTATATAAACTTCAGCGCCAGGAGGGATTTCTAATTTAGGGAGCTCTGTTTTAAAGGCGTCTAAATTACAAGCCTTTCTTAAGGACGTGATAAGAACAGTGCTAGATCCAAAAACTTTATTAACGAATTGCTTGATATCATTATTCTCAATTACACTTGCATAATATGTTTGAAATAATCCCACAAGTTTAGTTAGAGTTTCATCAACCTCTTTCACTAGATTATTCAAATCCAAATCGTTCCGTGCTGTCATGGCCATGTTCCATCTGTGATGTTTAAAGTACGGTAATAACAGAAAGCTATTGATTTTTTGGAGCTGTCGAATCTTGTTTTAACTCTGCCTCATGCTTTGCAATTTCGGCGTTTGTTGCTTCCAAAAGATTTATTAGTATAGGATCTAATTTTTGTAATAAAGCTAAAGTGTTATCACATTCTGTCTTTAAGAATTTATAGGTTGCTGTCTCTGGATCATTTGGTGTTTCGAGAAAATCATTTATTAATGATGTTAATTTAGGAGTGTGATTTGTTGTTATGCCTATCAACAAAGCTTTGTTCATCGTAAGATTGCTCAGTTTTAAATGAACTTCAGCGCCAGGAGGGATCTCTACTTTAGGGATTTCTGTTTTAGATGGTTCTATATTGCAAGTTTTTTTTAGACTTGAAATGAGCCAAGTGCAAGTTCCACAAACCGATTTAACAAATTGTTCAACTTCCCCAACGTGCATGGCGCAGGCATAATATTTTTCAAGAGATTCTACAAGTTTCGTTAAGGTATTTCTGGTTTCATTTACAAGTTCATTTAAATCTAAAGGATTTCGTTGCGTCATGAGTGTTCTCTATAATGATGCCTAAAATATTTAGATGGGGTTTTTCAACTTGAAATTCCATCAATTTTTATCTTAGGTATGAAATAGCTATTGATTTTTTTGTCCTGTTATATTTAGTTTTGTTGTTTCATTGAACTTTGCTACTGCGGCATTTGATGATTCTAAAAGATTTTTAACTATAGGATCCAATTTTTTTAGCAATGCTAGAGATTCATTGCACGAGGATGCTAAAGATTTATAGATTTCTGTCTCAGTGTTGTTTGGTGTTTTGAGAAAGTCATTAATTAATGTAGTTAATTCAGGGATTCTTTTAGTGCTTATACTTGTCAATAAGGCATGTTTCGTTTGCAGGTTATTCATCTCTAAAAAAACTTCAGCTCCGGGGGGTATCTTCATTTCAGGGATGCCAGCTACTTTGAGAGGTTCTGTTCTGCAAGCTGTTTTTAAGCTTGAGATTAGCCAGGTGCAATTTCCAAAGACTAACTTAACAAACTGATCGACATTTCCATCCTGTCTTGCATTAGAGTAATATTGTTGAAACAACTCAGCAAGTTTAGTCAGCGTCTCATCAGTTTCTGTGATCAAAGTTGTCAAATCCAAGTCGTTTCGCGCGGTCATAAGTATACTCCATCAATGATGTTTTAAAAAGCTAGTTTGGACTTCAGCTTCCTGTTTAATGGCAATATTAGATGATTTTGTATCGTCTGGCGCGGATTGCATCAAGCGCAAGCTATCATGTGGTATGCTAGCATTCTTTAATATCAATTTTACATGTTCTTGGCCTTTTTCTCCAGATAAATTTGATGAAATTCTGTTTTCATTGATATGAAGAACGGATTTTTGATTATTTTCTGTCGTCACAATAAGGACATCTTTTATTTGGCGCGCATCTATTTTAGATTCGGCATCTAGTTTATGTGATTTATTTTTTATATCAATAACATAAACTTCTGTAGCGTGGCCTTGTTGTAATAATTCCACAGATTTTTTAGCGGTCTCAATAGCTAAATTGCTATAGTTAGGATCTCGTGATCCTATTATCACTGCGGGAAGATTTGAGTTAGTTTTCTCATAGGTTGAGGCTTGCTTCGATTCAAGGTGTTGCATATATTTTAAAAGAATCTCATCTGACACAAAACGGTTCTTAGCTAACTGCGAATTGACATGTTGGGCACATCCTTCAGGATTCTGTCCTGCTTCAAACCATTCAGGATTCAAATCAACATCTAGGCCGTTTTTTAAGATGTGATCAAGCCCGACAGATGGTGTTACTCGAACTTGGTTTAGGCGTGACATAACTGTATGTGGATCTATGCGATATTGATCATTTAGCTCAATTTGCTTTAAGTTAATTCTAATTGCAACATAAGCTTCAAACGCTGTCATTTCGCCTAAATCTTCTAGATATCCTTTTGAATTTTCCATAAAATCATCCAGCATTATATTTCTGTTATTAACAAATGATGCTCCCTCAGCGTTATGTTTATCTGTTTCTGATTTAATTAATGAAGTTAATTCTTCTTGATTAGATATATTTTCCTTTAGATAAGTAATATGCGCATTGAAATTCATTTGTTTTTCATAAATCATTTGCATTGTAATTTTACTATGAATTTCCATAACTTTTTCTTCTAGTACTTTTGCGCCATTTGCTTGGTGTGTATCAATTGGTTTCGTCGCCAGCTCACCTAGCTCAAATCCGTCTGATCGTGGCGTAGAATGCACATCTTGATCACCAGTCACTAATAACATATTACCCTTACCATCTTTTCGCCCATATACTTCATAAGGCTCAAATTGACCAGCAGGATTTTCTTGAGACCAAAGCTTATGTCCTTGTTGGACTCTGTCCTTGAATTCTCCCCATTGATTATTCCACCACTCTGGCTGCATAGAGACAGCCGGGCTTTCTCTGTTTTTCGCGGTTTCTAATGGTAATAAATTATCCGTCGCATTGAGATTAACTCTGTAAGTTATTTGTGAGATCGCAGGATCGTCACAATTTAATTTAAATTCCAAAATGCCGGATGATTGAACGGCGGCTTGATTTGTTAGAATAAAATCAGGCGGATTTCTATTGAGCCCCAAGATGATTTTTTCAAGCGGTATAGGATATTGCATCTTTCCAATATCATCATTGAGCGTAGGTTTATATTTTTGATTTTGTATTAAAGGGACTATCTTTCCATCTGCGTCACGCATAGTCATGAATTGATCTTTCACAGCAATCACATCACCACAAACACCTGACTTACCTGACTTAAATTTTATAGAAGGTGGCTTCTTCGCGCTCGGCAAGTAATCAATAGTCGATGCTGTTGTGCGCATGCCGAGAGAATGTATTTTTAATTCAGCAAGCACATCGCCGACGGCGAGCACAAAGAGCGGTGGAATTTGGCTTTTTGTTTCCGCGAGAATACCGGTTGGCGTCATGATGCTGCCGCGTTTTGCCGCTTTCGGATTTGTTGCATGGATATTTAAAATCTGCGTTGTCTTAACAGGGGCTATGATGTCTTTGTAACGGTTTCTTGCTTCAGAACCGTGTTGTATCTCAAATTCGGTGTAAATCTTGCTGTCGCGCCGTTGGGTGGGCGCTTGTGGGAGTTGTAGAGTATCCTTTGTGGATCGCATAGTGAGGCCTTTTTATGCGTGACGATCTACTCCTCTAATTATAACATCAGATCGCATGAACCAGCGGGCATCTAACTGCATGAAATTATTAGCAATACTGAGAGTTGCGTCTTTGTACGGTACAAAAATCGATGGATGAAGAAATAACTCGCTGATTTCAAACAAAAAACCTAGAATCTCGTGTTTTCCGAGGACATGAGGAACAGGTTATATGGATATTACCAGCGAGTTGAGCAAGAGCTTAAAGCAAC
>CAJCIZ010000193.1 GCA_903970525.1 Myxococcales bacterium | reverse complement strand
TATAACCGAGAACTAATTGAATTAACCCACAGATTCTTTTAACGAACCTAAAAAACTTTGCGATGGGTTCGCCTGTTCCGCAGCCTAAATCTAAAATTGTACCGCCTGCGGGGATTGAATTTATGATTAAATTTATATATTCGGATTCCATCAGATTTTTAGTGCGCGCGTCATCGAACCAATTGATGATTTTATCGTATACTTCGTAGACTTTTGATTTGTTCATTTTACACATGATTAATGCACTTTCTTGTTAAAAATTTCTTAGTCTTTTTTTCTACCATCTTCAGATAATTTCTTTTTTAGTTCTTTAATAAAAATTTTGAATTTTTCCTGCTGATCTTCTTGTGCAGACCATCTTCTCACCTCAGCAATATTGACATCTTGTTCTTGACATATATTTATGGCCTGCTTCAATCCTTGTTGATCACCCCAATGATAATATGCTGCTAACCTATCTTTTACACTATCGACAGCACGAAGCAACTTTATCGTTCCCAACGATGTTTTTATAGTATTAAATTCTCTAATTGGCTCATTGCCTACAGCAACAGGCGGAGATACGAATTCAATGAACCAAGGACAATTTTCATGTTGGAAATACTTCTGTTTCTCAATAAATTCCATGTCTTTAAGAGCATTTCTCACATTTTTCATGTCATCATAAGTGATATAATCAAGATCATACGATTGATATCTATTTTTAGAATAAATAGTTGCACAGGCCCCACCAACCAAGATTGTTTCCATGCCTCGTTTTCTTAATTCCTCTGAAACATATCCCGCAAAATCAAATAGTGAAATTGTAGCCCAATTTATCACAGAGGCTTCCCTTGCCGACGAGGTCTTTTTCTAATGATCGGCTCATAATATTTTTCTTTGATTTCATTCGGTATAAATTCATATGCTTTTTTTATAAAATCTTTAAGTTCCGGCAGAAAAACATAGCGCGGATTAAACGTATATACGCGTGTCTTACCCTCCAGATAAGATACCAATATACCGCCTCTTTCTAATTTGCTTAGAGATCTTTGAAAATTATATACAGGACCTTTAAAAATAGTTTTTAGCTGCGATGGATAGCACTTTTGATTTATTAAAAGATAAAATAATATCTTTTCAATTGTCGGTGTTCCGAATAGATACTCAAGCATAATTAATCTACCAATATTTTTGGTTATATTACCAAATATATTGGTAATTGGCAATTCGGCGACATGAAGGCATTTGCTGCTATCTGGCCTAACCCCTAAATTTTGCAACACAGCGTTGCAAAATTGCTTTTGAGCCGCCAAGGTCTATTCCTATGCAGCCAATCTTAACTTAACATTGGCACTCACTTATTGCCTCTCCAAGCTTTACAAGCGCGGCAGCGAGGAAGCTTGGCGTGAGCGCAGCCACGCTTGCTTATTATGTGAATACGGGTGAGCTAGAACGCATCGCAAGAGGTATCTACAGAGGCAGCAAAGCTCGCACTATTGAAAACTTTCAATGGGAAGATCTAATTACTGCTGTGAAGCAAACAAAGAATGGCATAGCTTGCCTAGTATCTGCTCTTGCACTTTATGATCTAACAGATGAAATCCCTCGCCAACACTGGATTGCTATTCCCAATAGCACGCGTCATCGCGCACCACGCTCTGTTCGCGTCGTTCGTATGCGCAACATGAGTCTCGGCAAAACTCATATTACGATTGATAACATCCCTATCCCCATTTTCGATAGAGAGCGCACTATCGTTGACGCATTCAAATACCTTAGCAAAGAAGTTGCAATCAAAGCACTAAAAAAATCTCTTACTAAAAGTAAAAATGAAAAAATTGATCCAAATAAGCTTTGCGGCTATGCCCAGACACTTAGAGTTAATATTTCTGCTTATTTAATGGCAATAATAGTTTAAAGAAATTGCACAGAAAGATCTGCTTAGAGTGACACTTAATAAAAGCAAGACCTAAGCTGATCTCGACGCCACTAATAATAAACCTGTATTTGTTATCGACTATGCGCATGTAAAAACATGCATATTGCGCTACACAAAGACGATTACAAAAACTAATAAAAGAGAGAAATCAATTTTGGAGCCTCAGAAAGACTAAAGGCGCCCATTAGGACGCCTTCGGATACTCTTTCTACACATGGTAGATGAGCTAAGTTAATTATAACAAATATTGAGACTTTTTCAAAATTTTATATAAGCTGCAATCTATTGATTATACTAGCGCCCCAGAGAGGAATCGAACCTCCGACCTGCCCCTTAGGAGGGGGCCGCGCTATCCACTGTGCCACCGGGGCATGAGAGATTGATTGTATATCAGAATAAAACGATATGAATGCTTACGTTAGTACCGAGAGTCGGAGTCGAACCGACACGATGTCACCATCACCGGATTTTGAATCCGGCGCGTCTACCAGTTCCGCCATCCCGGCATTTTCACGAAGGCGCCAGTATAACAAAGCTGGATTCAGGGTCAATTAGCTTCTTAAAACATTTCCAAAGGATCCACATCCAACGACCAGCGCACCTGCTGCTTACTCGGCAATTTCTCAATCTCAGGCAGCAATCGCTTCAAACAGCGCTGTAACAGCGGCCGTTGCGCGGATTGCAACAATAACTGCACTCGGAAACGCCCCGAACGCCTCGCCATAGGCGCAGGCACCGGCCCCCAGAGCGGGATGCTCTCGCCTAAACTGGCCGCTACATTTTTGATCTGCTGCAGAAATTGCATGGCTTGCTCTTGGCTATGCGCTTCCGCTCTAAATAATGCCAAGAAGGCATACGGTGGCAGAGCCGCACCTTCTCTTTCCTTCAATAAGGTTGCCGCGAAATAACCATAACTTTCACGCAATAATTGCTGCAACAAAGGATGATCTGGGTGATGCGTTTGAATCAGCACGGTGCCAGGCTTAGTCACACGACCCGCGCGACCTGCCACTTGCAACACTAACTGCCCCATACGTTCAACCGCACGAAAATCAGAACTGAAAAAACCACCATCTGCATCAATAATACCAACCAAAGTCACATTGGGAAAATGATGCCCTTTCGCCAACATCTGCGTGCCAATTAAAATTTTATGCTCACCAGAATGTATGCCATCTAACAAATCTTCCATGCTGCCTTTGCGTTGCGTACTGTCTCTATCAATGCGCGCAATCGAATATTCTGGAAAATATTTTTGTATCGCTTGCTCTAAACGCTCTGTACCTAATCCAATAATTTGTAAATCTTTTTGATTGCAGTCTTCACACTTAGAAAAAACAGGCCGCTGCGAATCACAATGATGACAATGCAAACGCCGCGGCGAATGATGGAAGGTCATGCGCGCATCACAACGCTTACATTTTGCTGTCCAACCACACGCATGACACATCAAAACAGGCGCAAAACCGCGTCGATTTAAGAATAACATCACTTGATCGCCATTTTGCAAATGTTCGCGCATCGCTGTCAATAAAGGCTGCGACAAGCCTTCTTCTATAAAACTATTTCTAATATCTAACACACAATAATTCGGCTGCACCGCAACACCGGCACGCTGGCGCAAATGCAAATGTTGATAACGATCTTGCAAAGCACGACACAAAGATTCTAATGAAGGCGTTGCTGATCCTAACACTATCGGGATTTGATGCGCACGCGCACGCATGATAGCTAAATCACGCGCATGATAACGGAATCCTTCTTGCTGCTTGAAAGAAAGATCATGCTCTTCATCAACAATAATTAACCCTAAATTTTTAAACGGTGAAAAAATCGCAGAACGTGTGCCAATAATAATTTTTGCTTCGCCCGTCTGCGCACTAATCCAAGCATTCAAACGTTCTTTATCCGTCAACCCAGAATGCAAGGCAACAACAGGTGCTGAAAAACGCTGGCGAAAACGTTGTATGGTTTGCGGCGTTAAACCAATTTCTGGCACTAAGACTAATACTTGTTTTTGTGCTTCTAAAACATTAGCAATCGCTTGCAAATACACTTCAGTTTTACCGCTGCCAGTTACACCATCTAATAATAAAACTTGAAAATTATTTTGCGTTTGCAGAATGGCATCCAACGCAGTTTGTTGCTCTGCATTCATTATCAAAGGAGATTCGATGACATTGCTATGCGCAGAAGGAAGAAGACCCGCCAATGAACTGCTCTTTCGAATTTCTTCAACCCATGCTTTTTCACAAACGGCTTTCAATACAGCACCGCTCACATTTAATTCTTTCAACTGACGTTTTGTCATCCCTTCTTCATGCAAGGCCAGCGCTTTCAATACATCAATTTGTTTCTTAGCACGCGTCAAACTACTCAAATCCACCGCACGCCCCGCCGCAGTCAACCGCCAATAAGACTCCATTGACGCTTCTACAGGCTTACCTTGTCGCAAGAGCACAGGCAAAGCACATTCCAACACATCGCCAATGGGATGATGATAATAATCAGCTGCCCATAAGCATAATTCTAAAATATCCGCTGTAATTACCGGAGTTTCATCTATTATTTCAATAGCTTGCTTAAGCCTATGCGCGGGCACAGCGGATTCATCGCAGATTTCTAGTAAAATTGCGATCAATTGTCTATGCTGAAACGGTACGCGCACACGGACGCCGGGTTGTAGCCGGTCTAAGCCACAGCCTATGGGTAATAAGTAGTCAAAAGACTGCCGCAAAGGCGTAGGCACAGCAACGCGTAAGATTTTGGATTTGTTAGGGTTCATGGGCGGATACTCTAATGCAAAATGGCACGGGAAGCCATGCCTCATAGCTAAGGATTGCTTAAGCTGTTGTATGGTATAATTATTAAATATATTGATTCGTTAAGGTAAGAGGAATAAGTCATGTCAACCGTATCACTAGATGGTCTTTTAACTTCTTTTCTTCAACAAACACTACGCGAAGAAGCTAGAAAAGATTTCGGTATTACAAATGCGAAGCAACAAGAAGTCGATTTAATTGTTGCTGTCGCAAAAGAAACAATTGAAGCACACCCAGAAGATTTTAATGGCGGCATCACAAAAAGCAAACTGATGTCACCAGGCCAGCGCGCAGAAATACTCGAACCACTCAAACAACATTTAATTGCAGCAACGTCTGTTGCATTGTTTATTGAAATGCGCGAATTACAACGCGACGCGCACCTTTTAACACTGAAAATAAAAGATTTAACAAAGAAAATCAATGACCCTTCAACCGACAAAGGCACGAAAGAACTCGCACTAAAAGATGTGCTCAAGCTGAAACAAGACTTGCGCTTAACCTTAAAAAGATTAAATAGCTTCGATTCAAACAAAGAACGCCGCGAGAAAATGGATAAAATATTAGATAAAGATGACATCATCGATAAAATGTTGCAAATGGAAAAAGATTTGCAACTTGTCAAAGATATGGATTCTGGTAAAGAACCTCCTCAAAAAATTGACACGCTGGATGATAGCAAAAATCTTTCCGATACTTTGCAGAATTTATTTGGCATAGATCCGCACACACCCGGGAAAATACCCATTCCTGTGTTAGCTATTATTGGTAATTTTGTTGGCGTACCTGATTCTTATCCAGCGCCCGATGCCAATGAACCTATCCATCGCTTGAGCAAAGATTTTGATGTCTCAGGCATTGATGAGCATATGATAAATCAATTTTCAGGATTAGCGAAAGAACACGGTCTAGATACAGTTGCCGAAGAGAGACTCAATCTCGACAATGCTGATGATAATCTTTTTCTCAGCGCAAATAGACCTGAAAATACTAAGGGCTGAAAACACGATGTAATGTCTTCCATAAGGAGAGACTATGCGAAACGTGTTAATCGTTGGAGCAGGGAAGATAGGCACACTTGCCAGTTTTTTGTTGGCACGTTCCAATGATTATCACGTTTATCTCGCTGACATCAATGTGGAAAACCGCCCTGACTTAGAACGCATTCTGTCTAAAACAAAACACATCAAAACAGTTCCGCTAGATGTAGAAAACCAAAAAGCATTAGAAGATTTTCTACAAAAAAACAAGATAGATGCTATCATTTCCGCACTGCCTTATTATTTTAACATTCACATTGCCAAACTCGCCAAACAATTTAAATTGCACTATTTTGATTTGACTGAAGACGTCAGCACCGCTCAAACTGTTTTAGAATTATCGAAAGATGCTAGCACCGCCTTTGTTCCACAATGCGGGTTGGCACCTGGATTTATTAGCTTAGTCACCAATCATTTGATGCAACACTTTCCAACCTTGGACACGGTTAAAATGCGCGTTGGCGCTTTGCCTATAAGCTCTAGCAATGCTCTGCAATATTCTTTGACATGGTCAACGGATGGTTTGATCAATGAATATGGGAATTTTTGTGAAGCCATTGAAAATGGGAGAGAAGTGACTTTGTTGCCTTTAGATAACTTAGAAGAAATTAAAATTGATGGGTTGACGTATGAAGCGTTCAATACCTCTGGCGGATTAGGCAGTCTCGCGAAAACCTATCGTGAAAAAGTCAAACACATGAGCTATAAAACCATACGCTATCCTGGACATTGCGCCAAAATGCGTTTTTTGATGCGTGACTTAAATCTCAATCATGACAGGCAAACACTGAAACGCATTTTAGAAAGTGCGTTACCTAAAACCTATCAAGATGTTGTTTTAGTTTATGCTTCCGTCACCGGTATACAAGAGAACCAATTCACTGAAGAAAATTATGTGAAAAAATTCTACCCGCAAACCATAGATGGTGTGTTATGGTCTGCGATTCAACTCACAACAGCTTCTGATCTTTGTGCAGTCGTGGATATCATTTTGCAAGATCCAAAAAAATATCGCGGACTGGTGCGCCAAGAATCATTTTCACTAGCTACAATAACCAAAAATCGTTTTGGACAATACTTCGCTTAATAACAGGATACTGATATGGATATCTTAAAAGCCCTCAATTGTCAGGCTAAAAATGCTGGCGCTAGCACAGGCCATGCTTGGTGGTCGAATACTCAAACAGCCGGTGAAATCATTTCTTACAATCCCACAAATGGAGAAGCGATTGCTTCTGTCTATAACGCATCTTCTGCAGATTATGAAAAAATTGTTGCGGCTTCAGAGCAAGCTTTTCAAACGTGGCGCAACATGCCCGCGCCTAAACGCGGTGAAATCATTCGACAGATTGGTGAAGCTTTACGTAAGAATAAAGAGAATTTAGGTGACTTAGTTTCTTTAGAAATGGGCAAGTCTAAACAAGAAGGTCATGGCGAAGTTCAAGAAATGATTGATATGGCAGATTTCGCTGTCGGTCAATCGCGCATGATGTATGGGAGCAGCATGCATTCGGAACGTCCTGAACATCGTATGTTAGAGCAATGGCATCCTTTAGGCGTTGTCGGCGTAATTACCGCGTTTAATTTCCCTGTCGCTGTCTGGGCTTGGAATGCGTTTATTGCTGCGATTGCGGGTAATACAGTGATTTGGAAGCCTTCACCTAAAACACCGCTTTGTGCGATCGCCATACAACAGATTTGCAATGCTGTTATGGAACAACACGGTTTACAGGGAATTTTTTCACTTTTTATTTCTAACGATGTGAATTTGATTAATCACTTTGTGCAAGATGCGCGTGTGAATTTAATTTCTTTCACTGGATCAACCGCTGTTGGGCGACAAGTGGCTGAAACCGTTTCTAAGCGCTTAGGGAAATTTTTGTTAGAACTGAGTGGGAATAATGCCATTATTGTTGATGAATCTGCTGATTTGCATTTGGTGGTTCCTGCTATTGTATTTGGTGCGGTAGGTACCGCAGGACAACGTTGCACGACGACGCGTAGGCTGATTGTGCATGAAAAAATTTATCCTTCTTTAATTGCAAGCATCGTTAAAGCCTATCAAAAAATTAAGATTGGCGATCCATTGGATGAGAAAAATCTGATGGGGCCGTTGATTGACGAAGCGGCTGTGCAGCAATTTGTGAAAACTATTGCTGAAATAAAAAATGCCGGCGGGAAAATATTAGCGGGTGGGAATACATTGCAGCGTCCGGGTTATTTTGTTGAACCCACCTTGGTTGAAGCAGAAAAC
>CAJCIZ010000192.1 GCA_903970525.1 Myxococcales bacterium | reverse complement strand
TTATATCTTATGTGGGCGTTTGGCCCAAATGATTTGGGCAACAGCCCGTGAATACTTGACACCTGTTTTCCTCCGCCAAGTTGATTTTAATTGGTGTCTGAATCCGTCTATTCCTGTTTAAATGTCATCAATTAGGTCAGCAAGATTAATATGATCTGCTGCTTCTTTGCAATGTGCTATATGCCATGGTTCCTGCGATATGTTTTTTGGATCTTCGTATGCAAGAATAAGAGAGCACTTGGAAAGATAAAGCCAATTAATTTTATATGCTGCAATTGCACCGGCAATTTTAATTTTTTGCCAATCGGTAATGTTTTCACTTGTATTAAAATTTTCATACGTGTTTCTGATGTAATCCTTCAGATTTTGAGTTGCATTAGGATTATCCTGAATAATTAAGCTCTCAATTTCCGTTAACAAAATCTTTTGATTAGTATTCATTTTCATTGTCCCGCATTTTGGCTTGTTATTTGTGGCTTCATGTAATGTATCAACTCATGAGCATCATATGTATTGGGCGAATTTGATGGTTTTATGCCATTAAACATTTTAATTAATACACTAGACTCAAATCGTTTGGTAATAATTGTTTCTCCTGGTTCATAAGTTCCGAATGTTGATGCGGTGCCATAACCATATTGGGTAAATTGGTTATAAGTACCAGGTGTTGTATATGAACTATATGATGGTGTTGTGCCTCCACTTGCAATTGTAAAATAATCATATCCATCTTGAAGTGTTACTTCAGCGCAACGATATAACATACTATTCTCAACTTTTTCTTGTGATGTATGTCCATTTCCATAGAAGCTAACTCTAACAGTGTTGGAATCTATTCTTGAGTCGCTGTAGCCACCTAAAAAACCTCTTGGCTGGTATGGAGTTGTGCAATCATTGAGTAATAATGATAATGTTAGAATTATTGAAAATTTGAAGAATTTCATAAAGAGTGTCTCCATCGTCGTATGATGTATTAATAGTTATAAGTATATACTCGAATTCAGGCATTTTTTAGGTAGTCTTTTCAATAAGTAAGGTCTGCTATTTTTGTTGAAATCCTGCCTAATTAAAGTAGGCCACTCGTTAGTATATAATTAACTATATCTCATCATTAAATGAGGTTTATTGATGATCGAAAAACATAATTTCTTTAAAGAAATAATTGTTACACGTTTGGCATTCAGGGATATTATCGCTGCTGGTATTTTTTTGGGGTTGTCGGTCGGTATTTTCTCTTCTCTGATCTCAAGAGTATTCACAATGGAATCAATAGTGCTGCTTGGTACCATTTCATTTCTATTGTTTTGTCTTGTTATTCTATGGAAAATTGAAAGATATAAAAAAGTCTCAATTAGCGCATTTTTTATTTGTATGAAAAAAGACAATAAAATATTAGATATCGATCGCTATGATTATAATTTAAAATTATATGAATACTTTGAGTCAGCGTTTAGAGAGGATGATGCACTGAAAATGCTATGGAATAGTGATCCTTTATCTAATGTTTTTAAATTTAATATTGCGGAAGGTAGTACTCGGTTTGAAAATACTAATTCAGCCAAGTTAATACGGGAAGCAACTGAATATTATTTTTTGAAAAAACTTGAAACGCATTTATCAAGTTTTTTCAATAATGATGAAGTAAATAACGATAATTTAATGCTATTTTCAAGAGATGATATTCCTAGTGTGTTATTAAAAAACAGATTTATTGAATTGTTTAGTAGAGGGATAGAAGAGCGAGCTGGATTTTCTTGTATTAAAAAAAATAAATGTGCGCATGATATAGTGTCAAGCTATGGGGTGCATGGCGAATTATATGAAAAATTTGAATTAGTTTTGCCAAAGAGAAGCGTAGTAACGCGTGACAAAAATAGCAGGATAGTAATTAGAACACCAAAGTTTAATTTGGCAACTAATTTCAATTTTATTGGTGTGAACACCGTATTGCCTGATAAATTTGAAGAATATTATTTGAAATTACATGATGAGGATGATTATAAAATTTACGAGATTTCAATAAATATTGAAATTTATCTTAAATTTTCTATATTTCTCTCTAAGCATGGAGATGAGTATCATGCGTGGCTTGATTCATTTCTGAACTCATTAGAGAAAGATTTTTCTCAAGAGATGTTTTTTGATAGAATAAACTGGGAAGTTGCAATGACAATGCTCGAGATTTCAAATTATTCTATTAATGGAAATTAAGCTTATTTACGCTTCTTCAAAAAAAATTAGCTTTTTGATACGAATTTTATTAATAATATTCTTAATTAATTGCTTATTTATGCAACCACTTTCCATTTACAAGAAATCTCTTCAAACTGAATTTTCCGGTTTTTTTCGATATCTTCCGCATCAGAATCAGCAATCTCATTAACAATATCATATATTTTTCTATCAACTTTATGATTGATATATTCATAAAAAATTACTCGTAAAAGACGATCAGCTGAAAGTGTGATAGGGGTTTTATTCTTTTCCCATAATAATACTGTCTGATATGAGCATCCTAAAAGAGTCGCCAATCTTTTTTGAGAAAAATCTAATGTTGTGCGCATAAACTTAATTTCATCACCTATTAAAACGCCAGGTTTGAAAACAATAGCTGTTCCAATGGCTTTATGTAATCCATGAATGTCATGGATAAAAATTTCTTCGTCACCATTATGCTTAGTGATTTCATATCCATTAACTAAATAGATATTGTTTAGTCCGCATTCTGAATAGTGATATTCTTTCATAATATGATCTCTGTGTTCTCTATTGTCGTATTCATAGTTTGATAGCAGTAATAACTAATATTCTTTGACTGAACTTCAAGCATACTCCAATTCTTAAATTATCACCGGCAACGGTTCTTTCGACTGTGGTTTCATATCCGCCTCCGTTGGTATGACTTAAGAACGGATTCTCTGTTACTCTTCCTTTTGATAAACAAATCATTACTTGTTGTATGGTAATATTGCGTTCTTTCATTCTCTCTTTACAGTGATTCGACAAGCTTATCTTGCCGACTGTAACAAGTTTTCTGATTATTGCTTCTGCTTCTTTCGAGGAAGGAGTTTTTTGTAGTGGAATAATGATGTTCATTATTTTCCTTATTCAACACTACCCCTACATACAGTAATTATATATACAGTTACTGTATATTGCAAGGGTGGGTGACAGTATTGTTTTTTTAGAGTGACTTAATCTGCTATAGGTCGCTACCAGGCCCCGCACAAAATCTCGTGATAGGTTGGTGTTTTTCTTGGGTAACTGAGGACGAGATTTTTGCGGGGTGACAGGGGTTTTGATTTTGGTGGGCCCACTAGGACTTGAACCTAGGACCAAAGGATTATGAGTCCTCTGCTCTAACCAACTGAGCTATGGGCCCGATTTGGGGTTGGAACGTTGCTAATCATATATGGAAGTTTTCAGAGATTCCAGTCACGGTTAGCTAAAAACTCTGGTTGAATATGCCATACTTAAAATAGATTCCCGCTGGAGTCTATCCCCGCGCAGGCGGGGACGGGAATAACAAGATTACTCCTGATCTTCCAAGAAACTCCTCAACTGCTCAGATCTCGAAGGATGACGCAACTTCCGCAACGCCTTCGCCTCAATCTGACGAATACGTTCACGTGTCACATCAAACTGCTTACCCACTTCTTCCAGAGTATGATCCGTATTCATATTAATACCAAACCGCATTCTTAATACTTTCGCTTCTCTCGGTGTCAGTGTATTCAAAATCTTCTGCGTCGCTTCCGACAATCCCGTGCTAGTAGCAACTTCAATCGGCGATTCCATATTACTATCTTCAATAAAGTCACCTAAATGCGAATCTTCATCATCACCAATAGGCGTTTCCATTGAAATAGGTTCTTTCGCGATCTTCAAGACTTTCCGAATTTTATCTTCCGGCATATCCATACGCTTGCTTAATTCTTCAGGCGTAGGCTCTAACCCAGTTTCCTGCAGAATCTGCCTAGAAATACGATTCAACTTATTAATCGTTTCAATCATATGCACAGGAATACGAATCGTGCGCGCTTGATCGGCGATTGATCTTGTAATCGCTTGGCGAATCCACCAAGTTGCATACGTTGAAAACTTATAACCACGTTGATATTCGAACTTATCAACGGCTTTCATCAAACCAATGTTGCCTTCTTGAATTAAATCTAAGAATTGCAAACCACGGTTTGTATATTTCTTCGCGATAGAAATAACCAAACGTAAATTCGCTTCAACCATTTCTTTCTTCGCGCGGCGGGCTTTCGCTTCGCCAATAGACATACGACGATTGACTTCTTTGATTTCAGAAATCGACATCTTCATGTGTTCTTCTAAGGCAATTAATTTTTTCTGTGCACGCTGTATTTCAGGAATGAAAGCGGCTACTTCTTTGAAGTACGCTTTGCCTTTATGGCTATCCATCCATTTGATGTCAGTCTCATAATTTAAGAATGAACTGATAAATGCTTTGCGTGGCATTTTACCTTTGTTCACACAGAGCTGCATGATATGACGCTCTTGTGTGCGGATTTCATCTAACATGGCGCGCATTTTGCGTGACAGTTTATTGAATTGACGCGCAGCGAGCTTAATGTCCATGAAACATTTCGCTAAAGCATCACGTTTTTCTACGGTTTTCTTGTGTTTTAAGCCATGCTTCTTTTCAATCGCAATGGCGTCATTGTAGGATTCGCGTAATTCAGCAAATCTTACTTTGGCAACTTCAGGATCTGGGCCGGTTTCTTCTTCTAAGAATCCTTCTCCGCCTTCAGCGCCGCCTTCTTCTTCATCTTCTTCAGCCGCTGCAGCCAGCGCGAGTTCTTTTTCTTTCAGAAGATTTTCTTCAACCGCTAAGGTAGCAGCATCATTGTAACCACTGATTAAATCACTCAAGCGTAACTCTGCACGCTCAACACGATCATAATCATTTAATACTTCAGCAATCATCTGTGGCTGATAAGCTAACGTCGTCAGCATTTGGTTCATGCCTTCTTCGATTCGCTTAGCAATTACGATTTCGCCTTCACGTGATAATAATTCCACGCTGCCCATTTCACGCATATACATGCGAACTGGGTCAGTGGTGCGGCCAAACTCACTATCGACAGACGCTAAGGCCACGGCAACTTCTTCAGCCGCCACTTCGTCAGTCGCTTCATTGTCAGCTAGCAATAATTCATCTACATCAGGCGGGACTTCAGCAACACGGATACCCATGTCGTTGATTAAGCTGATGATATCTTCAATTTGCTCAGGGTCAGCAATATCAGGCGGTAGATGGTCTTTGACTTCTGCGTAGGTTAAGTAGCCTTGCTCTTTGCCTTTTGCGATTAAGTCTTTCAAATTCGATCGTTGCTGTTCTTGTTGATCCATAGTGCTTTATGACCTGCTAATAAGTCTGGCTTTTGGGGAAAAATAACACGCCATTATACACGTCCTTAAGTTTGATTGTCATGCTCTTAGTGGGTGTGTTTAATAGAAACTTCTGGGTAAAATGATTTTAATTTGCACAATAAATTTATAGCTAAATCATTTCTTGCTAGATATTAAACCGGAGAGTTCTTGCTTCTCATCTGATGACAATCCGATTTGTGCAGCTTTCGATAATAATCCTTCGATGAGTTGTTCTTGGGCGGTCTTATGTAAATTTTGAATCGCGCCTAAAAATTCATGCTCAATGCCTTTCTCTGGGATCATATGTTCAACTTGCGCGAGTCTAGCCAATTGTTTACCTTCTTCTTGATCGCGCCAATGTTCTAATAAACCGCCAGTCGTTATATCGGGAAATTGTTTAGCTTTTTCAATGACTTGCGATAAGAGTTCGAATCCAGCCATCTCCACCTTTGGCAAAGGCTCTGTGATCAATTGCGCGAGCGCAGGTTGCTGCACCAACAATGTCATCACCATTCGTAAAACCGAAGGCGGTCGAGCTTTTAAAGGAGAACGTTTTGCAGGAGAGTTTTGAGTCGCAGGCTTAGCATGTAATTGTGATACATCAATGCGCGCGCGTTTAGCCAATTCTTCCATCATCATTTGTTGAAAAATACCGGCGGGCAATTGTTTTAAAAGATCCGTCGCGAGTTTCACATAACGTGCACGTCCATCCGTACTTTTAATATCGGTTTGCGCAGCTAAGGTGTGAAAGAAAAAATCTGCAATTGTTAAAGCATGTTGCATATGTTCTTCAAATTTTTCTTTGCCTTCTTTGCGCACCAACGAATCCGGATCTTCACCATCCGGTAAAAACATAAATCGTACTTGTACGCCATCATGCATGAGGGGCAGCGTGACTTGTAATGCACGCCAAGCAGCTGTTTTTCCAGCTTGATCGCCATCAAAACAAAAAATAATTTCTGACGTGTGTCGAAATAATCTTTCTAAATGATTCGCTGAAGTTGCGGTGCCTAATGTTGCAACCGCATAAGAAATCTCATGTTGAAAAAGCGCAATGACATCCATATACCCTTCGACAACAATGATGCGTTGTAATTGTCTATTGGCTTGTAGTGCTTGATACAAACCATATAATTCATGGCCTTTTTGGAAAATCGGTGTCTCAGGTGAGTTTAAATATTTTGGTTCACCTTGATCGATAATGCGTCCACCAAAACCAATAATTCTGCCGCGTCTATCATGAATCGGAAACATAATACGATCACGAAAACGATCATAGAAACCGCCGTCTTCTTTTTTGATGAGCATGCCGGCTTCGAGTAATTGTAATTTATTTTTTTCGAAAGCTTGTAAGACGTGGTCCCAGCCAGGCGGTGCAAAACCGATCCCAAAATCTTTCGCAATTGTGCCTGAAACACCGCGATTTTTTAAATAATCGACGACGCGTTGTGCTTGGGTGTGTTGGCGTAATTGGTTTTGATAAAACTTTGTGACTTGGTCTAGCAACTCATACAACGATTGTTGAGCGGCCGCTTTTTCAGGAGAGCGTGTAGTGAGTTGTCGTGGAACTTCCATACCGATTTGTTTTGCGAGTGCTTCTATCGCTTCGGGGAAATGTAATCTGTCATATTGCATTAAGAAATCGATTGCATTGCCGTGTGCGCCGCAGCCGAAACAATAATAAAATTGTTTGGGTTGGCTGACGGAGAAGGAGGGGCTTTTTTCATTGTGGAAAGGGCAACAGGCGAAGAAATTACTGCCAGTTTTTTTACGCAAAGTGATACGGCTATCGATGAGGTCGACTATGTCGATTCGATTGAGTAATTGATCGATGAATTCGCGTGGTATTTGTTCTGCCATAAATCTTTTGCTTGCCCTCACCCAACCCTCTCCCGCAGAGAGAGCCATGATTCTAGTATTTTTCGTTGGCGGGAGAGGGCTAAAGCCTGCTCGCGCTATAGATACGTGATCTTAACAGATTTAAGGCAAAAGCTTTAGCCCTCTCCCGCCAACAGAACAAAAGAAGTTCACAGCACTAAAGTGCGGGAGAGGGTTGGGTGAGGGTAAGAACAGAAACCTAAGCTGACAATCGATCTTTAACTTGATTACTAACAGTCGCAACATCCGCCCGGCCTTGAATTTTGGGTTTAATGACACCCATGACCTTGCCCATATCGCGTACAGAACTTGCACCAGTTTCTTGAATCGCCGCTTCAATGAGCGCGCCGATTTCAGCCACAGACAGCTGAGCAGGAAGATAGTGTTGAATTACTAAGATCTCTTCTTTTTCTTTGTCAGCAAGATCTTGACGATTAGCGGCTTCGTATTGGGTGATAGATTCACGGCGTTGCTTCAGCATCTTGTCCAGAATCGCGATAATATGCTCATCTGTTAAGGTGACGCGGCCGGTTTCCGTCAATTCCGCTTGTTTGAAAGTCGCTAAAATAAGCCGAATAGTGCCTAAACGCGCTTTATCTTGCGCGCGCATGGCATCTTTCATGTCTTCGGTAATCTTATCTTTGATCGCTGATGTCGTCATGCGTGTAAATTCTCAATTCAGGATTAAAAACCCAGGATTATTTACGTCTATCGCGTTCCAACGCCATTTGCTCACGAAGTAATTTTTTCTGGTAGCGCTTCACAGCAGATGCTTTCTTGCGTTTACGTTTCCAGGTTGGTTTTTCAAAGAATTCGTGGCGTCTCAAGTCGGCCAATATGCTTGCTTTCTCGCATAGGCGCTTAAAACGGCGTAAGCTTACTTCGAAGTTTTCATTTTCTTTAACGCGTACTGTTGGCATATATAAAACTTTACTCCAGCTTCTTATTTATGAAGAATGGCAAATTCTAATGACTATTTAAGAGAAAAGCAAAAACAAATGAGTTATTTATGCGAGTTTTAGGTATTGAGACATCTTGCGACGAGACCGGCGCTGCGATTTATGACGCGGAAAAAGGCTTATTAGCGCACACTTTATACAGCCAGGTAGAAATGCAGGCCGAGTATGGCGGCGTGGTGCCTGAGCTCGCCTCCCGCGATCACGTCCGTAAAACAGTTCCTTTGATTCAAGCCGTCATGGCTGAAGCAGGCCTATCTCCACAAGATATTCATGGTGTCGCCTATACTATAGGCCCCGGTTTAGCAGGGGCTTTAATGGTAGGCGCAACGATAGGGCGCACAATTAGTTTTGCTTGGAATGTCCCGGCCATAGGTGTGCATCATATGGAAGGGCATCTATTAGCACCCATGTTGGAATCGAACCCTCCTGCTTTTCCTTTCGTCGCCTTGTTAGTTTCAGGCGGTCATACCCAATTGGTGAAAGTCACAGCGATGGGTCAATATGAAATTTTAGGCGACACATTGGATGATGCAGTCGGCGAAGCCTTCGATAAAACAGCAAGATTATTGGGGCTAAGTTATCCAGGCGGTGCAGCTCTTTCAGCGCTCGCTGAAAAAGGTGATCCCAAACGATTCCATTTCCCGCGACCCATGATTGATAGGCCAGGCTTAGATTTTAGTTTTAGTGGTTTAAAAACATTTGCATTGAATACGATTACGCAAAATGATTCGTCGGAACAAACAAAAGCAGATATTGCACATGCTTTTCAAGAAGCAGTCGTTGAAACTTTGGTTGTGAAATGCCGGAGAGCACTACGTCAGACAGGTTGGAAACGTTTAGTTGTAGCAGGCGGCGTCGGTGCAAATCGCTTGCTGCGTCAGCAATTGCAAATCATGGCAGAGAAAGAACAAGGCAGTGTATATTTCCCGAGACAAGAATTTTGCACAGATAATGGCGCAATGATTGCATATGTAGGCTGTCAGCGATTACTGGCAGGGCAGAGAAATGACTTAGAGATTCGAGTTTTTCCGCGCTGGGGGATTGAAGAGCTATAGTTGAAGAACGTCCCTCCCTTTGAAAAAGGGAGGCCAGGAGGGATTATAAAATCGCTTTTGTGTTACTTCGAATAGGGGGTGGCAGAGAAAAATTTCCTTTCGCGTGGAGCTTGCGAGCACGAAAAAATTTTTCTCTGACAGGACCCCAGTCCTGAGATATCTATTTCTTCCGCTTAAACTTAGGCTCCGTCCCAGCAACTAATCTTTGAATATTTTCTCTATGCCTCAAAATCAACAAAGCACTCATAAAACAAGTCATAATCGCAAAATTATTATTCGTAAAATACCAAGCATAAACCGGCGCAAGTAAAGCAGCGATTAAAGCCGATAACGATGAATAACGAAATACAACAGCCATCAAAATCCAAGTCCCCAACAAGCTTAAACCAATGCGCCAATCCAGTGCCAGCAAACACCCAGCCGCTGTCGCCACACCTTTCCCCCCTTTAAAACGAAAGAAAACAGGATACAAGTGACCCAAAAAAGCAGCAAACGCAACAATGCTTAAGCTTATCGTATCAAACCCATACAACTTAGCAGCCAAGACAGGAATAACGCCTTTTAAGACATCACCAGCCAAAGTGATAATCGCAGCTTTCTTCCCGCCCAGCCGCAAAACATTCGATGCGCCTGGATTACCAGAGCCTTGCGTTCTAGGATCAGGCAGCCCCATTAATTTACAGGTGACAACAGCGCTTGAAATTGAGCCAAATAAATAGGCAATCACGGTGGCAATAATAGTATCAAAGTGCATAGCTAACTCATTCCATCTATTTTATAGTCGTGATATTAATACGTTTAACGGACTGTTAGAATACCTAAAATCGATGAGGCCAACAAATATGTCAGCAAATGCCAATAATCTAATTTGGATTGATATGGAAATGACGGGACTAGATCCCGAAAAAGAACGGATTATCGAAATGGCAACGATAGTCACCGATTCGCAATTAAATACCATCGCCGAAGGCCCTGTGTTCGCGATTCATCAGTCAGATGAATTGTTAAGCGCAATGGATAGTTGGAATACTAAGCAACACAACTCTTCTGGGTTAGTGCAACGGGTTAAAGCAAGTACGGTGACGGAAGAAGAAGCAGAGGCTGCCACACTGGAATTTTTGAAGCAATACACGAGCGCAGGAAAATCACCGATGTGCGGCAACAGTGTGTATCAAGACCGCCGCTTCATGTATCGTTACATGCCTAAGTTAGAAAAATATTTTCATTATCGATTATTAGATGTCAGCACACTGAAAGAATTAGCAGTGCGTTGGGCGCCGCAAGTGTATGCAGGATTGGGAAAAGATTCTAAACATTTAGCGTTAAGTGATATTCGTGATTCGATTGAGGAATTGAAATATTATCGGCAGGTGTTTTTGAATCAGGATGTGATGTCGTAACTGTCATTCCCACGCAGTCTGTCTGTCCAGCGCCCACATCACATGCTCTCTCACTAACTCAGATTCATGCATCATTTTATCCTGCAACGCCGCAATAATTTTTTCATCCTGCGGCGCATTCCCTAGCGCCACAGCAATATTTCTCAACCAACATTCATAACCAATCCGTCGAATCGCAGAGCCTTCTGTTTTTTTAAAAAACTCCGTTTCACTCCACTGAAATAATTCCAACAACTGCGCAGCACTCAATCCATGTCTAGGTTGAAAATCTTTTTCATCTGTCGGTTTTGCATAACGATTCCAAGGACACACCAGTTGGCAATCATCGCAACCATAAATACGATTGCCCATGAGTGGACGCAGTTCAACCGGAATCGATTCACGCAATTCAATAGTGAGATATGAAATACAGCGTCGCGCATCCAATTGATAAGGCCCAACAATCGCTTGAGTAGGGCAAATCTCAATGCAAGCGGTACATGACCCACAATGATTTTTAACAGCTTCATCTAACGGCAGTGGCAAATCCGTATAAATTTCCCCAAGAAAAAACCAAGACCCTGCCTGACGATTAATTAAATTAGTATGTTTGCCTATCCAACCCAAACCCGCTTTTTCCGCCAGTGGCTTTTCAAGGACCGGTGCGCTATCTGCAAAAGTTCTATAACCATGCTCGCCAACTTCCGCTGAAATTTTTTCAGCCAGTGATTGCAAGCGCTTACGAATCAATTTGTGGTAATCGCGACCCAGCGCATAACGTGAAATGTAGGCTTTGTTAGGATCTTGCAGCACTTTAGGAATATCAGTATCAGCCGGCAAATAATCCATACGCAAAGAAATGACACGAATCGTGCCCGGCACCAGTTCCTCTGGGCGATAGCGCTTGGCGCCATGCTGCGTCATATAGCGCATTTCCCCATGGAACTCCTTCGCCAGCCATTCATGAAAGCGCGGCTCATAGGCTGATAAATCAATATCAGCTATCCCAACCTGTTGAAAGCCTTGGGTTTTGCCCCACGATTTGATGGTATCCGCGAGTTGTTGAAAATCAAGTGTGGCATTACGCATAGTAAAATTTATAATGGATTATCGGCCAATAAAGGGAAGTATTATAATGCATTCCGTAGGGGAAGGGTGGATGTGGCTGGTTTTTTTTGGATTTGTCTTAGCTATCCTCGCCATAGACATGGTTGTGCTGGGTGGTCGAAAGTCGCACCGTGTGACCCTGCGTGAAGCGGCTGTCAGGAGTGTTGTTTGGATTTTTTGTGCCATGGTTTTTGGCGGCTTACTCTGGTGGTATCTTAACTTAACGTCAGGCTCCATTCTGGCGGATCAAAAAGCACTAGAATTTTTTACCGGTTTTATCATTGAAAAATCGCTCTCTGTCGATAATTTATTTGTGTTTCTCATGATTTTCACTTATTTCAAAGTGCCGCTGGAATATCAACGCCGTATTTTATTATATGGAGTATGGGGCGCAATCATTTTACGGTTGTTGTTAATCGCAGGCGGTGCAGCATTGGCGTCAGAGTTTCATTGGGTGTTGTATATTTTTGGATTATTTTTGCTGGCGACCAGTGTGCGCATGTTATTTGCTGACGATGAAAAAGATTTAGCAAAAAGTCCGTTGGTAAAATGGTTGTCTAAACATTTAAGAGTGACTAACAAGTCGCATCGTGAAAAGTTTTTTGTTAAGCAAAATAAAATCTTATACGCAACACCTTTGTTTATTGTGCTTATCTTAATTGAAGTGAGTGATTTGATATTTGCTTTGGACAGTATTCCTGCTATTTTTGCCATTACATTAGATACTTTTATCATTTTTACTTCCAATATTTTTGCTATTATGGGTTTGCGCGCGCTGTATTTTTTACTGGCCGATTTGACTTATCGTTTTCATTTGTTGAAATATGGAATTGCATTGTTGTTAGCGTTCGTCGGGATAAAAATGTTAATAGAGCCATGGTATGATGTTTCTACACCGGTCACATTACTAATAGTGGCTGTGATATTAACGACTACTGTCATTTTAAGTTTACTTGTTCCTGCGTCACAACAACCAAAAAGGTGAGGCTATGACTGCACTGACTATGAAAATTTATCAACGCGCACAAATTCGTGAGCTAGAAGGTTTTGCGCGTGATCGTATGAGTATTTCTAGTGATGTGCTTATGCAGCGCGCGGGGAACGCAGCGCTGGATTTTTTAATAGAGCATTGGCCCAATGCTAAGCATATTGTTATTGTGTGTGGCGGGGGTAACAACGGAGGTGATGGTTACGTCTTAGCACATGCCGCACAAAAACGCGGCTTGCAAGTCACAATTTGGCAAGTCGGACAAACAGAAAAATTATCCAGCGCAGCAGCACAAGCGTATGACGCTTGTCTGAGTGCCAATGTTGCCATGCAATCGTTTCTTGATCGTGAAGCATTACAGCAGACAGATGTGATTGTGGATGCCATTTATGGAATTGGCTTGCAAGGTGAAGTGAGACAAGAAGGCAGAATTGTGATTGAAGCTATCAACCAGAGTGGTGTGCCGGTTTTATCCTTGGATATTCCATCGGGCGTTGATGCGGACACCGGTGCAATAATGGGTGTCGCAATTCATGCAACGGCAACCATGACCTTTATGGGTTTGAAATTAGGATTGTTAACTGGCAGTGGGCTATCGTATACAGGTTTATTGCAATGTCATGATTTGCAATTACCAGAAGAACTTTTTTCTTTGGTAGAAGGTGTCACAGAAAAAATGTCATTTTCACAGTTTGCCGACTATTTAAAACCACGCCCTCGCGATTATCATAAAGGTAATGCAGGACATGTTTTGATTGTTGGGGGTGATGTAGGATTTTCTGGCGCAGTACGTATGGCAGCAGAAGCGGCATTGCGCGTAGGAGCAGGTTTAGTCAGTGTCGCAACACATCCCGCGCATGCGGAGATGATAAATTTGACTTGTCCTGAAATCATGAGTCATGGTGTTCAAAGCACAATTAAATTACGTGCCTTACTCAAAAAAGCGACGGTTGTCATTGTGGGCCCTGGATTAGGACAATCTTTTTGGTCAAAGAGATTGTTGAAAGTCGTTTTGCAATCACATTTGCCGTTGGTTGTTGATGCAGACGCATTAAATTTGATCGCAAAAACGCCCATCAAACGAACAAATTGGATTTTGACACCGCATCCTGGCGAGGCGGCGCGATTATTGCAGCAAACTGCGCAAGCAGTGCAACAAAATCGTTTAGCGGCTGCGCAAAAAATTCAGCAACAATATGAAGGTGTTTGCGTGTTAAAAGGTGCGGGCACATTGATTGCTGTTGCGCACCAAATGCCCGTCTTGTGTGATGCGGGCAATCCAGGCATGGCAACAGCGGGTATGGGAGATGTATTGAGCGGTGTCATAGGCGGTTGGGTTGCGCAAGGCGTTCCTTTGGCTGAGGCTGCAAAACTCGGCGTGTATACGCATGCATCCGCGGGGGATGCGGCGGCAAAACTTTGTGGCGAACGCGGTATGTTAGCAATGGATCTCATTCCTTTCTTACATCTGCTTGCCAATGATCGTATGCCAAGAGTGGCGTCATGAAAAATGAATTATCAAACATAGTTATCGCAGATGAAAATGCCATGCTGCAGTTTGGCGCAAAATTAGCAGAGTATTGTGGTGATACGGCGGTTATTTTTTTGTATGGTGATCTGGGCGCAGGAAAAACAACATTAGCGCGCGGATTTTTGCGTGGATTGGGTTATACCGATAAAGTGAAAAGTCCAACTTATACTATCGTAGAACCTTACGCAGTCCAGCATAAAAAAATATTTCATTTTGATTTGTATCGTGTCAGTGATCCTCGTGAATTAGAGTTTATTGGGATTCAGGATTATTTTATACCGCAGGCAATTTGTTTGGTTGAATGGCCAGAGCACGGCAAAGAAGTATTACCTGTGGCAGATTTGTCTTGTCATATCGATACACAGATGACAGGGCGTGAAATCAAACTCACAGCAAACACAGAACGTGGGCGAAAGATCTTAGCTCAGCTTGCTTGATGACACGCAGCGCATCCATAACCTGAGTTAAATAAAATTCTAGTCTCTGGAGTGCGCCCATTAGATTGTTGAAAATGAGAGACATTTTGTTCTGCGTTCTTGATTCTGTCTTCTAACTAATTTCGGTAAGGCCAACTGTGATAAGTCGAACTTAATCGTGCATTCTGATAAATTTTAATAGCGGTCTGCCAATCGCCTTGTTTCACCAACATATCACCCATATTCAAGAAAAAGCCTTCAAAGTTATGCGGTGCTATCCAAGAATTCCAGCAGGCGCGCTTAGGGCCTTTTTGTGTTTCCTTTGACATATAGGGCGAAAAATCAGGATTATTCTTCGAAATGGTTGTGCCCGCACATAAAGATAAAGTTTGCCACTGCCAGGCAACCCCTTCTTTAAAATGCTTAGATTGCGCATCCAACTTACTCATAGGATAGCCTGCGGTGAAATAATTAAATTCCGGCCACAGATGGATAGCGCGCTGTAATTGAAAATAACCGCGCACTTCTTCGCGTTCATCATGAAACACATCGCCAGTTGCTAACTGACTGACGCCATAAAAACCTTGCAAGCGTGCATCACTTGGATTCAACTCGGCGGCATCAGAAAAATATTGCTTCGCTCGCGCTCGCGATGACAGGGTTTAGTTGTCTATTTCCTAAAACAGAGATTCACCGCAACACCCGCTGCTTTAAAAAAATCTTTTGTAAATTGAGCCGCAACATAGGGGTCGTAAATTTTACAGCTAAAGACATCGATATAAGCTGTATTAGTGAGATTTGCAAAATGTCCGGAGATTAACGAAGTCTCAATCAACTGGACCATAGAATAGCCAGCGACTTGTTCATCTTCGCCAAAATGAACAACTTGCGTGTCTTGAAAGCGTTTCATGCCTATCAAGTCACAGAGTTGGATAACATAATCTTTTATTGCATCAGCAGAACGAATTAAGGTGGGATCACATTGTTTGGTATCTAAGCTGGAAAGCAAACCCCAACACTGTGCTTGTTCATAATGATCCTGAATCTCGTCGAACGTTTTGATGTTGATATTAGTCGGATCTTGAACATCGTGTTGCAGGCCCACTAATTTTTCATGATAGAGCAAACTGGTTTGTTTCATGGCCATCCTCCGTGAGTAAGTTAAAAAGCAAAACTAGCGTAGCAGAAAGTTTATTGGTAGAGAAGAGAGCAGTCACCCTGTAGAGGGCGTTAATGTAGCGTGTGTTTCAATCGCACGACTGTTCTTTGCTGTAGGCGTATGTGTAGGAGAAAACTTGAAATTAGGAGAATGCCCTGAAAGGGGTGATCGCGGTGAAGTTGGTGCTACTAGCTCTGTCGCGACCTTTAAATATTTCACGCGCTTGCGGGGGAGTTCATCGCTTGTTTTGCTTTCTTCAGGATTCGCTTTGTCCTTATTAGCGATTTCCATTGTAATATGTGTAACGTGTTTATATTCTTCTTGTAGCGTCTGTAATGCTGGACTCGCGCTATTAATAATAATCTTAAGTGGTCTCTCTAATTTCAATCGAAACTC
>CAJCIZ010000191.1 GCA_903970525.1 Myxococcales bacterium | reverse complement strand
TCTCGAGGCGCTTTTCCATGCGCTGTAAATCCTTTAGAAATAAAAAGTGGTATTTATAGCAGATTTTTGAACGATTATCTCTGGAAGAATAACGACAACCCCTAAGATTTTAGGAGTTGTGTAGATACTAATGTAAAAGCATGCTGGCATGACAGATCTGCTCTCTAGCAAATCAACAGAAAATAAAAATTACTCAAACTGCTGTTGCTTCGATGGACTATTGAGATTTTTTCAGCAAGCAAAAAAACCCTCAACATCAGTGACACAAACACAAGATGAGTCAAAGAAGATTATTGGCCAATCTTCTAAAACGCTGCAAGAAAAGCATCATCAATCTCACGCAGCATACATAGCTCAAAGAGATGGTAAAATGGAAAAGCTCGAACAGAAAAAGAAAAGGCTAGCAGAAGAAAAAGAAGCACGAGAGACTGAAAAGAAAAAAAACAGGTGGTTTTAACTCATTCATCAACACATAAAGGCTATATGAAAAAACTTCCACGCCAATTTTACGATCGAGACACCATCGATGTGGCACAGGATTTATTAGGTAAATTCTTGGTTCACAAACACGCAGGCAAAACCCAAGTCGGAAAAATCGTGGAAGTGGAAGCTTACTTAGGCCCGCATGATTTAGCAGCACACTCTGCCAAAGGTTTAACACCACGCACCCAAGTCATGTTTGGGCCACCTGGTCATGCTTATGTCTATCTGATTTATGGTATGTACTATTGCATGAATATCGTGACACAAGAGCAAGGTCACGCCTCTGCCGTCCTCTTACGCGCAATTGAACCTATACGCGATATCACAGACAAGACAAAAGGCCCAGGCTTACTCTGCCGCGCCATGCATATCACCAAACAGTTACACGGTCATGATATGTTAAGCACCGACTTCTATGTTGCAGAAGAAAAAAATCCGCCACCATTTAAAATCATCAAGCGCCCCCGCATCGGCGTCGATTACGCAGGACATTGGGCGAAACGATTGCTGCGATTTTATATCAAAGACAATCCTTTTGTTTCCAAAATCGCGAAATGAGAAGTAGTCATACCCTAATGAACATGCTCGATACAAATATCTAAATGCTCCCTGTGTTGGCGCCCCCTATTTCGTTACAATATACCCTTATATTTTAACGGCACATGTGGTAATATACCTGTATATTTTAACGGATAAATGACAATGAAACGCTATCTTATTGATAAATTGAAAGATTGGCTCATATCTCCCTCTCGCAAGCCAGCTGTACTTCGAGGTGCACGGCAGGTCGGCAAAACGTGGATTGTCAGAGAACTTGCCAAACAAACAGGTAAGCAGCTAGTCGAACTTAATTTTGAAAAACAACGCTCTCTCTCCATTCATTTTGAAAGCAATGATCCATCGACAATTTTATTAAATTTAGAAAGCGCATTGAATCGGCATATTCATCCGGCAGACTCTATTTTGTTTTTAGATGAGATTCATGCTGCTCCTGATCTGTTTGCAAAATTGCGATGGTTTTATGAAGACATGCCTGAGCTTGCCGTGATTACCGCAGGATCATTGCTAGAGTTTGTATTAGAAAATCATACGTTTAGTATGCCCGTTGGACGTATCCAATATTTCTTTGTTGAACCATTAGGATTTGAAGAATTTTTATTAGCAAAAAATGAAACACATTTATTATCAGCCATAGAAAATATTTCTATTGAAAAATCATTTAATACACTATTGCATAATAAAGCTAATCAATTATTTAAAGAATTTGTAACTGTAGGCGGTATGCCAGAAGCGGTTTCTACCTGGATTAAAGCATCTTCGCTGGAAGCACTTGCAGAAGTACATAACAATTTAATTAACACTTATCAAGATGATTTTACGAAATATGCGGGGAAATTATCGATTTCTCGTTTGGAAGAAGTTTTGCAAGCCGTTCCAAAATTATTAACCAAAAAATTTATTTATAGTCACGTTGATCCTACCGCGCGACATGAAAGTATTAAACAAGCACTGGGATTGTTATTAAAAGCACGCTTGTGTCATAAAGTAGAAAGCACAAGTGCAAATGGCATCCCGCTTGGCGCCGAAGTTAACCCAAAAATATTCAAAATCATCTTGATCGATGTAGGTTTGGTTTCAACAATGTTAGGCTTAAAATTGCATCAATTTAATAACATGGAGGATATCCTTGTCATTAACAGAGGAGCCCTGGCAGAACAAGCCGTGGGACAATTATTACGATTATTATCGCCATTTTATGTTGAACCCACATTACATTATTGGAGCCGTGAATTAGTAACTTCGAGCGCTGAAATTGATTATTTAATTCAAGATAATCAACGATTGATTCCAATTGAAGTTAAGGCAGGCGTTGAGGGAAAATTAAGATCGTTGCATCAATTTATGAGTGAAAAACCGTGGAAGCTTGCAATCCGTTTTTATGCGGGGCCAGTCCAACTCGATCACATTAAATCAAAAACAACAACAGGCGATCAGAATGATTATGAGCTCCTTTCATTACCATTTTATTTACTAGGTCAGCTATATAGATTGCTTGGACCATTTTCATGACAACCAAAAGAACTTAGTTTTCTCCAGATTAGTCTAATCAATGTGTTATGAGCATCAATTCGAGAGTGCCTTACATCTAAGTAGGAAGGGTTTAAGTCTTTCAGTTAAACAATGCTCTTTTATGCCTTTTCACAGTTTGATGTTCTTCATTCGTCGAAGACTGGCCCATCACAGCAGTGAACATGGCAGTAGAAGGACAAGCAGAAGAAGATGAGCGCAGAGTAGGCGCGCCCTGCTCATCAGCCCTCGCTGCATTGCTTGATATGTTTTCTTCCGCCGCCTTCTCATCTGCAACATCTTGCATTTCTTGTGTTCCAACACTCACTAACTTTTTCAATACTGTTATAACACATGGGGCATCTAATAGCTGAATGCGGAATTTTTCTGCATATTCTTTCATCATTAAGTCAGCTATTTTAAGAAAAGAATTCGCTGCTTTAACCTGTTTTCTTTCAAGTGAAGAAATAGCGCTCTCGACTATCTGAACATATCTCAATACAAAGATCTCTTTAAATTTCTTAAGAGACTCCGCAAATTCTTCATCGTTTAACACAGCAGGATCCGATGACAGGAATACGAACTTATCCATAGCCGTTTTATGAAATGCATACGCTTCATCCAACTTACCTACTTTTAACAAATCTGATGCATTTCTGACAAAACCGACGGTAATCAATTTATGACAAGCTTTCAATATCTCAATGTCCTCAATATTTTTAGCGCCAAAAAATTGTTTTATAGATAAGAAATTAAGAATGCTTTGATAAGCGAATATTGCACTTGGACGTTCAGATGCCTGTAGATAATGGTCAAATATTTTTTGCAACCGATTGATAGATCGATCCAAGAATTGCGTCATTTCACCTTGATGGGTTGTGAAATACTCAAGAGTCATAATCCGAAATAATGAATGCACCTGATTAGTCATCACAAATATCTCATGATTATTCTTTTCTTCGATAGCGGCTGCTTGCTTTTCCAGATCCATCATCTTTGCATGCACTGTAGAAGGAATATCTAGCAACATTTTTTGTTGATTTGTTACAGAGAGAAAATGCACTACAAACTGATTAATCTCATTTTGATCGACTGTACTCTGTGAATACCTATCAATACAGGCGTTCTTTAATTGACTGAGAGCAGTGTTAGCACGGCTATCTAAATGTATCCTCCATTTTTCTGCAAATTTAAAAATCATTAGCAAAGCTTGATTTTTATGCGTAGCTGAACACTCAACCGCACCTTGAGTAATTAACTGCGATGCTAAAGAACAACGGCCTAATAATGTTACGATGAATGTTTCATTAAACTGTTCAAGGGCATGACTAAAGCGCTGAATCTCTTCTGCTGTTAAAAGCGAAGAATTGACATTGAAATTTTCTGCAATAGTTGTACAACAGTTACTGGCATTTTGCCACTCGCCACGCTTTATGAAATCAATCGCAGCAGATAATGCGCTAAGCGAAACAAGCATAATCTGATCAGGTTTCATTTTATGTTCTTCTGCTGTCAATTTTCCTTGACATAATTCGAGCAAAGCTATAGCTCTGAGGAGAAACACTTCATGCGCTAAGCGAGCACTAAAAATATTATGCGCATCGATAAACAATTTCACCAGCTCGTGTAAACGAACACAGATTTTTTTTAGAATAACAGTCAATCTTTCTGCGTAAACCGAAGTGAAGTCAGGAATAATCAATTGCATAACAGCAAGCATATCAATGATTTTTTCTAACGAGTCTTGATGGTTTTTTTCTTCTAGCGAGCAAAGCGCTTCTTTCTCTAACTCAACAATTTTATCAAAAATATCAGCTGGATAACCCAACAAATCTTGCTGTTCTGCGCTAATGCGCTGAAAACGATCAACGAGTTCTCCAATAATTTCTTGACTCACTTCATTGATATCGTTGGAGCCCATCATTGTAAAAACGTCTATCAACAACTCACTACTCACATCAATTGTATTATCATTTTCCCATAATGCAGTGATACGCTCACGTAGATGCTTAACATCTTTAGGATTAGAGAGTTTTTTATTGATAAATTTCATCAATTGCTGACAAGCAATCTGCGCAGAAAAACGACCGCTAGTTTTATCTTTAATAGAAACAAGATGTAGCGCTTTATACAATGTGAATAAATAATCTGGATTAAACATTTAATATATCCTCGTTTCTATTGTTATAATGAGAAGCAAAAGATGCACTCAAATCTCGCTATTTTCGACTTTATTTTTCTTTTTCAAGCTTAAGCAGTTTTTTCTTGATAGGCAAACCACCGCCGTAACCACCAATAGAGCCATCATGTGCAATCACACGATGACAGGGAATAATAATAGCAATCGGATTTTTTCCATTGGCCGTTCCAACCGCGCGACATGCTTTTGCATTTTTAATTGCTATTGCGATTTCCTTGTATGATCGTGTTTCGCCATAAGGAATATTCATTAATTCATTCCAAACAGCTTTTTGGAATTTTGTACCTTCGGTTTCTAAGCGCAATGTAAATTTAGTGCGTTTTCCTTCAAAATATTCTTTCAGTTGCGTGACTACTTTATGTAAATAAGTATTATTCGATTTTCTATTTATCATTGGAACATCTTGTTTCTCCCAAAAAATACCCTGAAGGCTGTGTTCTGTACCAACAAGATAAAGTGGGCCTATTGGAGATTCAATTTTAATTTGTAATTTATGCATGCTTGATTACCTTTTTACTTAAAGTTTTAGAATAGATATGCCAGAACAGTGCTGCCACATAGCCACGCCATGGGCTCATTTTTTCAATAATATCATGCGGGTGTTTTTCCAATTTCCTCAGCAAAGAGCCGTCTTAAATGACGCGCTGTGACGCCAATGGGTTTTGCAGGACAGATAGGTCTGCAGTAGATTCCTGTCGTTTTAACCCCTACAAAGAATTTACCATCAAATCGATTATCACGTGCCAGCATAGCTTGGTAATAGGTATTTTCTCGTTTCATGGCAGAATCATAAACGGTTTTACCCTCTCATTCTAGCTATTTTCGGACATGATCACTCTAACTCTTAAATGCATTCATCCGTGTCATGCCAGCATGCTTTTACATTAGTATCTACACAAGTCCTTTATCTCCAAAAATTTCTGAGATAAGGGACTTTATTTTGTCGATTCCATAATTATTTAACATATCGTCAATAGCTAATAAGCTCCATACGCCAGCTAA
>CAJCIZ010000190.1 GCA_903970525.1 Myxococcales bacterium | reverse complement strand
ATAATTCTTTGCAATATCAACACCAATTATCGTAATATCTGTCATGACTCGCTCCTTTTTTTGAATGAAATGTATCAATCTCATTCTGGCACTTTAGATGCCGTTATTGAAGTGGGCGAGTCCATACCATCATGCCAGCATCTTTTTAGCTGGCATCCAGTTGTAAGTTCTTCTCTAAAGTGGACTGGGGTCCCGTCACTGGAAAAATTTTTTCGTGCTCGCAAGCTCCGCGCGAAAAGGAACAACCCAGCGCCACCCCCTCTTAGCAGTAACCCAAAAGCGATTTTGATATCAGGGGCATGCCCCACAAGCAGATCAACCTAGCCCACCGCCTCTAGTATGACGCTTTAATTCATTAAACTCATAAACTTCACCATCTGACAGTTTATGTTCTTCAGCCCAAAGTCGTAAGTCGCCATTAATTTTAATCTTAGCTAAATGCGCGCCTTTTTCATCGGTATGAAATTTAACGCCGTTTTGTCCTCTTTCCCGCGCCTCTGTTGTTGCATGTTGCGCGAATTCTTTAAAGAATGATGGCTGCAGTTGTCGCACACCTTTAGCTGATTTATTTATCCAGCCATAGCCTTTGACTTGTCCGTTTAAGCCAATAATCGGCTTCACTCTGGGGTCACGAATTGAAATAGGCGGTGATGTGCGGTTACTTTGCGGATAGACAGTTTCAGCAGATAATAATGTCATGCAATTCTGGCTGTATTGCATAATTTTTTCTTTGATCGCTAGTCTTTCACTTTCAGGAATATTAAATATGAAAGCATAGCCGTCGCTTTTTTGTTCTGGTTGTGGGGCATTATCTTCTTGCGCCAACTTAGGTTGGACGGTTTGTTGAGGGAAAAATGCTTTTAATTCTTCTTTGATAGCTTGTAGCTCAGGTGTTAATTGATTATTTTTTCCTAGCTTATCAATGATTCTGATGACGCCTTGTAAAATTTTCTCACCTTTTTTGACGCCACCCATGGCGATACAAGACAAGCCTTCAATTTGTTTCAGCTTGAGCGCTTCATAGGTTTCTGCTTGGAAGTGAGCATGGCTATCTTTCAATAATTCAACCAAAGCTTGGTGATTGCTTTCTTTGATGTAGTAATAACTCACCCAGCTATAAGCGAAAAACAATTGGTGTCTTTTGTTGCGTATGCTCATCAAACAAGAGGCATCTTGAATGTCATTGGGGTTGGTGTTAACCGCTGAACTTTGTTGCTGAGTTGCTGTAGAGGTAGGTGTTATCGAGTAAATCTGTGCTTCGATACTATCAATAGTATCAAGCAATAATTGTTTAGCTTCAGCGTACTTCCCAGTGTAACTGTGTAAAAAGGCTAACAAGAAATAAATTTCAGACTGTTTAGGGTCTCGCTCTGAAAGCGCTTTTAGTTTGGTAATATATTCTTCCGCATTATCTTTAGTGAGTTTTTGAACTAAGTCGACTTTAATTAAATTAACATGCGGCGAAATATACCTTCCACCATATTTTTCAAAATCAGCTTTTTCATATCGATCGACGGAGCTTTTAAAGAATTTTTCGGCTTGTTCAAGGTCTCCAAATTCAACATGCAATAAACCAAGAAGTTCAAGTAAATAGAAGTCATCATCATTGTCTGAAATTATTTGTTGTGCGTGCTGCAAAGATAGCGCAAATTCACCGCGCTGATAGTAGACTTTTGCTAAGCCCATGTGGATTGCTAAAAAGGGAATGGATCCATTTTTTTCGTGGGTCTCAAAAAATACTTTAGCTTCAGGGTGATGTTCAACGCCGTGTTTTATGTATGCGCCGGCGAGATATGTATTTGCTTGATTGTCGTCACGAATTGCCAAAACTTTTTTATAATAATCTATGGCTTGCTTGTATTGGTAAGTAGTGATGTATGTGCCAGCAATGTCTAGAAAGAGATTGGCTTGCTCGTCCAGCGAATTAGGATTTTTTCTCGTAATTTTGCAGAGTCTCGCATGATTCTCAGTCAGTTCTCGAACATCTTGTTCAGTTGTATGAAGGCGGGTATCAATTTTTTTTGAGATCTCCGTTATGCTTGACATGGCCTGCATAAGAGGAAGATATTTTTGTGTATACTCTTTTGTTGCTTGTTTCTCAAATTTTGCAGCCTGTTCGCTGCTGATATGTGTTAATCCAGAAGAAATCATAGTATTAGAGATGCTACCTAACAATGTGCTCATCATTTGATTGCTATTATCGATGATTTTTCTTGTTTGCTTTTTTCTATTGTTGCCGCTGCTGCTCATGTATTTTTCTCTGATAGTATTCGCTAAAAATTAAGAGAGAAGAATAGCTTTTTTACCTTAAGGGAATATTAAGACGGCCGAGTTGATACACATTCTTGAAAGCATTTATATGATGTAATACTATGTGCTCAATGAAGAATTTTTGTATGTCTAAGGGAGGTAAGCAATGGCATTACACATATCTTTAGACCATCCCACGCTAAAATTGAAGGAAAAAATCCAAGAAGTTTGCCAAAATTTTTTGAATGAGTTTGGATTTAACTATTTTCAATATCTCCGCTGTTTTGCCGATGGCTCTGTGAGTTTGTTAACCAATCATACGGGATTGTTCGAATATTTTCAGGAAATTAAAAACACGCCTGTCGTATTTTCCTCGTTTGAAGAAGAAAATAAAAATGCCGATTCCTATTGGTTCTTGTGGGATGAGAAACTGCCCGAAATGCCCGTGCAATTGGCGCGAGAAAAATTTAATATTCGTAATGGTCTTACTTTAGTGAGACGCTCGAAGCATTACTATGACATGATTGCAGTTGCTTTACCGAGTGAGCAATCTAATCCAGGTTCTTTTTATCTTAATAAGCTGAAGGGCATTGAACAATTTGTTAATTCGTTTGATGCAGATAACAAAGATTTAATTACGATTATGAAAAAAAATCCTATTGCTTTACCCAAAGCGTATCAAGATGTGAACCGCGATAAAATTTGTTTAAAAGAAGGAAAGATTTCAGTGTCTGGAAAATATGGACAAACACACATCACGCTCCAAGAACTGGCTTGTCTAAGATTATTGCTTCAGGGCGCAGCGCATAAAAAAATAGCAACTATCTTGGAAATTTCAACCCGTACCGTTGAAACCTATATGGTAAGAATCAAGCAAAGAACAGGATTTTCAACGCAAACCGAATTTGAAAGAATGCTCTGCTTGTCCGTATTGTCTACGGACAGACAATAAGTTATTACGATGCTAACATTCTCAATAGTTTAATCTTGAGAGGATGAGCCCGATGAAACTACCAGAGAAAAACCCAGCAGAAAAAATTTTCAATCAATTTTGTGATAGTTATAAGAAGCGCGATTTAACCGCTTTATTGAATCTTTTCACAACTCACACAAATCTCTGGGGTTCAGGCCTAGATGAATACCGCGTTGGTATCAAACAAATAGAAGAACAATTAAAACGAGACTGGAGCCAATCCGAAAAAGGCGAAATTGAAGTGGTATCTTTCGTTCCAACACCCAAAGATGCCTGTTGGACAGCCGCAGTCTGCAAAGCAAAAATCACCATCGATGGTAAAGAACATGTTTTTGAACATTTGCGCGGTACTATAGTCATCGCAAAAGAAAACAACACGTGGAAAATTTCTCACATGCATGCTTCATTTCCAGATTATAGAAATGCAGAGCAGGGGTCGTTTCCGGTGGGTGATTAATGGATATTTCTGGTCAATAAATATGAAGATTCAGACCAAATATAGCAGCCAGGAGCCATCGTCCTGTATTGTCGGCCATTGGTTGCGCTTTGATATAGTCTAGATTATAATGCTTTTAACAACACCCGCCACGCCTCTCTCTGAAGCGCAACTCTGGCGGGTTTTTTTTTGCTTTAGGGATGAGCTATGGAATATAAAAAACCACCGCTTACGTATGACGAGCAGTTAGATCTTCTGTTAAGCAGAGGGTTACAAGTGGCGAATAGGGTCTCAGCTTTGAATTGTTTACGAAACATTAGCTATTATCGTCTGAGCGCCTATTATTTACCATTTAAACAAAGTGAAGAGTTTAAGCCAAATGTATGGTTTGAGGATATCCTTAATCTATATTCATTTGATCGCAAGTTACGTTTGCTAGTTATGGACGCGATAGAGCCGATCGAAATAGCTTTGAGATCGCAAGTGATATATCACTTAAGTCATGCTTATGGCGCATTTGGATACTTAAATGGCAAAAATTTTTCTCATCGATTTAAGCACAGAGAATGGTTAGTTCATATAAATGAGCTAATTGAAGACGCTAGTGAAACATTTGTCGTTCATTACAAAAATAAATATACATCAAGTAAAAGTATGCCGTTATGGATGGCATTGGAAGTGGTTTCATTCGGTGGTCTATCGCGGTTATATAGAGGTTTGTTAGGTGCTGACCAGCAGATAATTTCAAAACAGTATGGGTTGCAAGATACAGTATTATCATCTTGGCTGCATATTTTAGTCTATATCAGAAATTTGTGTGCGCATCATGCGCGCTTATGGAATAGAATACTTACATTTAAACCTAAATTGCCAGAGAAAGCAGTCGCATGGAAAGGTATTTCAAATACACGTATCTATTCTGTGCTTGCAATGATGCAGTATTTGATAAATCAAATTAATCCTAAGTCTGCTTGGAAAGAAAAATTATTTTCATTGTTGCAGGAATATCCATGCGTACCTCTGGCTGTAATGGGTTTTCCTGATGATTGGCAAAAGCAATCTTTTTGGATAAATTGAGTCAGAGTTATCTTTCATTATTTTTTGTGTTAATACAATGAATCATCACTGAGATTGCCGTAGATTTCATATAATTTTGAATGCAACAATTTAGCCAAATCATTGTGAGCATTTAAATCAAGATGTATGCCGTCTATGCCGCTCAATTTTATGTGTGGTGCCGCGTCAATAAAGTGGCAGTCATAATGACTCGCAACCGCTCCTAATTCTTTGCCAAGCAATTTTGCTCTAGCAATAGAGTTTGAGAACATGCCGTCAAAAAAATTTTCATTAGCTGGTATCGGTGTGCTGACTAATCATATTTCCGGGGCGGACTGCATGTTTTTCCCAAAGGTTGATTTTTGGATTATTTCAATAAGCTCACTAGTTGCGGATGCTATTTCTGCAGCGCTTCTATTGAATTCTTTTTTAAGGTCATTCATCCCAAGCATCAAGATTGCAAGATCAAGCGGTGCATGTGAATATAGTGCTATAGGCAAAAACGTCTTTCCATTTCGACCCTGTTCGTTAGCATAATCAACGTTTGTTGTACGGCCATTTAATCCTTCCTCAATTATACGGTAGTTATCACCTAACCTTTTTTGCAAAATGCCTGTCCATCGTTTGTGATATGGGTATCTTTCCACATAATATGTTTCAAAATTTAATGAACCTGGAACAAAACCCCAGGTGTTAGAGTCTCCGTAACATAAGATATTTTTCATTTGCTCTCCTTGTGATAATCGAAAATTGCGACTATCTTGTAAGCTAACTGTTTTAACGCTTTACTGTTATGCGCCGCTCAGCTATTTAGTTACCCCAGATTTTACGTTCAGGCTTCCAGTTTTATCATCTTGATCTTTTCTCCTCTTCGGAAACTGGGTGTTCAGATGTTCCTCAATTTCATTTCGCAAATTCGCATCATTCTTATAGTCTAATTTAAAATAATTCTCAGCTAATCCATAAGCTATAACGCCTATGCTTTTAGGTTTCTCATCCACATGCTTGCGAATGCCTGCAACTTTTTCAAATGGCGTCGTGCCCAGAAATTCTAGATAAAAACTATCTGTAAAAAATGATTTAGCGCGCTCTAGATAAGAGTATTCTAAATAATTGTCTTTAAGAACCTTATAGATAGCAAGAAATGCTTTATCTAATCGATAATAAGTTAAAAAATTCGCTAAATAAGTTTGGTGTTCGACTGAAAGCATCACGCAGTTATTATAAAAAGTAAATTTCGTTGCTTCGCCTTCAAGCGTGTTGGAATAAGAGCCAAGCGTCGCACTCTTCTTCCGGCGCGTATCCGCTATAAATGCATTCACTAAATTCACATCTTTAGATTCTTGCAGATTTAAGCAGAGTACTTCTCCATTGTCAGTATGTGTTAGATCAATTTTAGCATCTGCTAGCATTTTAAAGTGAAAAGGTTCTAATGCTTCGTCGAACGCATGGCTAACAGTGGTTGCAACGGGCTGAGAGTTCGACTGGTTAGTCTGATCAGGTGGCACTGTTACGGAATTATTTTTTGGGGTGTCAATGGTTGCTTCACTCTAATAAATGATGAGCGTAGCATACAAAATAGGTCTTATAAAAGGCAAGTATTTTGCAGAGGAGACCCGTTTAGTGAGTGCATTCTTAATAGTTTCTTAAGCTTATACCTATAGAATGTGCCGTCAAACTTTAATGATAGGATGGGGCTGTATGGCAATCGACATTAAAAATATCATATTACATCTGCGCCAGTATTTAGGCGGCATAGATGGTTTTGAAAGCGCTTATTCTGAATGTAAATCCGATGATGATAAAAAAGTATTGCTTGAGAAATGCAAAGACTTGATTGTGAATGGCTGGAGTGAAAAATATTCAGCAGAGAGTAAGGATTCTTTTTTTATAGCTACATTAAAACCTATTCTAAAAGATCCAACCCTGTCCGGCGGATTTTTTTCAAATAAACCAGAAATGGATTCTGACGCCAACCAGGTGATCTCTCATTTCGGTAGATATTGTCTGTTCCGTTATATTTTAGAGATGTATCAAACAGGAAGAATTCCATTAAGTCAAGAGGCAAAAATTTGGTTCTTAGAAACAAATAAAAAATTTCAAGAACAGTTACAAAATCTCTTTGTTACGAAGAAGGAATTGAAATACGGAGAACAAGAGTTTAATTCATATGCGGAAATAAAATTGATGCTAGACGAAGATTTTGCGGCTGGCCTGGGCCAAGTTAAAAATTCGTTCAAGCTGATAGCGATGGCAGGTGGTCCGTTTCTTTTGAAACAAATGCTTCAGTTATTTGTTAAGATACCTGTTATGCAAGACCTCATGCTAAATTTATTGTTAGTTTTTATTCTCTTATTGGCGAGAAATAAGATAATGAATACACCGAAACCTGGCTTTAAAATGTTTAGTAGTTCTTCCACGGATATCCAAGTATCTCACGTCGTTAATGAAGACATAAATATCAAAAAATTTGTTATGACCACGGATGAAGAAATTGAGAAAATCTTTCAAGCGAATCAATTGAGTCTAGCAAAAAAAACAGCATAAAGCTGGGTTGCCGCGCCCATATCATTATGCGCACCACTGTCATGCCAGCATGCTTTTACATTAGTATCTACACAAGTCCTTTATCTCCAAAAATTTCTGAGATAAGGGACTTTATTTTGTCGATTCCATAATTATTTAACATATCGTCAATAGCTAATAAGCTCCATACGCCAGCTAA
>CAJCIZ010000189.1 GCA_903970525.1 Myxococcales bacterium | reverse complement strand
TAATAAAATAAAATACGATAAGCCGGTTCAGTCACAGACAGTCTTCTAATCGCAACCATAGAAATACCTTGAAGAATTCCACACAAAACCCCTATAAAAGAAACCCAACCAAGTAGAGAAGAAGGTTTAAGAATAAAGGCAATCCCTGCAAATCCTATCAGAATGCCATACCAAATATTTTTTTCGATACGTGCGTTCATCCAAACTAGCATAATGAATGGAATCCACAATGACGCAGAGTATTGATAAAGTAATGCTTCTGAAATAGGAATATAGCGGATGACATAAAATAACGTGGCATAACAAGCTAGTCCTGAAAAAATTCGTATTGTATAAATATTCCGGTGAGTGATTTTCAACGAAGATATGCCATTCTTCATCACGCCAGGCAAAAGCATCAACAAACAAACCAAATTTTGAAAAAACAAAATAACTGGCACAGAAATCGTTGTCGAAATTGATTTTTCACAAATGCCAATTAATGAAATAAAGAAATAAGCCGCCATGCAAATCAATATACCTTTTATTGGGTTTGATTCTGAATGGCTCAAACTATTCATTTTAATTTCATCCTAACTCTTGCGCAAAATAGACTTGAAAAGGCTTTGCCAATATAGCTTCAATTTTATTGATAAGCTCAATGATATAAGGCTTAGTAAATTGCGCTTGATGCGCTTCTTTGCTTTCCCAATTTTCATATAAAATAAACACATTAGGATTGTTACTATCTTGATGCAAACGATATTCTAAACACGTCTTTTCTGCACGACTTGGACTGATAACAGAGTTCAATGCTTGCTTTAATTCATCTGCTTTCCCTGACATTGCTTCAAGAACCACTACAACAGTATGTGTATTTTTCACAGCTCGCCTCTTTGAATTTTAGGGTTTCACAACAGGTTGCATATACACAATAGTATTACCCTTATTGAGTACATACGCCTCAGTTTTCTGATAGCCATGTGATTTGCGATAGGAATTCAGCGCAGCATTCACTTTGAAATAGCCTACAACAAATGACAGTTTATTCCGCCAAGGAAAATTCACAACCATGCACTTTTGCACAGGTATTTGTTTAAGCTTGGCTTGTAAACTGATTGTGCTAAGTTGCTCGACAGAAATACTATTCACAGCAAATCCGATTTCTGCATGACCGTCCGGATAAAAAACATCTAATGGTTGTCGCTGCGATAATCCCTGCTTTGTCAAAAGCTTGTCAAGCTGAGAGGTGATCATCCCTACCTCTTTCATGCTGCTACTAGATGATTCTTGATAAAGCAAAATAAAAGGCCCTTCAGCTTGTTCTTGCACACTGATGTGTGTAAACGCGCCAAGGTAAGTCACCAATATAACAAACGCTACCACTAACAGTGAAATTATACTTAATGCAACGGTCTTAGGCTTACGCTTGTTTTTCAATTTCATAAATAACCTATTTTAAATAGTTAATATTATCCATCAATTTCTTCATATTTATCCACCCTACCCGGAAACATATAGAGCACAGTCGGTGTTAGCAATAAAGCAAATGCAATATAGGTATGCCAGTGTGAAACAACAATTGCAGTAATATCAAAAATAGGTGCCAAAAGAATTCGTCTAATGATAGCATCTCGCAGTTCTTTTTTACAAAAACTTTTGTTTAAGCTATAATAATAAGAAGTCTGCGCTATGATAAGTTGCCCCAGCGAAGAACACAATAAATTTACAGCATAAAATGTAAGACTGACAGAACTATTAGGATAAGAAGCAATTAAACTTGCAGAAAAAGGTACAACACAAATCACCATCAAATAAAAAACATTTGCCCATAAATATGTGCGATTCAATCTATTCAACAACCCTAACTGAAAATTCATTGCAACCCATAACGTTCCTAACAGAATAAAACTACCCGCATAAACAACCAGTTTTAAAAATACATCACTTTGTAAAATTTGCCATACGTCTTGCGTTAATAAATGCGAAGGCAATCGCAGGTCTAAAACTAGAATGGTCATTGCAATTGCAAAAATACCGTCTGTCAAACCTTCAAGGCGGGAAACCTTTAATAAGTGAGCGATGGACATGCGTTAAATTCCGTTTAGGTGGTCAAGATAAGGCACAACATGAATTCTAGACATAGAATTGAATCTTTTACAAGTTACATTGTCCATGTTGGCAATTGACTCCACAAATTAAGCAACAAAAAAATCATCCAATGTAATAATCTGATCAAAATAATGCATATTAATTAATTTTTCGGTTGCTCCATTTGCTGCAATTAATACTTTATGTATGGTTCTTTTCTTTGGATTAGGCAGTAACGTAATTTTACGCTCAAATTCTTCAATAATACCGACGTCGACCTTTCTCTGTAAGTACTTAATTTCACAGATTGTCAATACTTGATCGGCTCGATCAAAGATTAAATCAATTTGAAAATTTGGATTTTCTTTTTCATATTTTTTACTAAAATAGGCACCGCTTTCAAATTGAATGCCAGAAAATCCTAACATCTTCGCAATCGTAAAACTATGACTTCGACAGTAACGTTCAAAAGAAAATCCTAACCACTTGTAATAAGTATCTTGCTTTAATGCTTGTAATGGCATTTGATTAAATTTTCCCGTCGAAATTTGTTTCGCTAATGGTTTTATAAATTTAAAATAAAAAACTAAATAATTATCGCCTACCGTATAACGTAATAATGAAGGTGAATTTGGTAGGTGATAAGAGGTGTACTCTGCAATAAAACCACACAACAATAAATCATTCATTAAAGTTGTCAATGTTCCGCCAGGCTTAATACCAATATGCTCGGCAATTTCTGAACGTGTAGCAAAGTGTGTTTTACTGAGAAATTCAATTATTTCTTGATAATGAGTAGATTCTGCAAGGCTGCTGATAAATATTCGCTTGTATTCTGTGCTTAGAAACCCATCTTTTTTAAATGCTTGCTCACAGATCCCTAAATAAATTGATGGCCCACGATTAACTCTTTTTAAATAATCTGGTATACCGCCTAACGTAAGATAGGCATCCATCACTTCGCGGTTTGAACGCCCGGCTAGTATTTTTTTTGCGTCTATTAGGGTTAAAGGCATTAAGTGCATTTCAAACTGAGAGCGGTTATACAATGCCTTAGAATGCATCACTTCATTAATCATAAAAGAGGGCGACGATCCACAAAGAATCAATCGCAAATCTTTATTGTAGCGAAATGCGTTATCCCAGACATACTTCAATTCTGCAACAAAGGATGACTTATAGTTTGCTAGCCATTGAACTTCTTCGAAATAAAGAGTCCATACGCCTTTATTAATTAATTTTGCTAAAAGCTCAAAAATTTCTGTCCATGTCTCATACTGTAATTTTTCATAAGTTGTATCCTGTGTCAGAATACTGATCTGCAGCAATACGTGCTTACGTTGTTCTTCCTCATCCCTGCCTTCAATGCCTTCAATGCCTTCAATTTTTATTATATTTCGGTTTGCATACGTTTGCTCGATAAGCTCTGTTTTACCTACCCGTCTTCGGCCATACATGATGACGATAGCTGCTGCATCGAAATTCGCAATTTCAATAAGTTGCTTCTGTTCCACAGCTCGACCAATAAAGTCTTTGTTAACAATAACTTGCATAGTTCTCATTTTGTTTTTGGCCCATGTCTTATAAAAACATATTAGATAGGCCATAATAATACCATTATTTTTGGCCTATCTCTATATCAAATAATAGAGATAGGCCAATAACTATGGATTCTATTGTACGCAACATGATGCAACCAGATGACGGTGGATTAATAAATTGCTTAAGTTAGAAAACTATTTACTTTCATTATCAAATTGAGGAAAATCGCAAAATCATACTGAGGCCTATCTACGAGGATGTGCAACATCCCAAGAGATACCTATCTCCCTCACCATCATGAACGGCGACCAAGTCATGCCGGTTCCTATGGCTTGTGATTTGTATTTTGGTAAAGACCCACAGATTAACATTGAAATACTACTGGCTGCAGTGGCAAAACGTTTAGGTGAAGTAGAATATGTAAACTCCATGTTTGTTTTTCCTAATGGACAAAATGAAACAGATAAATCACGAATTTATTTCCGCTTTCCTGCTGAGCAATGCTCATTCACAGAAGAACAACACGAAGAATTTAAAATTGTATTTGATCAAAGCCGGCATACACCTAATGCCGCAGAAATATTTGAGTCATGCCGCTACAGCATCACACTTGAAGATTTTATGATTGCTGAACATTGGCAAAAGCGCTTTCATTATTTTCAAGAAATTCTGTTAGCTATTTTAGAACATGTGCCAGGCGCTAAGCTATTACATTGGATAGAAAGTCAACATGTGATGACACCTGAGTACTACCTACAAGAAAGCCTACAAACATCCGCCGGCTTATTTGGCCCTATTAATCTTCGTGTTTATCACGATCCCACTGGACAATACACTCTCGTCGATACACTTGGCTTAGATACGATGTGGCTCTATGATCTGCAATGTAACTTTAATTCAAAATTAGACTTACGCGAAGTCAAAGATAGGTTAATGTTTTATGCCATGTATATTTTCGACAATAGTAATGTCATTCAAAATGGAAATACCTTAGATGGAATGCATGGCGAGAAATGGTTATGCGAAACAAAACCTTCTATCATTGCACCAGAACGACCTGTTGTGGACATTTATCCTGGCGCAGCGTTTGCAGGCAAATTGGTAATACCTTCCCATGCTGCGAATTCTTCAATGGTATAGTAGTCATTTTGTATATCTCCGAGATCATGCACAACTAAAAAAGCATGCCCTGCTTCCGTACCACCTAGAATATTTAATATAATTTTAGTTGAAGTATTGCAACTTTCTTGCAGCATTAACAGTAGCAAACTATGTAGTGATAGTTGTTGAGGAACATCAAAATTTAATTGATTATGTGAAGAATACATTCCAGGCAAAAAATCTTCTTGTCGCACTTCATAAAGCGTATTTAAATTTAATATTTTTTGTTCGACACAATGTAATAAATACGCTGCTATTGCAACTTTATAAGTGCTGCACATTAAAAAAGATAGCGTTGCATTAAATTCAATAAGCCTATTGCTTTCAATATGCAAAGCGCTTATGCCTAATATGCCTTTGGTATAGGATTGCAATAATTGAAAATGCTGATTAAGAAATTGGCTTATGACAAGACTACTTTGCTTAGAAAATAAGGTCTGAATCGTAGTGTATTTGTCTTAATAAAGCGTGAAGAGTTTATACGGCAATTACGTGCACAACAGATACCGAGCTATGGGCGTCAAGACTGGGGCGATTTATTCCATGATTTAGCCCAGTATGCCCAGTCTAAAAAAGTATTGATTATATTAGATGAAATCACATGGATAGGCGGACTAGATCCTACATTTCTTGGCAAATTAAAAATTGCCTGGGACACGTATTTTAAGAAAAATCCAAAACTGATCATGATTATATCTGGCTCAAACTCTGCCTGGATTGAAAAAATTATTCTAAGTAAAACTGGATTTTTGGGGCGGATTTCTTTGCGAATTACTTTAGATGAATTACCTTTATATCATTGCAATCAATTTTGGGGATCTTTTAAAGATAAAATTTCAGCGTATGAAAAATTTAAAATTCTTGCTGTCAGTGGTGGTATCCCACGTTATTTAGAAGAAATCCATCCTAAAGAAACAGCAGAGGATAATATTTACCGTTTATGCTATCAACGCGAGGGTGTTTTATTTAATGAATTTGACGATATTTTTTCTGATCTTTTTCAAAAACGCAGTCAGCGCTATAAAGATATTATTCACTGCATCGCAGATGGAAATACAACAGTAGACAAAATTGCTAATGCTTTACAGAGAGAGAAAGGCGGTGATTTAAGTGAAGTCTTACTAGAATTAACCCAAGATGGGTTGATTAGTCGTGATTATAGTTGGAATTTGAAAACAGAAAACCCCTCCAGAATTAGTCAATATCGTCTGCGAGATAATTATTTAAGATTCTATTTGAAATATATTTTACCTTACAAACAGCGCATTGAAATTGAAGAGATGGCATCACTTCCTCCGGGCTGGCAAAGTATTTTAGGCTTGCAGTTTGAAAATCTAGTGGTGAATAACAGGAATTTATTACACCGGATGTTGAATATCCACCGCAAGAAATTGTAGCATGTAATCCCTATTTTCAGCCTGAAACTAAAAAAAATCATGCCTGTCAAATTGATTATTTAATACAAACTCGATTTAATACACTATACCTATGTGAAATAAAATTCAGTAAAACCGAAATCAATGGCCAAGTGATTAATGACGTTCAAGAAAAAATAGAAAAATTAGCTATTACGAAAAGATTTTCCATTCGTCCTGTTCTTATCCATGTAAATGGGGTGAGCGATAGTGTAAAAGAATCTAATTTCTTTGCCGCCATTATTGATTTTAGTGATTTCTTAACTATAGTTGATTAATACAGGTGATCATGCCTGATCTTATTAAGCAATCTGCTAATAAATGAATTAGATAACACTTTAATCTTGAAATAAGCTTAGCGCATCTTCATCCCACTCATGTGAATGCTCAGTCCAATTAGTATCCGGCGGTGGGAAATTCGAACGGCAATAGCCTCTTTTAGCTTCGAAATCAAATATTGCATGCGGGTAATTGTTAATCATTAATAATGATTTCATGCCATCACCGGACCAGACAATTTGCACTAGAGAAGGAATATGTTTATCAGTAACATTTTCAACGTTATAAATATTTAACGCATCCAACATTGACTGCTCAAGTCTAGTATCAATCGTATAAAAGTAACCCGTACTGCCATCATCTTCAAACACAACGAGATAAGGGGTTGTAGGCGAAATACATTCCACTACAAAATGCTGGCCGACTTGAAATTCCTCGCTACTATAGATTGCTGATTTCATTTTTTTATTTCTCAAGCTTTGAAATAAAAACGCCAGCGTTTCTTTTCAGAAACACTGGCGATTTATGACAATTTACGTTATTTAAGCAGGTCGTAATGAAATAACAACACGTCGATTCATTGCACGTCCTTCTGCTGTTGCATTTGATGCGATAGGATCGCGCTTGCCTCTACCTTCAGTGAAGATACGATTTGGCGGGATACCTTGTGACATCAAGAAACTACCAACACTTTCTGCGCGTCTTTCTGATAACGATTGGTTATAAGCCGCATCGCCTGTGTTATCGGTGAAACCTGTGATAACTATATTTGTTCTGTTATATTTTCTCAGCACTTCAGCGACAGAGCTTAAAGTTGGATAAAAGCTGTCGATAACATCAGATTGGTTTGTTTTAAATGTCACATCAGACGCCATGACTAATTGGATGTAATTTCCATTCTGTTGTACTTGAACGCCTGTACCGACTAAACGTTGACGAAGTTCATTATTTTCTTGATCCATTGAATTACCAATCAAGCCGCCTGTCACTGCACCTATCGTCCCGCCGATTAACGCACCGCGTCCACCGCCAGCGAGAGCACCGATAGCCGCGCCACCAAGAGCCCCAACGCCTGTACCAATCGTTGCATCACTTGTTTGAACTTGCCCTGTGTAAGGGTTAACTGTAGTACAACCACTTAATAGCGCAGCGCAAATACCAACTGCAGCAAAAAGCTTTTTATTATTGCGTATTAGTTTCATGTGTTAGATTCTCCAATATGACTATTATAATCGATCTTGAGCGACGGTATAGTAACATTAATTTGGCTTGCAGAGAATTGGCGATCATTGGGTAAATTTAAATCAAAAAATCACGCCAACGGGGCGGGAATCTATACATGAATCCTTATAGCAGCTCCCGCGAGTAAGTGGTGTTTTTTTTAATCTATCCACAGTTCGCTTATACTCTGGCCACTTAAAAAATGCTTAGAGAGGAATAAGAAGATGCCCCGAACTGCTCAACAACTGCGAGAACCAGATAAAAGATAAAAACCCTCAAACATGTTTTATTTCTCAAGATAAAAAATTTTTACAGTCATGCAGAACAAACATAATTGATCTTGACACCTATTCGACATTAGATGAGTTTATTATGTCAGATGCATGTAAATCCTTTACAGAAATTAATGACACCGAAAAATCGCTGTTAATTACATATATAACGGCAAACCAAAATACTTTAGCAATAGAGCTATCAGACAATACTGATGATTTTTTGACTGGAAAAGTAATTTCCAGCGAAAAGATACCTGATGACAATAACGAAGCAACTATTAGCAGCACATATGAACCAGAAAATATTCTCTTTGATACTCAAAAATCAATTTATTATGGTGGAGGTATTATAGTTGTTCCTTGTAGCTTTAACGTAGAAGCCTCAATTGATTACTATATTTATAAACCTGATTATCATGCGATGGAAAAGACCTTATCTACATCTGACCATAACGATCATTATTATGCCGTGGATGAGACAGTAGAGATCACAGTTGAGGGAAATGCGCGGTTTGAATTTGATATCTCTGAGCCAGAGGATATTGAACTTATTAACTGCGGTATCGACTCAATAGATGAAATAGAAATTTTGTAAGCTGCCACTTACACATAGTAAAATATCATCAGAGCCATCAAAGAGCTGCCGACAAGCGATAAAACATCACATATACAAAATAAAAGCAGTTAATACTGCTTAATGTATAAATAATTAATTATTTTTCTGAGAATATTCTGTTGGCCTGGTACAAATTAACTGTTTTTTGCTGTCATAAATGTTCTCTGGAAGGAGACTTGCAAATAAATGTTTTTGTTTAATCTTATTTGTTATCACTTTGCTACGAATCTCTCGTGCAATTTGATAGCGATTTGGTGGAGTTAAAATAACAAGTTCTTTTTCAGGGAATGTATCTAAAACTAAATTAATAACTGGGCATAAGTCAGAATCAGCGGTAATGAGAAATGCTTTATCAAAGCCATCAATATGCGCCTGATGAAGCAAATTAATAGCAAAATTGACATCACTTTGTTTTTCCTCGTGGGCGCACCATTTTGCTCCGCACTTTAAACATTTTTTCTGCTTCTCTTTAAAATGACCAATTACAGCAGTCACTCCCATTGCTTCTAGCGCTTTTACATAAGTCTGATGACGTCTATAAGAACCTTCAAGCCAAGTTGGATACGCAGAAAAATAGAAAACTGATTCAAGCACCTCTTGGGTAGGTTTAATAAATGCTTCAGTGAGTTTACGGAGATTGAGCCACTTGAGATGATTAATTTTTAAATCGGCTACAGCATGATACAAATTAAAACCATCAACAAAACATTTAACACGCTTCCGTTCCATTTGTAATTTTACAATCCCTAAAATAAAAAAACCCGGCAGCACTTGCTAACCGGGTCCAAGGAGGCAAACCCCCTTGGGATGATTCATATAAATTATAACATAATTTTTAAGAATTCAAATATTAGCCGCAGAAAAAAATCTACGCATAAATACAGTAGGGCAAAAAAAATTAGACGCGGGATATTACCGATAATTTACCGATCATGTGCAAATTCCGAACACTCCAATTTGTAAGTCATTACTGTTGATCAGAAATGTTTGCAATTCATCAAGAATCACCGCGGTGTATGCCTATACTGCAAAAAATATTATGAGCCATCACTATACGATCTCAGCCTTTTTTATAAGCGAGAAGCTTGGGTTCTTTATTCAGACATGGCAGATCGCATGTCCTCTATGATGCTGGGTAGAAACATACAATTAACTGGTGCATCAAAAGTACTGATTACCCATATCGCACCTGCATTGCTATCGGAGGATACCTATGTCAACTGATAACCTCATGACTGTAGAACTACCCTCATTAGAGCACCATGATGCCTGGGAAGCGCCTATTCTATTCGATGAGTTAGAAACACCAGATATCTCAGCGAAATTATTGCCTGGAATTTTTGGTGACTATGCCGCCGCATTAGCCAATGCGACTGAAACCCCAGAAGCGCTGAGTGTTATGACGATACTTGGTGTCATATCTACGACTATTTCAAAGCATTTCTTTGTCTCACCCAAAGAAGGCTGGAATGAGCCGGTGAATATTTACACTCTCATAGCTTTGCCACCAGCAAATAACAAATCACAGGTATTAAAATGCTGTACAAAACCCTTGATAGAATGGGAAGCTGAACAAGCGTTGAGATTAGAACCTGATATAAAACGTCAGCGATCAGAACGTAAAACCCAAGAGAAGATCATTGAAGGATTGAGAATTAAAGCTTCAAAATCGAAAGGCCCAATCGAGCAAAGAGAGATATGCCAGGAAATCACAGAAAAGGAAGGCAATTTAATTGAGATACCAACGTTACCATTACTATTCACCAATGATGCGACACCAGAAGCTCTTGCTACATTAGTCCATGAACAAAATGGGCGCTTAGCTATTTTTTCTGACGAGGGTGGGATCCTAGAAACGCTAGCAGGACTCTATAGCAATGGGTCTGCCAATATTGATATCTTGCTGAAAGGGATAGATGGTGGCGATGTTCGCGTGAGACGGAAAGACCGCAGCTTCACAATTAATCCATACCTAACCATAGTACTCACAGTCCAGCCAGCGATCATTCATAGCATAAGCGAGAAGCGAACTTACACTGGCAACGGATCGCTAGAACGGTTTCTTTATGTTCTCCCAAAAAGCAAACTAGGCTTCCGAACACACAGCACTACACCACTCTCGACTATGCTGCAATCAGCTTACCATACAAAAATCAAACAGTTGTTAGACAGTTATTCACAATATCATAACCAGGAACCTACTAAATCTCATACTCTGTCACTGCAGCCACCCGCTGCATCACTATGGCGTGACTTTCAGGCAACCATTGAGAGACACTTGCGACCTGAAAGTAAATTTGCCCCTTGTCTTGGATGGGCTGGTAAGATTAGCGGCTTTGCACTACGTTTGGCAGGACTACTACATATTGCAGAGTTTGATTTACAACACTCTGCAATTCGCGAGTCGACCATGGCTAATGCCCTTAGCATTGCCTTTAGCCTAACAGAGCACGCATTGGAGGCATTCAATCTCATGGGACTTGATCAATCCACCAATGATGCAAAGAGCATATACCAGTGGATTAATACGCATATCAAAAACTCATTTACACAATCAGACATTGTGCTTGCAATGCGCAACAAAAAACTGGGCAAACCAGAGCGCTTATCAAAGGCACTTTTGATTCTGCAGACTCGTAATATCATCAGTTCACCCGTTAAACTGCCAACACGGAAGCCTACGACATTGTATTATGTGAACCCTTTGTTGCCATCAGGAGAAAAACCAAGTCAGCATTTTTAGGTATCACCCTGACAAGAAAATGTGAAAAAAGAGAAACAAGTGCTGGAGATAAATTTTCACATTTTTCTCATTTTCTTGCCATAGGATGATTTTGTACAAGCTGCGGGCACTTAATTAACATTGCTGATTCATACATACTAAAGTACATATTCCAAGTAGGTATAAGAATAATTGATAAACCCAGCAGCAATCAGTCTTACAACCGCGAGCCTTGCTCCTGACCACCCACTCACATCGTACCGATGAGAATGATTGGGTGGTCAGGAGCAAGGCTCGCTAACCTAAGTGAAATACATAGGACAAAAGAACCAGGAGAATAGAAATATTAGATGAGATAATAATATGAAGATGACTGAACGTGACGTAGAGATTTTGAGATTCATTAATGATTTGGGTTCTGTGAAATGCCGCAGATTGAAAAAGAATTTGGAATAAAAAAAACTACGTAGCTATAAAATAATGCAAAAATTAGTAAAAGCTGGATTAGTAATACATGAACGAGTTTTTCACAACAGACATGACATTTTTTGATCAAGCAACCGTGGCGCCTATCATCCCAAAATGAATTGCATTAAATCTCATAACTTAAATGAACTTTTGTAATTCATAATCGTAACTGAGATTCCCATAGACAAAGAATTAACAGTTAAAAAATAGTTATGTTGCTTGCCCGAACTATTACCAGAAAAAACATATGATTTATTATCTTGGAGAAGGAGGTTTATCTTTATCATTCTCAAGTTGCTCTTGTTCAGCTTCCGTCGACGGGTTCTCTGTAATCTGAGCTGAGGATTGAGCCATGCTGGAACCAAGGGTGAAAGTTGAAACGGGGCCATAAATTCCACCACGAGGTGATGGCACTGACACAACACCTTGAGCTTGATCAGACTGAACACTTGGCTGACTTGTGGTATCGTCATTTTCTGGTTGCTCGATTTTAACTTTCTTTCCTTGATCTTCCTGGACAGGAGTTTGCTTGGGTGAGACAGTCCGCTTGTCCCCTGTATTACTTAATATTGATTCCGAACTAGAGGTAGATGAAGAGCTTGTATCAAATTGCTTACTCTCCAAATCAACAAGTTCTTCACATGGCTGAAATGTAGTCTTTAAATGATCAATCAAAGGAGTAAAATATTTATTGTTGATCTCTCTCAATTGTGAAATATTATTTAATGCTTTATTTGGACTAAATAATAGTGATATATCATGTGCTATACCTGCACGTATACCATGAGCATTAATTAGCATATCATATGCTTTTGGAGAAAGATTAGATTGTAGCTTTACTATCGGATGATCTTCGTTCAAGTCTGAATAATGTATATTTTCAAATCTCCCGAAGTAGCCCTTAATACAAGTGCATATATTTTCAATGTGGTTCAAGGTAGCCTGTTGAAAATGACTGTTCTCACGAAGTGCATTTTTAGTTGCAGAAAAATTATATAAATTAACTCTCATTAATTCCAACGATTTTGTTAATGCAGAAAACTCCTTTTGGGCAAAAATCGCATAGTCGAGGATATTATATTGTGATGTATCCTTAGGTGGTGTGTTTATCACTTTACGAGCTGGAGTAACAGGTAACTCAATTTTTATTTCCTTTGGCTCTACTACGGAAGAAGAGGATGATGATGATGAAGCAGACAGAGATAAACTTTCATTTGTTATTGCTGGCACACTATTAATACTTGATTGAGCTAATAGTGATTTTATATTTTGCAGAGCTTGTTCTAACTGGGAAATATTAAATTTTGAAAAATTATATGCTTTTGTAAATATTGCTTCATCTCCCGTTAGTTTTTTGAAAACATATTCATGCAATAATCGATTTCTTAATCCTGTATACCCTACTACTAAGCCTTTCCTATTTTCAGTTGATTCAGACGAGGACGAACTTTCATTGATAACCTTCAAATTCCGCAATGCATTAGTAGCAGGGCTATCATCTCTAAAAAAAGTCATTGCCTCACCAAGCATGGAAAATACTCTAACAAAACTATGTTTATCAACCGAAGTGAGTGTATTTTTTGCATGTAAATCTTTAAGTAGCCCAATAGCATGCTCACTACAGGCAATAATACTTTCTAAAGATTCTTCCCTTGTACGCATAGAGAGCACCCACCTTTCGAAATATAACTATTCCCATAGATAAGCTGCCCAAATGGCTATATAATACTCAGTATATGCCAATACAAGCAAAATTGTATTAAAATTTTCCAGGGGGAGAAATGAAAACGCTTAGTAAAATGCTCAAGGAAAACAACAACATAGAAAAAATCAAAAAATTAGCCATTAAATTTGGCTTTATTGATATCAAAATCTATGCGGCCCCCGATGAAGATACATTACAATTTATGGCAATCGATGATCCAGAAAAAGAAGACGGCTACACCTCAGCATTGGAGGCAAAGCTTATTCAATTACTCCAATGCCAAGTAGCTGTTCTAGTTGATAGTAACTATATTGATTTTAAGACTGCATTACTAAATAACTGCGCAAATCTAGAAGATGAAAATGAAATCTTACGCTTATTTGGAAAGTCATATGAAGAGATTACATTCCGAGACCCCGATCAAGATATCCAAGCACAACATAAGTATAAATCAGGCCTATATTTAGCTGACACAATGCTAAAAGATACTAGCGGCAATGAAAGTGCTTTTTTTTATCCTGACAAACAAGCTTCTAATACAACTAAATCACCCGATGAAAAAAAAGAACATAGCCCTCCACAGACCCAGCGTCAAAATTATCAATCAAGCGCTATATCACCAACAAACAAAGGTAATAAATAATCATATTTTACCGATGATTTACAACACGGGATTTTTACTCAGTGTGCGCCAATATCTTATCAAAAATAAAACCCTATGCTACTGTACCGCTTCAGATGGAATCATACACTTGACCAATTAGTTAAGAGACAAGTATTGTCTCAAATTAAATGGAGAAAGTTATGTCTGATAAGCAAACCCGTCGTCGTTATGATGCCGATTTTAAGGTAACCATTGTACGAAA
>CAJCIZ010000188.1 GCA_903970525.1 Myxococcales bacterium | reverse complement strand
TTGATAAATTCTAGATTAGCTATTGATTAGCTGGCATCCAGCCCTTTGTGTGCTCCGGCGTTGCCTGTGTAATGGAAAGATGGATGCCAGCTGAAAGCACGCTGGCATGACAGATTTGAACATCATCAATTATGCGGCTCTCGCAGCCCTCTTATGAGAACAATCTTCCTCATTTCTCTCCCGCTCTGCTCTGACTTTTTCATCCAAACTTTTCATCATGCGAGAAATTTTTTCTATACCACCTTGCTCATCTTTAAATTGACGACCACCCCAGAATGATTGATAAACATAAGGGCTGATTTTCAATGCGCCTTGCTCAACCTCATCGACTGTTTTGTTGAGATCATAAGGTATGATTTTATCTTCGCCTGTTACGCCTAGACTATCTGCTAAAGCAGTCGTGCCTAATTTTGTTTGCAGTTCTTTCACAAAAAATAATTTGGATTGTAATTTCAAGCTATTCGGCTTGCGTTGCATATCTTGTTCTAAGCTAGCCACTTTATCTTTAAGGATTTTTTGCATCTTTTGATGCTCAGATTGCAATGTCATCTCACGTTCAGCTTGTTTTTCTTGTCTGTCTTTTTCTTGTTGTTTAACCTGGGCGATTTGAATTAATGGCTCAGCAGACAATCGTGCAAGTTCATGCTCTTGTTGTTTGTGTTGTGTTTTTTTCACAGGCATTATTTTCTCTTTAATTTTATTTGCTGCAATTTGCACAGGCGCAACCAGCAGTGAAAATGCGCGCGAGACTGCACTCACCACTAAACTCGCTGTTTCTAGCGCTACTACAACACAGCCAACAGAAAACAATGCCGCTGATAAAACCAAGGTGAGTGGTGGAAAATAAACGGTTTTTTTAACGAGATTCATGGGTTTTTCAAACGCTTGCCACAGGTTGCGACACGTTGTTTTATATTTTTCAACAACGTTTTTTAACGTTTGCTTAGGACTTTTCAGTGCTTGCCAAGTTTCTTGATTATAGTTAAACGCTGTTTTTGTTAAGCCTAGCGTGATTAAAACACCAAAACCATATAACAAAGGTTTGGTTGCTTGGAATATTGCGCCCGCTGCTTTTGTCATATCCAGTGACTTGAAAAGTTTTCCTGCTTGCAATAACCCTAATGCATCAGCTAATTTGGATCCTATGTTGAAACAGAAACTTAAATTCAACATAAATCCCAGTGTTTCTACTGCCAAATTTAATGCTTGCTTAGCAACACCCCATAAGTGCTGATTTCTTTTTTCTGTATCTCCTTCTTTGTGCGCGTGGTAGGCGCGGTATAAATGTTTCACTATGCAAAAAGACGCATAGACAACACCTAATCCTAATAATCCCGCAATGAGATAAGGCGCAAGATAAGCGACACCGGTGAGAGCAAGAAGCGTTGCAGTGACTGCAACCACGCGTTTGATTTGTGTGACACTGAAATCTAGTGTCTTTTCGAAAGATTTATTTTTTTCATTGTAAAAACGCTTGGATTCTTCCCAAAAAGCAATGGGAGATAAAAAACTCAGATACGGTGAAATTTTTCCTAGCGCTCCCATGAGACCCAATCCCTCAGCAGGGAGCACATCGGCTTTACCAGGATTGCCCGGGTAAATAACATCAGGCACAGCGCCCAAACCATCGTGAATAGCTTGCGCTTCACCAAAGATCAAACCCCAAAGTTGTAAATACCCAGTCGAAGAAGTATTCATTTCTTGATAAATTTCTTGTTTGCGGTTTGTCATGGTGGATTTTCCTCGTTTTTTTATTTCGTTTTTTAAATATTACAATTTATAAAGTATTTGGGTAAAAAAATGCCCCGATCTCCAGGGCGACACGTGGAGATAGTTTATCAAAATAATACTTTAATTGTCAAACTATTTATTGGATAAATTAATATTTGAGAGAAAATTGTTAATAGAATCAATGCGCTTACTATTGAGGAGTTTGCCGATCTCATTTCCTGGCAGGTTTTCTAAGGATAAATCTTTGGTTGTGACGGCGCTTGCCGCTGCTAATACCGCATCAAGAAAAGCCTTGGGCTGACCCGTAATGGATAAACACGCATTGAGAAACTTTTCAAAACGGGCGCCGCGTCGGAATGCATCTGTGACTAATAACACATTCAGCAATTGTTCAGCTGAAAAATCTTTTGCATGAGTATATTTATCGAGATGCTCAGAAACCAACAGCGCTAAATCACGATAAGAAGCTGGCACACGATATCTTTCAGTGATTTCTTTAATTTGCGCAGCAGTGAGATGATGTAATAAAACAGAAAATCTTAGCTCGTCATCCTGAAACTGTTCCGCTGCTTTTTTTAATTCGACAATATTGGTATTTTTTAACTGCGGAAATAAGACTGATAACGCACCACACGCTTCTAACACTTCAAAAAATTTTTCCGGATGTTCTTCTTGCAACGCGCGCTCTAGTTCTTTCCATACACGCTCAGCCACTAAAGCATCGACTTCACCCGATGTCACCATCTCTTGCATGAGCTGCATCGTTTCTGGCGCGACAGTAAAACCTAATGCAGAAAATCGTGCTGCGAAACGCGCTAAGCGTAATATGCGCACGGGATCTTCTATGAAAGCAGGTGAGACGTGACGTAATAATTTCTTTTTTAAATCTGCTTGGCCATGGAAGGGATCGATTAAAGCACCTTCTGCACTTTCTGCCATCGCGTTAATCGTCAAATCACGCCGCAGCAAATCTTCTTCTAACGTCACACTGGGTGATGCATCAAATTCAAAACCAGTATAACCACGACCGACTTTGCGCTCCATTCTCGCTAGCGCATATTCTTCATTTGTTTCAGGATGGAGAAAAACAGGGAAATCTTTGCCGACTTGGCGAAAACCTTTTTTGAGCATGTCAGCAGGGGTTGCACCGACTACGACGAAATCTTTTTCTTTAACCGGACGACCCAGTAATTTATCGCGAACCGCGCCGCCAACAAGATAGATTTTCATGTATGACTTCTATTCCATTAGTTGATTTGCACAAGCAACATTATGCTTGAGATGCTCCGGATTTAAAGTGCCTACAATAATACTGCTCACACCTGGCTCTTGATAAATAAAGCGCATTGCTTCTAGCACAGGATCAACGCCACTGATTTTTTGTAAGTGTCCGCTCGCAAATGCTTTCTTAATAAAAATCCCTTTATTGTGTTTATGCGCATGCGCTATCACCGCTTGTTCCGCTGAATGCAAAGGATTATGCGTCACCATCACAATATCGGATTGTTCGACAGCCATCAACCCGCCTTCTATGGTTTTGGTCGACATGCCGAAGGCTCGAATCAAACCGGCTTGCTTGAATTCATTTAAAGTTGAAAAAACGCCTTGTTCTTCAATAATTTTTTTATCTTCACCATTAGAATGGACTAATATGATATCGAGATAATCTGTCCCTAAACGCTTTAAGCTGCGCTCTATGCTTTTTTGTGCCGCTTCTTTGCTAAAATCAAACTGTGACGCGCCATGAACAAACTCTTCACCAAATTTCGTTGCGAGAACCCAGTGATGTCGTTGGCCTTTTAACAAAGGTCCTAGGCGTTCTTCACTGCTACCATAAGCAGGCGCGGTATCTAATAAATTGATACCTAAATCCTGCGCGCAAGCTAACAGTTCTATAATTTCTTTATTGCTAGGCAACGCAAAAGCTTGCGGATAATTCACTTGTTGATTACGACCGAACTTCACGGTGCCTAAACCCAGCATGCTAACGGATAAGTGAGTATTGCCTAATGCAATTTTTTTCATGTTAATAATTCATCCCATATCGGTTTTGCCAACACTGGCATAGGAAATGCACGCATCGCACGCGTATCGAAAGCACCCAACTTCACATTGGCACGCGTTAAGGCTTCAATGATTTCTGAAGTTAACTTGGGTGCCAACGCCATTTTGGCAGGCCATGCAATCAAGATATTTCCTATTTCTTTCACATAAGCGCTATCAGGACGCTTGCCACCTGGCTGCAAAGGTTCAGCGCGATCGACCATGAAACTGGCAAATTGTGCGGAACTAAAATCTAACCAAGGAAAGAGATCTTTTAATTCTTTCTTTGCCATTTCAACTTGGCTTTCAGGGCTGCGTTTCACGCCTTCTTCTGCTAACTGTCCGCCCAAGTACCATACGGTTTTACCATCATGGGTTGGATGCGTCGTAATCGTCAGTCGTGGCACAGAGCCTATTCCTAAACAATGCGCAAAAACGGGATACGTAAAATCAGTTTTCGCGACAACCATATGCAAAGGTCTGCGCTGCATGGCTAAGTCATGTTTGTTTAATTTCTTCAGCAATAATTCATTGCCTGCGCCTGCAGTAAAAATATATTTTTGCGCTTTGATTTGTACAGGATCGCTAGGCGCTGCTTGTACTTCTAGTGAAGTAATATTGCCTTCTTCATCTATCTGAATTTGATTGGGATGGAGCGGATCAATTTTAAAAATCACATCTTGATTTGGTTTCACTAATTCGCGAACCAAGGCATAAACATCAATTGCCATTTCTTCTAATGAAAAAACCAAACCTTTGAATTGTTGATTTTGAAATACTGTTGGATAATTTTCTGGGGCTAACGCTTCTACTTTTCCTTGTAATGCCATGGAAGCGAAAAAACCCGTTAATTTGCCTGCCAATTTACTCGGCGACCAAAGATATTGATGTTGTGACAAAATCGGCACATGGGTTAAATCGATATCACCTTTACCTTCTAAGCATTGTTGCCAGACCATCGGCATTTCAGCGATCGCTTGCGCCGCAGCCGTGACAGTGCCCTGCAATGCATACTTGGTGCCACCATGAATGATGCCTTGCGCTTTATGGGTCTGACCGCCGCCTAACATAGCGGATTCCACCAAAATGGCTGAAAAACCTAACTGGCGTAGGCGATTGAGCAGCCATAATCCTGCTATTCCACCCCCAATGATTGCCACATCGGTTTCGACTATCTTTTGCATTGATGCCTCTTAAAATTTTTAGCTTTCTTGAAAAAATGGGGGATTATACCTTTTATAGAGGAAAACTTCACCCTCACCCAACCCTCTCCCACGTAAAGTGTTGCGGTTCAATCCTGCCGCTGGCGGGAGAGGGTTGGGTGAGGGTGAGCTTTACGCTTTATTTCCTTTAGGCTTAAAAGCTTGAATATTTGTTTGAGCATGACCCAAAATCATGGCATGAATATCAGCAGTCCCTTCATACGTTTTGACAGTTTCGAGATTAACCATATGACGCATAATGTTAAATTCTTCCATGATGCCATTGCCACCGTGCATATCGCGCGCTTCTCTTGCGACATCTAATGCGACCAAGGTGGAATTGCGTTTAATCAATGAAATCATCGGCGTTGACACTTTGCCTTCTTCTTTTAAACGACCGACTCGCAAACAACCTTGCAAGCCTAATGAAATTTGTGTTTGCATATTCGCTAATTTAAATTGGATTAATTGGTTTGCTGCTAAAGGTTGCCCGAATTGCTTTCTGTCTAATACATACTGACGGGTCGCATGCCAACAAAATTCTGCAGCACCTAACGCACCCCATGCAATGCCATAACGCGCTTGATCTAAACACCCTAATGGGCCAGACAAGCCATCCGCATTCGGCAACTCATTCTCGGCGGGAACAAACACATCGTCTAAGACAATTTCTCCCGTGACTGATACACGCAAACTTAATTTGCCATGCATCACTGGCGCTGACAAACCTGGCATGTTTTTTTCTAAAATAAATCCGCGTATCCGTCCGCTATCATTTCTCGCCCAGACAATAAAAATATCGGCGATAGGGGAATTCGTTATCCACATTTTTGTGCCTTTTAACAGGTAACCGCCTTTCGTGGATTTTGCGCGTGTTTCCATGTCAGCAGGATCAGAACCATGATTCGGCTCTGTTAATCCAAAACATCCTATCCATTCTCCCGCTGCTAATGGCGGCAAATATTTTTTGCGTTGTGCTTCGCTGCCACACGCATGAATAGCATGCATCACTAAACTTGATTGCACGCTCATGGCAGATCGATATCCTGAATCCACACGTTCAATTTCTCGAATCACCAATCCATAGGACACTGCGTTAATACCTGCGCAACCATAGCCTTGAATCGTCGCACCTAAAAATCCCGCCTGACCCATTTCACGAAAAATCTCACGATCAAAATGTTCTTGATGAAAAGCTTCTTGCACACGCGGCTGTAATTTTTCTTGCGCATAAGCATGCGCTGCATCACGCACAAGACGCTCTTCTTCACTCAGTTGATCATCGAAAAAAAACGGGTCATCCCAATGAAAGAGAGTCTGCGTTTTTTGTGGGTTTGACATGCGCTATCCCTACTTAGTTTTTTCTAGGATGTTTTTTAATCCAATTGATTAAGCCACCTTCGATTAATATCTCTACCTGTCGCGGAGAAAGCGCATGCAGCAGAGGAATTTCTGTTCCTTTACCTTCTATCGTTGCAATAATCTCATGGCTTTTTTTAAGGGTCTCAGGCACATGCTTCATCACTAACACATCGCCTTGCGAAATTTTGTTATACTCCGCCGGATTTTTTAATACCAAAGGCAGTACGCCAAAATTCACTAAATTTTGCCAGTGAATGCGCGCAAAGGTTTTGCTAATGACTGCATGCAATCCTAAATAACGTGGCGCTAAAACCGCATGTTCACGACTAGAGCCTTGACCATAATTTTCGCCGCCTACAATGGCATGCCCACCTTCACCATGTCTTTCTTGGGCGCGCTTATGATACGTTTCATCAATGGCATCAAAAACAAACTCACTGATTTTAGGAATATTGCTGCGATACGGTAACACACGCGCACCCGCTGGCATGATTTCATCGGTAGAAATATTATCGCCAACTTTGAGTAACACCGGTAAACGTAATTCTTGTGTAAGCGGTCGCAGTATTGGTAATGATGCAATATTAGGACCTTTGATTAATTTAACATGGCGTGCTTTTTCTGGCGACAAAGGTGCTTGTAACATTTCGCGATTCACAATTGTTTTACGCGGTAATTTGACCTTAGGATAAGCGCCTAATTCTCGCGGATCGGCGATAACACCTTTCAACGCAGACGCAGTTGCCACTTCAGGACTGCAGAGGAAAACACTGTCTTCTTGCGTGCCAGAGCGACCCGGGAAATTTCTTGGTACTGTGCGCAAACTATTTCTGCCTGTCGCGGGCGCTTGGCCCATGCCAATACAACCATTACAACCGGCTTGATGAATACGTGCGCCCGCATGTATTAAATCTGTCAGCAAACCTTCATTCGCCAATTCTTCTAATCCATTACGCGAAGAGGGATTCACATCAAAAGACACGCCGGGATGTATACGTTTTCCTTTCACCATGAGTGCTGCAATAGCAAAATCCCGATACCCTGGATTAGCGGATGATCCGACATAAGCTTGATAAATGTCTTGTCCCAACACTTCTCTCACTGGCACAACCTTGTCTGGGCTAGATGGTTTTGCAATCAAAGGCTCTAACTGCGACAAATCGATTTCATCGTGTAAATCATATTTTGCACCTTTATCTGCAACCAATTCTACCCAATCTTTTTCGCGCTGCTGACTCTTTAAAAATTTTAATGTTTCTTTATCTGAAGGGAAAACAGTTCCAGTTGCGCCCAATTCTGCGCCCATATTTGCAATCACATGACGATCCATAGCTGAAAGATTTTTTAACCCTGGACCGTAATACTCAATCACACAATTCACACCGCCTTTCACACTATGACGACGCAACATTTCTAAAATCACATCTTTTGCACTCACCCAATCTGGCAACTTTCCTTTGAGTTTTACGCCAAACACTTTAGGCATTTTGACATGCATAGGATAGCCAGCCATGGCTGTGGCAACTTCCAATCCGCCTGCGCCGATTGCCAACATGCCTAAACAACCTGCTGCGCAAGTGTGGCTATCTGAGCCTAATAATGTTTTACCGGGCTTGCCAAAATTTTCCATATGCACAGGATGGCTCACGCCATTACCTGGACGGCTAAACCACAAACCAAATCGTTCGGCAGCGCTCTGTAAAAACAAATGATCGTCTGCGTTTTTAAAATCTTCTTGTATTAAATTGTGATCGACATATTGTGCGGATAATTCCGTCTGGACTCGCTCTACGCCCATGGCTTCCAGCTCTAACATCACCAATGTGCCTGTTGCATCTTGGCAAAGTGTTTGATCGATTTTTAAGGCAATTTCTTGTCCTGGAATCATTTCACCTTCATGCAAGTGTGATTGAATGAGTTTTTGCGTGACATTCATTGGCATACGAAGCTCTCCTAATTTTCACTACACATTATTTGGGGGGCACTAGTTCTGCAGGCATACTGGAGTAGACAATACCATTTATTTTTGTCACGCCATTTTGGCGATCAATATAAGTAACAAATTCATTTTTATCACGCATGATATAATTGAGTTTTAACAATGCTTGCAACTGTGTCTGCATAAAATTATTAGGCACATTTTCAGCGGGCACTGTGGGCGTCGCTTGCGTTGCAGTTGTTGCCTCTTCTGAATCTGAATCAGGGGAAATTGCCAAGCTCTGATTCGCCTTAGAATATTCATCTTTCAATTGAGTGGCTAGCGCTGCGTCCAGCGCACCATTTGCTGATAGCTTGTCCATAGCCAAGCCAAAAATTTCTGGCGCAAGATGCTGCTTATAGAGCAAAATAATTTGCTTGCCGACATCATCTGACACTTTATTTTGAGTGATCCAATTTTTGACTTCATCTTCAATATTATTTGTTGCTGCTGGCAACGGGGAGCCTGCGGTCGCTTGTGTTTGCGCTTTAATGATATTCCATTCAATGTGATTAGCATCCATTACTTTCACCAGCTGAGCAATGAGTGCTTGCGCTGCACGAATATTAATTTGATAAGAAATTTTTTCTTGCACTTCTTTAATCGTATTGGGCAAATCTGTTTTGGCTGGCCAAAAGATTCTTGCAACAGAGGATAATCCGCCTAATGAAGTATTCACTTTGATATCAGAACTGATCACTGAATTCGCTTGAATCATATGCGCACCGGTCATACTGAGCTGATCAACAAATAATTGCTGCGCCGCAGGATCGCTCGCACTTAATTTACCTTTCGCTTGTTTGATGCTATCCACTAATTTGATGAGTGCAGCACTATTAATATTATTGACCCAAAACTGCATATTAATGGGCCCAGCCGTAGAAGCAGTCGATGCCCACTTATCTAAAGTCAATTGAAAATAACTATTGTAGTTGTTCTGGTCATCTATTCCATATGTCGTTAATACATTCAACTTATTAACACTCACATTCAAACCGGCAGGTGTTTTCAGCGTGATTTGTGGAATATTTGTCTTGGCTGTGCCATTACACAAACTGAGAAAAGGACAGGTTTTATCACCCGAAGATTTCAACCCTAAAATAGACACTTCACCTATCGTGTTTTGCAATAACATAGAGCCGGCGGTCATAGCTGTTGAAATATGACTGATTCGTGACTCTGGAAATTCAACATCTACAATACCACTCAAGCCTTGCAGCGCAAATTTATCTTGTTCTGATTTATTGACTGAGATCGGCGACACCATAAATTGATTGGTAAAATTACCATGGAAGGTTGCTAATGTTGTAATTTGTACGATGCCTCCCGTCGCAGCGTTGCCTAACAAAAGATTTTCTACTTTTGGCGGCAAATGCAGAACAGTGCGAATCAATCCGACAGAATGCACATAACGATCAGAGATGGGATCTTTTAAAAGAGGTCCGTGCGTGATGTGTTGATTGAGGGTAATAGCCGTATTAGGATTATTTGCTACGGGATTAATAATAACTGTGGCATCTGAACTTAACCAACCTAAATGATATTGCGTAAACTGAACTGTTAGCGCATTAACATTTCCCACTCGCGTGAGCATGGCTATATATTTATATTTAAAAACCAACCCATCAATCCACGGAACAAACGCAAACAGCATCATGATAAATATTACGACTAAAACGTACTTAAACTTCATACGCATTTTATCAATCCCTGAGTCAGCTATACATCCAGTATAACACTAATTATTGCGAGACGACTCCTCCACTGCAAGTCGGTTTGCAATCAAATTATCCACTACTTGCGGATCCGCCAGAGTAGACGTGTCTCCCAGCTCTGTTAAGTCATTATTTGCGATCTTACGTAATAATCTACGCATGATTTTACCTGATCGAGTTTTGGGCAAAGTATCGGCCCATTGTACATAAGATAGCGTCGCAATTGCGCCTATTGATTTACGTACCTGTTGGATTAAAGCCTTCTTGATTTCTTCCGTTGGCTTAATATCTACTTTTAATGTGACAAAAGCATAGATTGCCTCGCCCTTGATTTCATCCGGCACAGCGACCACCGCTGCTTCAGACACATCCGCGTTATGCAACAAAGCTGCTTCCACTTCACCTGTACCAATTCGATGACCTGCGATTTTTAACACATCATCGTTGCGACCGGTAATCCAGTAATAGCCTGAGCTATCTCGTTTTGCATCATCGCCTGTTAAATAATTTCCAGGAAATTCTTTGAAATAGGCAGCGACAAAACGATCACGATTTTTATAAATTGTTTGCATCATACCGGGCCAAGGTTTTTTAATGATGAGCTTACCCATTTGATCATCTGCCACTTCATTGCCATGATCATCGACAATCGCAGGCTCCACTCCAAAAAATGGCCATGCTGCTGAGCCTGCTTTCAGGGGTGTTGCGCCAGGCAAAGGACTAATCAAAATCCCACCGGTTTCAGTCTGCCACCAAGTATCGACGACAGGACAACGACTCTGTCCCACAACACTGTAATACCATTCCCACACATCAGGGCCAATGGGTTCGCCCACTGTCCCCAGTAATTTTAAACTTTCTCGCGTCGTACCTTGGAGAAATTGATCCCCTTCTCTACGTAAAGCACGAATCGCTGTCGGCGCCGTATAAAAAATATTAACCTTATGTTTATCTATGATTTCCCAAAAACGAGAAAAACTTGGGTAATGCGGAACACCTTCAAATAACAGAGTCGTCGCGCCATTTAACAAAGGACCATACACAGAATAAGTATGCCCTGTAATCCATCCGACATCCGCGGTACACCAGTAAATTTCACCGTCATGATAATCAAAAACATAGTGATGCGTCACAGCAGCATAAACAAGATAGCCACCTGTGGTATGTAAAATGCCTTTTGGTTTTCCGGTTGAGCCTGAGGTGTAGAGAACAAATAATGAATCTTCAGAATCTATCATTTCAGGTGGGCATTGTGGCATCACTGTCTTCATGAGATCGTGATACCATAAATCTCTCTCCTCTTGCCAAGACACTGGATTTTCTGTGCGTTTTATCACAATAACTTTACGCACTTGCGGACAATTGATTAAGGCTTCATCCACATTTTTTTTCAGCGGAATTACTTTTCCACCACGCAATCCCTCATTGGCCGTAATGACCATATGACAATCCGCATCGAGAATTCGACTCTCTAATGCTTCTGGAGAAAACCCACCAAATACAACAGAATGAATGGCGCCAATGCGTGCACATGCCAACATCACAACAACGACTTCTGGCACCATGGGCATATAAATACAAACACGATCCCCTTTTTTGACATTTTGTTTTTTTAAAACATTCGCAAAGCGACAAACATCTTCATACAATTCTGCATAAGTGATATGACGCACTTCATCGGGATTATCACCTTCCCAAATGATAGCGGCTTGCTTTGATCGTGTTCCCAGATGACGATCCAAGCAATTATAAGCTGCATTCAATTTGCCTTGCTTAAACCAAGCCATATTTAATTTTTCAAAACTGCCTGTTAAAACAGCATCCCAAGGCTTGTACCATGTCACAAATTTTTGCGCCATTTCGCTCCAAAAATTCGTAGGATCACGCAGAGAGCGATCATAGAGTTTTCGATATTGCGCTTCGGTTAAATTTGTTTGGCGAGCGTATTCCACGGGAACGGGATGAGTTGACATTGATATTGAATCCTTAACTATTTAGACATTTCCACTAAAATAAGATAGCATACTCAGATAAATTATTCGCTACCCTTACATATTATTCACGCGACGAACTCATGCAACAATCATTTATTATAGCGATACTTCTTTTAATGCTCGGCCTGTTTTTCTATCACAGCAATTCATCCACACCGACACCCGGAGCAACATCTGTCGCAGAAGTCTCTCTGCCCTCTTTTCGCGTGATAGATTTGATGCAGCCTGACAAAACATTTACACAACACGATATCGTAGGGCATGTTGCATTATTAAATTTTTGGACATCGGGTTGTCATGCTTGTCAGATAGAACAACCCATTTTAATGAAAATTTCGCAAGAATATAAGATCCCAATCTATAGTTTAAATTATGGCGACGGCTCGCAAGCCGCAAAACGCTGGCTACAAAAATGGGGAAATCCCTATGTGACAACAGGCCTGGATACCACTGGCTTTGTTGCCTTGCAAATGGGTGTTTATGGCACACCTGAAACATTCTTAATTGATGACCAAGGCGTGGTGCGATATCGTCAAGTCGGCGCGCTAGATCTTGAGACCTGGAACACCATTCTTCTGCCTCTGGTAAGACAATACGAAATCCAATAAATCGTGTTAGAATGAACCCATCAACATCAGGGATGAGAATCCAGAAATGAAGAAGCAAGAAGCCGCATGGTGGGGCACTTTTAAATTAGAAGAACAAAATGCGCGCTTTTGGGAAATTGGCCCTATGCTCCTTGGGATAGAGCGACTCGCAAAAGAATGGCGGCTCGCCAGTTACTCATCCGAAGATCTTGAAAAAAATACGATAAAAATCGCACAGGAAGATTGTCCAGACTTCCCAAAAGACAAACTACAATTTAGACGCTATGTGTTTCACCACACAGATCCGACCATCATTTTGACGCCGACGCTAGCGGATCGCTCGCAAGTCTCACGCGCGGAAACTTCTTTTTCAATACCGCCTGATGAACACATCACCATTTATGTGAGCTCTCCTGTTTGGGTGCGCATCGAAACAGGATCGGGAATATTGTTGGATGAAATACCAAGCATACGCCAATCTGACACTTGGCATGGACCTAACACGCGCGAAGGTGAACTATGTTATTCTAGCCGAACTTTTTGTCGGACGAATATCGAAGAATTACCGATTAGACAACATCGTGTGCTCACACCAGTTGTCATTCATAATCATCATTACACACCCTTACTCATTGAACAACTGAGCTTGCCATTGTCACATTTATCTATTTTTGCTGATGAAAACGGCGGCTTGTGGACTGAAGAAATCGTGATAAAAAATGAATTACATAACAACCATATTGTCAAACAGAGCAAAGGCGCGCCTCATATGGCAAAGAATGCCATACTAATCTCCAAACCGCGCTTTCCGCTGAAGCCCATGAATTTCATCTCGCTATTTTATAGCTTATTGACGGAATAATTATGAGCCCAACTTTTTATAATACGTTTCAACTCCACATAGAACCTATTTTACGCACGGGTTTTTTACTCATCATCGGTTATGCTGTGGCGCGCCTCTTAAGCAGCGCGTTAGCTAAAGCATTAATTAAACATTTAACGCCACAACAAGCTATGTTGCAAAAGCGTTTTGTTTTTTATTTTGTGATGGCCATTTTTATTGTCGCCGTATTTGATCAACTGGGTTTTCATATAGGCGCTTTATTGGGTGCCGCGGGCATTTTAACAGTTGCCATTGGTATCGCTTCTCAAACGTCTATGTCTAATATCATCAGCGGCGTTTTTATGATAGGCGAAAAACCTTTTGAAGTGGGGCACACGATTAAAATAAATGATTTGCAAGGAGAGGTTTTATCAATTGATTTACTCTCTGTTAAAATGCGCACACTAGACAACACGCTGGTACGCATCCCAAATGAATTACTGATCAAATCAGCTATCATCAATCTTTCTTATTTTCCAATTCGTCGCATCGATTTAAAAATAGGCGTGGCATACAAAGAGAATTTAGATCAAGTCAAAGCAGTGATGATGGAAGTCGCAGACAAAAATCTACATTGTTTGATTGACCCTAGACCTTCATTTCAAATTCTTGAATTTGGCGATTCTAGTGTGAATTTGCAATTTTCAGCTTGGTGCAGCAGACCTAATTACACCGAATTAAAAACCACTCTTCAAAATGAAATTAAAAAAGCATTTGACGAGAAAGGCATTGAACTACCATTCCCCAGTCGCTCATTATTTGCTGGTAGCGGAACCAACCCTTTACCGATTAAAATAATAGCTTCATAATCTAAGGATTGTATGAAAAAAAAATACCGCACAGTGGGATGGCGCGAATGGGTATCGCTACCGGGTCTAGGCATTGATAAAATCAAGGCTAAAGTTGATACGGGCGCGCGCACCTCTGCACTACATGCATTTTCTTTGCGTCCTTTCAAAGAAGGCAACAAAGATAGAATTTATTTTGACCTGCATCCTCTGCAACATGACAGTGAAACTATTATGACTTGCGTTGCGGATATTATTGATTTACGTTGGGTGTCAGATTCTGGCGGCCATCTTGAAGAACGGTACGTGATTCAAACACCAGTGACAATAGGAAACCATACCTGGCCTATTGAGATTACACTCACTGAACGAGATTCGATGTTATTTCGGATGTTGCTGGGTAGAAGCGCAATTCGAGGGCGCTATAAAATTAATCCAGCACGATCTTTTGTAACAAGAAAAGTAAAACCATAACAAAGGCCAACATCATGGAAATTGCTATTTTATCGCGAAGACGCGACCTCTATTCGACCCATCGCTTAGTCGAAGCGGCAACACAACGCGGACATCATGCAGATGTGATTGATACATTACGTTGCTATATGAACATCACATCAGCGCGCCCAACTATTCACTACAAAGGCAGTGAGCTAAAACATTATGATGCAGTCATTCCTCGTATTGGCGCATCCATCACTTTTTATGGCGCCGCGGTTGTGCGACAACTAGAAATGATGGGCGTATTTTGCGTTAATGATTCTATTGCCATTACGCGTGCACGCGATAAGTTACGCTCTTTGCAATTGCTTTCTAAGAAAGGCATAGGCATGCCTATCACTGGTTTTGCACACTCACCTGACGTCATACCCGATTTAATTAAAATGGCAGGCGGCGTTCCACTTCTCATCAAATTTTTAGAAGGCACACAAGGTGTAGGCGTTGTCCTCGTTGAATCTTCAAAAGCAGCGCGTAGTGTTATCGAAGCTTTTTTAGGGCTGAAAGTTAACATCATGGTACAAGAATATATTAAAGAATCTGCGGGCGCTGATGTCCGATGTTTTGTCGTAGGCAACAAAGTTGTTGCGGCCATGAAGCGTCAAGCCAAATCACCTGAAGAATTTCGTTCGAATTTACACCGCGGCGGTGTCGCAACCAGTGTTGAAATCACTGAGGAAGAACGCACCATGGCCATACGCGCAACACAAATTATCGGCTTGAGTGTTGCTGGCATTGATATCGTGCGCTCTAATCGCGGACCGCTCATTATTGAAGTGAATGCATCCCCCGGCTTAGAAGGTATAGAAAAAGCAACTGGCGCTGATGTTGCAGGCTCTATTATTTCGTTTATCGAAGAAAGCATGAAATCTGACGAAGGTCGTCCTGGCAGCAAAGGGAAAGGTTAATGCAATATCGCTTTAAAATCTGTTGCTAAGCGCTGCAAATCTAGTTTATTCAAGAACAATGAATAACACATCCACGCACTCAGCGCTGCAATATCTTGGAATTGCGGCGGGACGTACTGTGGTGGCGTGACAATTTCTTCATCTACTAAATCTGACAAAATATGCACGTCTTCTAATGTAGTTTTGCCTAAAAAGAGCAGCGGAATTTGACTCACTAAACCACGCTGCACCGCTAGACGAATATAATTGTAAATGAGAATAAAACCTTTGCTATACGACAAATCTTTCGTAAAAGGCCCGCCATCTGGCGTACTGCCGCGAAACACGCGCGTCGCGTAATGATAGCTTTCATCTTCATCCAAGCCTTGCTCGCGATAAAAATTAAAGACATCGAGAAAATCAGCGCCATCTTCCGCCATATTCACGGCAGTGATGCGATTGGTTAAGCGTTTTAAACGGCCCGGATAAGAAGAAAATGTGAAGACTTCTGCAATAATACCTAATCCTTCTTGTGTAATAGTTGAAGAAGGCGGCCCTTTACTTAAGAAAGTACAAACGGGTTGAGACATTCCATTCAGTGTCGTGCCTAAATGCACCCAGCCTTCATGAATTTCGAAAACACGGATTTCACGTTCGCTAAACATTAAGCCTTCATGAATTTTAATTCGTTCTGCACCGGCTGATGCATCTGCAAGAATACCGTCACTTAATTCAACTCGCACATGGGTACGATCTGCAAAATATGCACCCAAGCGTTCACTTAAAATTTTCACGGCTTCTTCACTGGTGAAGACTTTATCATCGGCTTTCGTTGTCACTTGGTCTTTGATATTCGCCAAGGTATTGGTGACCAAGGTTGCTAAATCTTTTAAGGTAGGTGCGCCGATATGGAAAGCATCTTCGGAGCTACCATATAATTCCTGCGATATTTCAGTAAATTTCGGCGTTCCACGCGCTAATAATAATTCGACTACGCGCGAATATTCTCGGCACATGCGCTGCATAATACTGCCCACGCCACTGTACTGCCCGAGCTTGCGACGTATCGCACGATCGATCTCATGAAATTCTTCGATTTTTTTTAAAGGGTCAAATTGTAAGGGATTTCTTTCTAAGTAATAGGCGGTATCAATAACAGGCAGTTTTTTAAATTGATCTTTAAAGAATTGCTCTTTAATTTTTCCGCCCCATTTGATGGCATCTAAAACTCGTATCGGTTTTTGCGCCTCGACGATTCGTTCAGACAGTTCACGAATAACTTGCTGATAATCGGTAAGCATATCTTGCGCCTAAGTCCCTGTAATAATTCATAGTAGCAAGAATGGTGGGTTGGTATCAAGGTAATGACGGGAAAGGTTAGAGCGAAATGTCGCAAGCTCGTGAGGCCCCCTATGATCGAGCCGCTCCAAGCATCACGTCCATGTGATTAGGGAGCCATTCTTGAATTATATGCAGCGCACAAGCAAAGCTTGTGCTTGCACTTAAGGGGGAGAATCGCGATTCTCCCCCTTAAGTAACCCCCATCGCGTAATGTTCTGGAACTACTGATTCTTGCTTCCAGTCGCTCTCGCTCATAGGGGACCTCGCGAACTTGCCTATTTTATATAAAAGCATCTCTCCCCTATGGGGAGAGGTAAAAGAGAAGAAGCATTATCTTAAGCGGTAATCGATTGTAGTGACTAATCTGACTTTTTTATCAATGGAATTCAGTCCACCTTGATCGCCGCCAGCATCAGAACTTGCACCAGCATCACGGCTCATGACTTGGAACATGCCTTGGCTGGCGTGTTGTATGCCTTTTAATTCTGCGTCGGCGTCTTTTGCAAATTGTTCTGCGACCAAGCGGGCGCTGTGTGTCGCGTCTGCTAACATGGCGGGGCGAATTTCATCTAGTTTTGTGAAATAGAAACTTGGATTTG
>CAJCIZ010000187.1 GCA_903970525.1 Myxococcales bacterium | reverse complement strand
CTCCATCACACGTAGCGAGCGCTGATTCATTGGCACCGTGAAAGATACAATTTCATCCAGCCCTATCGTATTAAATCCAAATGCCAGTGTAGCTTTTGCACCTTCTGTAGCATAACCTTTTCCCCAGAATTGAGAACCTAAACGCCAACTTATTTCAGGTGCAGGTAAAAAATGAGCATCCCAATTAGGATAATTTAAACCAATAAAGCCAATGAGTTCATGCGTTTCTTTTAATTCGGTAGCCCATAGCGTAAAAACTTTTGTTTCTTGTTGCTGATTAGCTCTATCCATAAATTGCTTAACTTCTTCCATAATCATCGAACCCGATAAAAATTCAACGACCTTCGCATCTTGGTTAATAATCCAATAAGGCTGTGTATCCCTCGGCTCCCAAGTACGTAAATACAGTCGCTCTGTTTCAATAATAATGGTCATAAATACTCGCAATAATTACAATGCCTTGATAAACCAAAATAACAGATCGTCATCGACTGGATAAGCCTGGCCTGGTACAACCGATTGGTAAGCATAAGTGATGCCCCTACCATCAGGAATATACCCCATGTGCGCATACAATTTTTGCTGCTCCGTAATCCTGATATAATCCCACCGCCAAACCAATATGCCGGTAATCACTCAATCGAGCTACATCCTCTAAGGCGGTGATTAAAGCACGCCCAATACCTTGATTACGATGGTTTGGTGCTACTAACAAATCATTAATTTCAGGAATGTTCTGAACGGCAAAAGAAGGATAATCTGATAACCACTTTAGCGTACAGATACCGACCACTTGATGATCAATTTGTACTACTCGAATAGCACGTTGGTTCTGTTCTTGAAAATTAAGATAATCATCCCACAGTGAAACGGGTTTTTTATATACTGTTTTCCCGATTTTGAGCGTTATTTTCAATAACTTCATGATTTATAAAGAATTCACTTTTTTACTCAGGCACTACAAATGCTCAAATTTTAACACTCAATATGTTGTAACAAATTGAATTTAAAGTAATATTTTTTTATTGACGTAATGCCTGATATGTGATTTAATAATCCTATATAGGACTGAGTAGCGTTAAATATGTACGTTAGAGCAAAATCATCACCACGAAGCAAAAATATTTCCATTCAGATTGTTAAATCGCAACGTATTGATGGCAAGATAAAACAACATGTCATTCGACATGTGGGTACCACAACGCCTGGAGCAGCACTCGAAGAGTTAAAACAAGTGGCACGTAGTATTATTATTGAACTTCAGCATGATGAGATGCTTCTAAAAAAGAAGCCATATGCTTCAGTAAATAGCTCGCGCTTTGGTCAACTGTTATCTGTTGACGGTGCTTTATTACTGCGCGGTGTTTCTTTAGAAGAATCTAAACGAGTGATTCTGGGAATTCATGATGTGTATGGATATATTTATGACCATATCGGTTTTAAAAACCCATTTTCTCATCCGAGCAAAAGACAACGCTCGGCGCAGATCTTGCGTGAGATCGTATTGGCACGAATTGCAAATCCCGATAGCAAACGTGCTAGTGTCCATATCTTAGCAAAGCAGTTTGGAGTTAAATTAAAATTAGATCACGTTTACCAAATGATGGACAAAATAGATGATGGATTTTGTGAGCAGATCCAAAAATATGCGCTACAGAGTACCTTGCAGTTAACGGGAGAAAAACTGCGTGTTTTATTTTACGATGCGACAACTCTTTACTTTGAGTCGTTTACTGAAGATGAACTTAAACGAAATGGTTACAGTAAAGATCTAAAATTTAATCAACCTCAAGTTGTATTAGCTCTATTTATGACTGAAAATGGCCTGCCTGTAGGGTATGAATTATTTCCTGGCAACACCTTTGAAGGGCATACTTTAACCACTTCTCTTCATAAATTAAAAGAGCGTTATCAAATTGACCAGGTTGTTTTGGTTGCTGATCGGGGAATGTTTAGTGATAAGAACCTTCGTTTCATGCAAGAACACCACTACCGATATATTGTCGGTGCTCGATTAAAATCACTGGATGAAACAAGCCAAAGCCAGATCTTATCGTGGCTGGATTCGCTTGATAAAGAAACGATCACAGATGAGATCACGCATCGAATTCAGGTAACTTCTAAGTCAGAATGCTTAATCAAAATCTTCTTTGCACCATTGACCCATGAAGATCACGGTAAAATGTTCAAGCCTACGTATGTTTTATGGCGTGAAAATGAGCAATGGCATTTGGCATTTTATGAAGAAGTTGAGCTCATTAAAATGATTCCGCTATCCGATATTCCAGAGTTGTCCGTTATCCTATTAGCTATTCCAGAATTTGATAAAAAATTATCAAGAAACAGTAGAGCAGCTATCAAGAGCTTAATCGTCACTTATCACAATCAACCTCGATGGCTGGTGCTGTCTTATCGAACGCAACGTGCACTTAAAGATCGTCGCGACCGTGAAAAAGCCATTCAAAAATTGCAGCAACGCTTGAGGCGCAGTCACAATCCTAAGCAACTCATTTCGCAATATGGTTTCCAAAAGTTCATTCAGGTTGAAGGCGATGCAGAATTACAGATTGACCAAAACTGGACTTTAGCCATTTTTTATAAATTACATTTAAAAACAATAGATTACGTTTTTTATGCGAATTACCGGCGAAAACCGGTATCCATTTGATTTTTAAAGACTTATGGATGCCGACTTTCGTCGGCAATTCGAAAATGGCTAAAGTTGAGCAAAAAAAATTATCGGAAGAAGCTCGATGGGATGGTGCGGCCGGTATGTTCGTCAGTGACACTCAATTCACTGATGAAGAAGTGATCGGGCATTATCGTGGTTTATGGCAAGTAGAAGAAAGTTTTAGAATTCAAAAACATGATCTTAAAATACGCCCGATCTATCATTGGACACCTCAGCGAATTAAAGCTCATATCGCCATCGCATTCATGGCATTTGTATGCGTGCGCTATTTGGAATATCGAATTTTAACTCAATCAAGAAAAATATCACCCAAATTGATCAAAAATATACTCACCCAGTATCAAGCCAGTATTATTTATGACAACACCACCGGAAAGCACTATTTATTGCCATCAAGGTCAAATATAGAATTTAGTGAGATTTATAGAGTCATTGGACAAAATCCATCACAAAGTTTAAAAGAAATACAATGTAGTGACTGACTCATTTTATCAATTCCTTTTAAATCAATATGTTAATGTCTATTATGCTCAAAGTCAGGACGCATACAAATGCCATGAATGCGATGGCGATATGAGCTTTAATTCGCTGAGGT
>CAJCIZ010000186.1 GCA_903970525.1 Myxococcales bacterium | reverse complement strand
AGATATTCACTAAAATCTCCCGTTTTACTTCGCCCACAGCTCACCATGATTTCTTCTTGGCTTGCGGGCCCGCTTACCAATCGATAAATGATTTTTTTATATAGATCGCTGCGCTCACCAAAAACATCAGAAAATATTCTTTCGAACTCATTCAATAATGGAGCATGGGGTGAAAAACACAAATTTCTTATATTATCTTCTGCGCTTTTATTTGGATTTACTAACTCAAGGTATCTTGGCACTCCCCCTGTAATGGAAAGCACTTTTAATTTTTCGTAGGCAGAAATTCCTTCACGATGCGCACCCCAAAATTCATCACAATCAGTAACCGGAAGCTCAGGTAACTTGATGTATAAAGACGGTCGCCCCAAAAATTCTGTACTACTTATGATATTTTTTTCTATCCAAGATGATACCGATCCACATAACACCAGCATAAGCTTCGAGTTCTTCTTAAATTGAGTATCCCAAGCATTTTTCAATTTACCTAAAAAAGTAGAATCCAAAGATCCCATCCATGATATTTCGTCAAGCAAAATGACTACTTTTCCTTTTTCCGTATTTTTAGCTAAAAAAGTAAATAAATCACCCCAGTCATTCATGCTAAATTTTGGAATATTCAAAAGCTCACTTAACTGTCGAGCGAATTCATCCCGCTGCATTTGTGCTGTTGTTTCTTTAGTAGGAGCGATTCCTGCTATGGAATAGAATTTTTGATCTTTAGCAAACTCCTCAATCAATCTGCTTTTTCCTATCCGCCGTCGACCTTGTACCACAACTAAACTTGCGGTATTTTTATGCTGCAAATCTATAAGTTCTTGAATTTCGGCTTCTCGGCCAACGAAAGGTGCACCCACAAAAACCTCGATTATTTGATTTGGTGCGTCCTTTCTACCAGGGTTTTGGGCGCACCAAAACGTATTTCTTAACATTTGGTGCGGCGATAAACACATGGGAATGGCCGCACCAAATCAATGAAATCCATTTTTGGTGCGCTCAAATTGTAGGGGTGTTCGCCGCACCAAAAGATATGGAGAAATGACAGTATTGCAGTATTTTTGTCAAAAACTCATTTTAATTACTCTTACTTAGTAATTAAATCGCGACTTTGCATTTATAACGACAAAGTATCGATTTAAATGCTTAAAAATCTTGCGGATGTTAGGCTATATCCGTTCGCACTATCTCTGTTATCATTTAGCAGTACAGCAGGATTACTCTCATCATTTCTACATAAATAATCCGCTCAACCATAGGCCATGCCATGAAAATAAATCTTTCCAGTTGTTACGAACACCTATCTCTCTTGCATCTAGATCCAGAGAATGAATTGCATACCACAAACTTCTCTGCTTCCAACTACAGTAGCGTTCTTCCGTTTTGTAATCGTGTTTATATACCAAAAGATATTTTTCATTCCGATTGGACAGAGATCAAAAAATTTTACGGTGCTCTTCCCTATACACTCTGGATCGATGAAGAAAATAGCTCAGGAAATAAAACTGCGCTTGAGGCTGGATTCAAATTTAAAATTTCTTATCCCCTTATGGTAGCTGATTTACAAAATATTTCTCTCCATTCCAAAGATGAGCGTATTACCGTAAAGCAACTCAATAATAAATCCGATATTCTTAATCTTTGGGTGTCATTAGTCTCTGCGGCCTACAATATCTCATTAACAGATTTTCAAAAATTTATCGCACACCTATTGGCAACACCTAACGCTAAAAATATGCGATTTTATATTGGCTATTATAATGGGGTACCTGCCGCAACGAATATGCTCATACTCCACAACGATACAGCTGACATGCATTGGGTTGGCACATTGCCTGAATTCAGAAAAAATGGATTAGGATATGCTGTGTCGTGCTTTCCCTTGCATTTGGAGAAAAAAGAAATAAATCACGCCATATTATATTCTTCTGACATGGGAAAATCTGTTTATGAAAATATTGGATTCGTAGAAAAAACTCGCTGTAATGTATATGTGCCTGAACCTGAAATAATTAATATTGAGTGAGCGACAAATCAATTTTATAACTTATAGCTCACTCTATTATCATCATATATAAAAAAACGTGATTTCTATACACGACAAGAACATCATGTATATAAATTTAGATTTTTTATATATGACAGATGCCTCATAACCAAATAATTATGACTCTACAGATTCCTCAACTTTCATTAGCGTAGGATCTGCCATCTGAACAACACTTTCTTTTTCACTCGTATTCCCCAAATACTTAACCCGCATTTGTAAAAATGGCTTTTCAATCGTGCTATAGGTCAATGATGCTAATAAAATAATTAAAGGAAGATAGAAGAATAAAGTCATTAACATGCTCAATTCGATTGGCGGAAGATGAAATACTAAGTTAATTTTGTCTGCCACATAAGGGCCTAAGCCAACACCATCTACTGCGTCCTTCACAAAGGAATGCAGCAGATATAATGAGAAGCTAATAGAACCCAAATAAGATAGCCCTCGCGATACTTTATTATCTGCATTGTTAAATGCAGAGATATAACTCGTTATCAGCAATCCACAAAGAAAACCAATCACTGTTGGATACAACAAGGAATCTATACTATCCGAATAATATAAAACAATTTGCGAAACTATTAATATTATAAAAAACATTGATTTTGATGTGAGAAATTTCTCTATATTTGGGAAAGCATGCCGGCGCAAGTATAAAAATGCAGTAATCATACCAGCAATAAAAGTATCCATGTGGCCAAATACAGAATAATTGATTTCTATGCTTAAATTTTTCCATCCATCTTCGCCAACGCGGGTGTAAAATAAACCATAACGCAGGATAACAATGACAGCCAGCAGTTTTAGCAAGACCGAAATACCCATTTGTTTATAAAATTTAAAGATGAGTGGAAATATCAAATAAAAAACAAATTCAACCCCGATAGTCCACCAATTAAAGGACAAATACTTGTAACCCCAATCCCCTGCAATCCATGAAATACTTCCATCACCTGTCAGATTTAACCCAAATAAATTAAGATAATCAATCACAGTAAAATGATCGCGCATCACAACAATGGCAAGAAAAAACAAAACAATCACAAGTGGATAAACACGCAGAAAGCGGTTATAAATAAATTTGCCATATAAAATATCTTTCTGACTTTCTTCCGCAATCAGAAAAAATAAGAAACCACTCAAGGTAAAAAATAAATCAACTCCAACTTCGAAATGTAAACTTTTTGTGAGCGCGTTATGAGACACATGAAACAGAATCAGTGTCAAACCCGATCCAAAAATGCTAGCTCACTTCTCAAATTTGACTTGACTGTTCACGACTGAACTTTTTTGATCCGTTGACGATGAGCCTGCTTCAAACAAACCTTTTTTCTTAGAATGTTCCAAAAATTTTTGTGCAGATTGAATACCTTGTTCGGCAGCCTGTTGATAATATTTATATGCCTCGCTCTGCGATTGCTCTGCCGACAAAGCGGGATCTACGCCCAGACGGTACAGATTGCCTAGCTCTAATAAAGCCAAAGGAAATTGCGACAGCCTAATTGCGGAATGGAGATGCTCCACAATTTTTTTGCCTGTATCGTTACTGATTCTAATATCTTCAAATCGATGCCTCGCCAGTATCGCATGCGCATAGTGAGCAACATCTGTCAGCTCTCCATTGATTGCTTTTTTTGACTCTTCTGCAATTCTCAATAATATGTTTATGACACTCAGATTCTTCACAACCTGTACTACTATTGATTTTCCATACCAACCGCATCCAACCAATCTTGCGTAGGCAACACCAATCTACGCTCATTCAAATCAAACAATCCAATTAAAAACTCAGCCGCACAACACACTTCACCATCACGAAGCATTTTTTGCGACAGCTTCCCAACTTTTCTTTCATAGGAAATCATCTGTGTTTCAATAATAATTTCATCCTGCAAGCGCAATTCTTTTAAAAACGACAGCTTGATTTCAAGTATGGTTGGACCTAAACCCGTTTCTTGAATTTTCTTTTTGCCGTAACCATTCTTCGTCACAAGATCCCAACGCGCTTCCTCAAACAAAGTTAAATAAACACTATTGTTCACATGACCAAATGAATCGAGATAACTCTCTTTGATGATTAATGGATATTCAAATATTTTTGCAATCATACTTATCCGCCTGGGTAATTTAGCCACATTATTATGCTGTTTTCTCAATATGTAAACATTTTGCAGACATAGCTTTACATTATTATCTATTCTTTCCATAATGAATAATAGTGTGACGATTAAAGGAGTTAATCAATGCCAGAATTTGTCTACCAGTTTTCTAGCATTCCATTATTTATATTCCTGAACTCTATATTACTAATTTTTGCAATTATTTCTATCTCTCTGATCTACCCATTTATTTCTTTAAAATTTCGCTACGCAGAAAACACGGCTATTGTGAGCTGTAGTGCGTTGCTTGGAATTATTTATGCCATTCTGATTGGTTTTGTCATTCTGTATCAATTGAACGCTTTTGACAAAGCGGAGAGCGCTGAAAAATTAGAAGGTGTCACATTACATAGTCTTTACCATAACGCAGCATTATTACCTGAACCGACTGCATCAACAATCCGCTCGTTAGTCGTCGATTATACAAAAAACGCTATTGATTACGAGTGGCCTGCAATGACAGTGGGCGATAAAATCGATGCGAAAGGCAGCAAGATCATTGAAGCCTTAATCCATCAAACACATGCTATCAACTTATCAAAGTTAACTGGCAATTCTTCAAATGCTTTATCATTAATAGAACAAGATGTTAGTGTTTTATTTAACGTACATCATGAGCGCACTGCAACTGTACACACCACTTTAAATGGTCATATCTGGTTTGTGCTTGTATTGGGAACCATTCTAACACTCGGAATAAATTTTTTCCTAGGCATGGATTTTCGGCTACATATTTTTTGTGTATCGCTTATCGCAATCGTGATGTCAACACTACTCTATTTGATAGTCGGACTAGACAGACCCTATCAAGGTGATTTTGTCGTGCATCCTGATACGATTGGATCCATTTTAGATGAAATTAATGCTAAATAAGTTTTGCCTGTAGAAACAATACTATATTGCCATATCCAATCTGGACTTTGAACAATAAATAGACTATGCTAAATACTGTAGGTATTCAATCACGTAAATTTACAGAAGGAGTAAAGTTATGTTGAGCTGGGTATTGTTATTCTTAGTCGTTGCACTTGTTGCAGGCGTATTGGGCTTTACCGGCATTGCAGTTCAAGCGGCTGGTATTGCAAAAATTCTCTTCTTTATCTTCTTAATATTGTTCGTGGTATCTCTTGTCGTGCATATGATGCGAGGGGATTAAATATGAAATCACTTATCACGCTGGTCGGCATTCTTTTGATTCTTGTCGGTATAGTAACACTTGGCTATCAAGGCATTACCTATACCAAGCATGAGCAAGTCGCGCAAATCGGTGATCTGAAAATTTCTGCCGACACACAAAAAACTATATACTTCCCCCCTATTTTGGGCGGTGTATCGTTAGTCGCAGGAATTGTTTTAGTTGTGATTGGCAGAAAAAATTCTATCTAAACGCACCAAAGGAGATTCGCCATGAAAAAATTAATACTCACCCTGTGTGTGCTCAGTTTGGTCGTAGGCTGCTCAATTACAACCGCACCACCGAGCAAAACCGCTTCTACAACAACCACCGTCAGCACAGCTAATCCACGTTAACATAAGATAAGGGGATTCATATTTTCATCTGCATCCCCATTTCTATGAAGACTCATACACTGGCAAGAGTGCTAGCATGAATAACAAACTCCTAAAACAAGTCGGCATACTCTTGGCAATTCTTTTTTTCGGTTATAAGTATTACTACATAATCTTTCCTCACGGAAGTTTGTCAGGGCGTTCCTCAGATGTTTCTCAAATCGTGGATGAATTGACAAATGCGCAGAAATCAAACTTAAAAGTTTTAATATTCGGCCCAGAGAGATATCTGTATCCCCAAAAAGCATTTGAAATGTTTAAAATGTATGGGATCACTTCTCAAATCATACAAATTTCAGACGCCAATGAATTGCTGAAAGCAATTCCTAGCCTCAAAAAGCAAGACTTGCAACAGCCCAACGCCATTCCTGTCTTTATGTTTCCTGATGGAAAAATTGTGTTCTCAAAAGATATCTACCCCGCACTAGCCACAATGAAAATTGGTGATTTGCATCCAGGAAAAACACCCCCTTATGTCATTCTCTATGGTCAACCAGACGATCCCGATACGATTCAAGTCAGAAAACAGCTGAGCGCTATGAAAATTTCTTACGAATATGTTGAGCTAGAACCGTCTAACTTAGACCAAGAAGCCAATATCTTAGGTGGGATTGTCGCCCGCGAAGCAGTGAGCGGATATACCATGGGAGATCATTCTAATACACCTTTCCTAGAAATCGATGGATACGTTAGACCTCGCGAGTATATACAACAAATGATAGAGAAACTCAATCAACAAGGTAAAATCACGCATTAGCTCAGATGGATAGACTATGACTCAGGATAACGCAATGGATAAAACTAAACGGAATAATAGCGAATCAGCAAGAGAAGCGTTACACAACTGGCAGAGCGAACTTGAGAAAAATGTTTATACGCAAGATGAAGATTTAATGCATACCATTCAATTTTATTTTCCAAAAGACTTTTCTAGTGTGCACGCCACATTAGAAAAATTTGGCCAGTTAGTTGCAACAGAATTAGAAACTGCTGTCCGTGACAACCATGAACACTTACCCCAATTAGAAAGCTTTAATGCGCTAGGCGAAAGAATTGATCAAATCAAACATCATCCCTCTTATGTCAAAGCTGGCGATATCATATATGGCAGTGGTTTATTAGCGAAAATCGCATCACCGCAGCAATTTTTAGAAGGCTTAAGTCTTTTTTTCTTATCCTCACAGTGCGGAGAAGCAGGACATAACTGTCCTATCGCCTGTTCAGCTGGCATGCTTCGTGTTTTACAAAAAGTGGCAGATTTCCCAAACAAATTATTTTACCTTGAAAAACTCACATCGCCCTCATACCAAACAAACTTTACCGGCGCGCAATTTCTGACAGAAATTCAAGGTGGCTCTGATGTAGGTCAAAATCAAGTGTATGCCGAGCAAGATAAAAACTCTCAATGGCGGATTTATGGTGAAAAATGGTTTTGTTCAAATGCCAATGCAGAATTGATCTTTATCATGGCACGCTATGATAAAAATTCAGAAGGTACGAAAGACTTAGGATTATTTTTAATCCCAGCCCTTTGGGAGAATGAAAAAAATCTCTACTCTCCAAATCGTCTAAAAGACAAGCTAGGCACACGCACCATGGCAACCGCTGAAATTAATTTCCAGGGCGCATATGCTATACCGATGGGATCACTTGAAGAAAGCTTTAAACTTACTATGGAAAATGTTCTGCATATCTCAAGACTTTTTAACTCTTTTACCGTTGTGAGCATGGCTCGAAGAGCTTACAACATTGCCTATTCCTATGCAAAAAACAGAGTCGCATTTTCAAAAACAATTATTCATTATCCTTTAGTGAAAGAAAATTTAGCGCGAATAAAATCTGAAAACACTGCCCTGTTAGCGTGCACGTTTGCTACCGCAAATCTACAACAACAATTTGACCTAGATAATAAATCTGTCCCCGCTTTATTGCTAAGACTATTGGTAAATCTCTTAAAATTTGTCACAGCAAAATATTCCGTTGAGCACATCCACCACTGCTTAGACGTCCTCGCGGGCAATGGCACGATTGAAACATTTTCCGCTATTCCACGCTTATTTCGGGATTGCATCGTCTGTGAGAATTGGGAAGGCACGCATAACACTTTAATGATGCAGATTTTAAAAGATATGCAAAAATATCAGATCGACGAACTCTATTTTGCTTATATTCAAGAGCACATCCATCAACTTAATAACAATTATCCTCAGATAAAATTATTAGAGAAATCTCTGCTTGAATTGCAACAAGAAATATCACAATTTCGTAATCTAGATGAAACACTACAGTTATTACAAATCAAAAATATCGTCACCCACATGGCTATGTTATTTGCTGCACTTTGCTTATTGACTGAAGCGATACACCAAAAGGAAAAATTAGGATCTGACTCGAAACTAGCTTGTTTTCAGTATTTCTACCAAATCAGACTAACACACCATTGATAGGTGTGGGCGTGAGAATGTAGGTGTCAGTTGTTAATATGCCATGTGCTGCAACCGGCGTAACAGTAATCACGCCTGCCGCTACGGTCAGAGAAGCTACCGCACCTGTTGGAGATGTCATGTTAGCAGGAATATTATTTGAACCACCATTGCAGGCAGTCAACGCGCCTTGATATTGAAAGCATTCTGTGACACCTACTTTAACTGGCCCAACCGCAGAAACGATTTCAGAATAATAGACTCTACGGCTATAATTCATATACATCGGCAAAGCAACGCCCGCCAATATCGCAACAATAGTGACTGTGATCATTAACTCTATCAGTGTGAATCCTTTTATGTTGAGTTTCATCTGCGCTCTATGGATTTCAGGACATTCAATCATTGTTGGGCTATACCATAAATATAGCATATTTCAACCAATATATCTCAGGCACTTCTATGAATTTTCTGCCTATTATTAAAGACTTACATTAAATTCGCAACGTTTTAGAACGCATTTCTTCTAAATCTAACTCATCTGACAATAAATGAAAAACTTCATCATGAATTTCACCCGATCGTCTGAGTTTCAAAATTGTTTTTCTTTCACTTTCAATGGCTGATGAGGTAAGTATCTTCAAAGCTTGATATTCATTCGTGAGCGTAGAATAAGGCATATCATTTAATTGCGTTTTAACAATATCTAAGCGACCACAAATATGTTTTTTAAAATCATAAAACATATCGTCAGGGATTTTTTCTTGCTTAACTACTTTTTCAACATCTTCCAGCACAGTTTCTAATGCTTGAATGCGCGCGAGCGCTTCTTGCTTCATCATATCTTCCGATTCACTGAGATGAAAAAAAGTTAACAAACATGGCAGAGAAAAACTAGGAATCAGCAAAGTCATGACAATCACGCAATAAGTAATAATGAGAAAACTATCGCGATGAGGGAAGGCTATTCCAGGTGAAAGTTGAAATGGAATGGATAAAGCCGCAGCGAGCGAAACAATTCCTCTCATGCCTGACCAACTGAGGATAAACAACATTTGCCAAGGTGGCATGGGATCTCTACGGGCAATAGAAGGAAACAACTTTCGCGGAAGATACGCCATCGGAAACATCCAGAGAATCCGTATTAAAATCACAGCGATGCTAATCATGACGCCATAAAAAATAATCTCGGTTAACGATTGGCCTTGTAGATTTCTGACGAGAGTAGGTAATTTCAATCCTATCAGCATGAAGACAAAACCATTAATAACAAATATTAATGTATTCCAACTCGCTTTAGCTTGTATTCGTGTTTGTGATGAAGCAATCTCAGGAAAACGAATACCAAAATAAATTCCACAAACAACTGTAGTAATTACACCAGAGACACCAATAGCCTCACCAACAATATAACAACTGAATGCAATAACAAATGTGAATGTCGTTTCCGAAGCAACAGAGTTAATTCTTTTCATGATAAATACAGCAACAAAACAGATAATTAATCCTAAAACGATACTCCCTGCAGTAATCACTACAAAGTTAGACAAAGCGCTCGTCATGGAAAATGTTCCACCCAAAATTGCAGCTAAAGCGAATCGAAAAAGGATTAATGCAGTCGCATCATTGACTAGACTTTCCCCATCTAATACCGTAATCGCTCTTCGTGGTGCGCCAAATTTCTTGATGATAGCAGTGGCAGATGAAGCATCGGTAGGTGAGACGATAGCACCTAATAAAAACCCTTCTGCCCACGTAAAACCTGGAATGAGGTATTTTGCAATAACAGCAACGAGAAGCATTGTCGCTATCACTAAACCAAATGCCAGCAGACTAATGGGCCGCAGATTAAATTTAAAATCACGCCATGCTGTAAAATACGCGCCATGAAATAATATCGGCGGGAGGAAAAGATAAAAAACAATCATAGGATTCAATTGAAAATTAGGCAGCCCAGGAATAAGACTGATGATGCAACTGCCGATCACGAGAAATATTTCAAGCGGCAAATGAAACCGGTTTGCAATGGGTGAAGAAATTGATGCAAAAAATAATATAAAAATGGCAGCTTCTATAAAATCCATTTAGTCTCCTAGCTGCAGTAGTTACTCCTCTCCCCTACTTAAAATCCTCTCCCACAACCGCGGGAGAGGTGAATTCATTAAATAGGATGTTTAATCGAGCTATACGTTTCACGAATGAAAAACATGAGAATAAACGCAATAAAAATACTAACTGGCATAATACTTAATGCAACTTGATAAGCATGCACAGGATACACTCTCGCATGATCCACCATCGCATTATTCCATCCCATATCTAACAACTTACCGATCAAGGGTTGGAATATATTTCCACCGATCATCACTATCATATTTGTTAATGCTATCGCGGTGCCAGCGATTTTCATTTTGCTTGCTTCATGACAAATTGCGAAAACTAAGATTTGTACGCTAGAGAGAAAACCAAATGCAAATAATAAGAAATAAATAGAAAAGGTTGGGAGATTCGGCACATAGAGTAATATTGACACCATCACAACAGCACCAAACGATGCCACTTTAATCGGCGAACAACGCTGCCCAATAAAATCTGAGAACCATCCCCACGCAGGTCCACCAATTGCCCACCCTAAAAATATCATGGAGTTGGCATAGGCGGCTTGTGTCTTAGGTAACGCATGCGCTTGCTGCAGATAAGGAATGCCCCACAATTCAGCAAAGGCAGACAGCGAGATATACAACAAAAAGCCGACTATCGCATTCATCCAAATTTGCGGATTTTTTAATGCCAGGACTAACCCAATCAAAACACTTTTAAAATCGATAACATGAATATGATGATCAGGATGATCCGGACTGGTATCTCGCACAATTCCCCAAAGAATCATGGAAAGAAACACACCTGCAACGGCAGAAACATAAAGCGTCGTTCGCCAACCAATGGAATCAACCATCGTTCGCAGCACGATATCACCGGCCATTGCACCCGACATGCCTAAACAAAGAATTAAACCTGAGACTAAGGCAAATCGATTCGGTGGTAACCAGATGGTTGCTAATTTTAACGCGCCAACAAATGCAAACGCAGATCCCAACCCTACTAAAAAGCGACCCGATTCAGCAATAGCTAAACCATGATTCCCCGCAAACATATAGGTTCCCATCGCGCATAGCACACAGGCAGCGGTTAAAAGCCGCCGCGGCCCATACCTATCCATCAATAAACCCACCAGAATTTGCATAGGAACATAAGCATGGTAATAAAAAGCAGAAAGGTTTCCGACTTGCGCGCCCGTGAGGTTATAGGCTCGCATCAACTCAGGGGTCATAACACTAGGAGAAATTCGGAGAAAATATTCGTAGCAGTAGTATAAAGCACCTAAACCAACAATTAACCAAGGCAGTACTATCGATTTCCTAAAGGTGGGGCTCATGACTCTTTCCTTCAGTATGTAATTCGCGTGCGTCATATGCTGTTCGCTCCATTCTGTGAAGAAGGTTATTCGAGGGCATCGTCATGCAAATACGTCTACCACTTTAAACCAGACTGGCTTTGTTGGAAAGCGCTAAAGAAGCAACGCCTGAGTCAATAGCCGCTTGCGCTACTGCTTTTGGCACGATGTCTTTAAGCCTGTGGTCAACTAATTTGGGTAAAAGGTAGTCTGAACTGAACTTTAATTCCTTTTGGTGTGCAGCTTTTATGACTTCCGGCGGAACAGGCAGTTTAGCCAAATCTTTGATGGCATGAACAGCGGCTAACTGCATTTCTTCATTAATCTTTGTAGCGCGTACCATGAGTGCCCCCTTAAAGATGTAAGGGAAACACAAGGCATTATTCACTTGGTTAGGAAAATCACTGCGTCCTGTCGCCATAATTAAATCATCGCGCACAGAGAGTGCCAATTCAGGCATGATTTCAGGAACAGGATTCGATAAAGCAAATACGATAGGTTTTTTTGCCATGGCCAATAACATTTCTTCTGTCATGATGCCGGGGCCGGACACACCGATAAACACATCTGCACCAGACAATGCATCTAACAAAGTACGCTTATCGGTTTCAATCGCAAATTCGCGTTTAAAAGAATTTAAATCATCGCGCTCACTGTGAATCACACCACTACGATCTATCATCATAATGTTTTCACGACGTGCGCCTAATTTAATGAGCAATTGGATGGAGGCAATACCTGCAGCACCCGCGCCAGCACAAACGATTATTGCTTGGTCTAAGCGCTTGCCTTGCAATTCTAAAGCATTCAATAAGCCTGCGGAGACAACAATAGCTGTACCATGTTGATCATCATGAAAAACAGGAATGTTTAAGCGCTCACGCAATACTTTTTCAATGTAAAAACATTCTGGTGCTTTAATGTCTTCTAAATTAATGCCACCAAATGTCGGAGAAATTCTGACAACTGTTTCGATAAAATCATCGGGATCTTCGCAATCCACTTCAATATCAAATACGTCAATGCCGGTGTACTGCTTAAACAGTACTGCTTTACCTTCCATCACAGGCTTACTCGCTAAAGCACCCATGTTGCCTAAACCTAATACTGCCGTCCCATTCGTGATGACTGCCACTAAATTCCCTTTGCCGGTATAGGTGTAAGCGGCTTCTTTATCTTTTGCGATTTCTTTGACTGGAATCGCGACACCGGGTGTGTAGCAAAGTGATAAATCGTATTGTGTTGCGGTGGGCTTAGTAATGGCAATGCCAATTTTACCGGGGGTAGGATAAGCGTGATACTCTAACGCTTCTTTGCGTAATTTGTCTGTCATGCGTCTCAGCCTAAATTAAGTGGTTATGCGCAAACACAGGACGAGACAACAACTGTCTCGCCTGATACCAGAATGATGGGGATATTAAGCGTCTTTATTTCCTTGCTTGGGTTCAGCTTGTTTGTTAATAGCACCTTTGCGACCATATTTCTTTTGGAAGCTTTCAACGCGGCCTGCTGTATCAACGATTTTTTGTTTGCCTGTATAGAAAGGATGGCACTTGGAGCATACGTCAAGATGCAGGTCTTTCCCGGCGGTTGAGCGTGTAACAAACGTGGAACCACAGCTGCAGTTCACTTTGATTTCTTTATATTCGGGATGGATGCCTTCTTTCATGATAAAACCCTCTCATATTTACCGACTTGTGATGACCCGCCGGCCGGTCTTTAAATAAAAATTAGTTCGCCATGATAGCGAAGTGGACGACATGAATCAAGTCGAAAACTCAGCTAGGACGGGGGTATGGTCTGAGGGACGCTCTAAACTACGCGGGGTCTTATCAATGACACACAGCTTACAGTGGGGAGCCAAGCCAGAGCTGGCTAATATATGATCAATTCTCAGGCCGCGGTTACGCTTAAAGCTATTCATACGATAATCCCACCAGCTAAAGCTCTTTTCCGCCTGCTCATGTAATCGAAAGCAATCCTTGAATCCTAGCTGAATGATTTCTTGAAAAGCAGCACGCTCAGGCTCACTGAATAAAACCCTACCCTCCCACTCTGCTGGATCATGAACATCACGGGCTTCAGGCGCAATATTGAAATCCCCCAGGATAACCATATTAGGATGAGCGACTAATTCTGATTTGAGGAAAGCAGTGACTTTGGCTAGCCAATCGAGTTTATAACGATACTTATCAGAATCTACAGCCTCGCCGTTAGGGATATAAAGGTTAACCAAGCGTACCTTTCCTAAGGTCGCAACCAAAATACGTCGTTGGGGATCTTCTAGCGTGGGCAAATCGACGAGAATGTCAGTAGCAGGTTCGCGGCTTAAGATGGCAACACCGTTATAGGTTTTTTGCCCGCTAAAAACAACGTGATACCCAGCTTGTTGGATTTCAGTGATAGGAAAATCTGGATCGGTTAACTTAGTTTCTTGTAAAGCCAGAATATCTGGCTTCATCTGTGTTAACCAATCCAAGACTTGTAACAAACGCACACGCAATGAATTCACATTCCACGTGGCAATCTTCAAAGACATCAAATGTCCTTATACGCTGTAATACATATCAAACTCAATAGGATGAGTTGTCATATTCAATCGCGCCACTTCTTCACGCTTCACTTGAATATACGCATTGATAATATCTTCTGAGAACACGCCGCCTTCTAGCAAGAAAGCATGATCGGCTTCTAAGCTATCCAACGCTTGATCTAAGGTCGTGCATAAGCTGGTGAGTGTCTTAGCTTTTTCAGGCGATAAATCATAGAGATTTTCATCGACTGCATCGCCAGGGTGAATTTTATTTTTAATGCCATCCAGACCCGCCATCATCATCGCAGCGAAAGCTAAATAAGAGTTTGCTGTCGCATCGGGGAAACGGACTTCAATACGCTTTTCTTTATCGCTGAAAACATGAGGAATACGAATAGCCGCTGAACGATTGCTTTCAGAATAAACCATGGTCACAGGCGCTTCATAACCTGGCACAAGACGCTTATAACTATTTGTGCTGGCGTTGGTGAAAGCATTTAAGGCGCGCGCATGTTTCATAATGCCGCCCGTATAATAAAGAGCTAATTCTGACAATCCCGCATACGCATCACCCGCAAATAGATTTTTATTTCCTTTCGCTAAAGATTGATGGCAATGCAAACCACTACCATTATCACCTACGACGGGCTTAGGCATGAAAGTAACGCTTTTGCCATAGGCATGCGCAACATTGTGAATAGCGTATTTGAAGACTAACATTTCATCCGCTTTCACCAGTAAGGAATTGTAGCGTGTGGTAATTTCGTTTTGGTTACAAGTCGCAACTTCATGGTGATGAACTTCAGGTACCAATCCCATATCGGCCAATGTTTTACACATTGCACTACGTAAATCATGCGAAGAATCTACCGGTGGCACAGGGAAATAACCGCCTTTAACGCGAGGACGATGGCCCATATTGCCTTCTTCTGAGACTTTGCCCGTGTTCCAATCCGCTTCATCAGAGTCGACTTTATAAAAACAGCCATTCATTTCTAAACCCCAACGCACATCATCAAAAATAAAGAATTCCACTTCTTGACCGAAGTAACAGACATCAGCGATGCCGGTTGATTGCAAATAAGCTTCAGCACGTTTTGCCACGCCACGTGGATCACGGCTATACCCTTTTTTGGTCACAGGATCAAAAATATCGCAACGGATGTTTAAAGTAGGGATTTCACAGAAGGGATCAACGATTGCTGTATCCGCATCAGGCGATAAGACGAGGTCTGATTTGTTAATAATAGACCAGCCGACGATAGAAGAACCATCGAATACCTTGCCATATTTGAAGAAATGCTCATCCACTTTATCTTTAGGAACAGTCACATGGTGTTCCTTACCGCGTAAATCAGTGAAGCGTAAGTCTATGAATTGAATGCCATGTTCTTGAATAATTTTTTCGATTTTGGCAACGGCTTCGCTGGCATGGGTCGCGTGTTTTTCAGTCGTTTTTTCTTTAGATGTAATCATAAAGTGCTCCTGGGAGTGGCGTGAGTGTAATTTGTCGCGATATTCTAGCCTATTAAAATTGGCAGTGGCTATCACTTTATGCAAGAAATCTCCGATCTATATCGATAGCTATAATTCCTCCAGTCAGGTAGTATATGCGCTTTTTGAACAACTCTAGGTGAATTCCGTGTCTGAACAAATTGGCGTAGCAGAACAATTAAGAAATATAGCGATCATCGCTCACGTAGACCATGGCAAAACGACATTGGTCGATAAACTATTACAGCAAACGTCTAGTCTTTCCAAAAAGACGACGAATACTGAACGCGTCATGGACAGTAATGACTTAGAACGCGAACGCGGTATTACCATTTTGGCAAAGAACACTGCCATTAAATGGGGCAATTATCGCATTAATATCGTAGATACACCTGGACATGCTGATTTCGGCGGCGAAGTAGAACGTATTCTCTCCATGGTGGATTCTGTACTCTTATTGGTCGACGCTGTCGATGGCCCTATGCCGCAAACGCGTTTTGTGACACAGAAAGCCTTTAATCAGGGATTAAATCCTATTGTTGTGATCAATAAGATTGACCGTCCCGGTGCACGTCCGGATTGGGTGGTAGATCAAGTGTTCGATTTATTTGATCGCTTGGGCGCAACAGATCGACAATTAGATTTCCCTATTATTTATACTTCAGCATTATTAGGTTATGCCAAGCTTCATCTCGCTGATGAAAGCACTGACATGTCGCCATTGTTTGAGTCTATTATTAAAAATGTCCCTGCGCCTGATGTTGATCCTGCAGGTCCTTTCCAAATGCAAATCAGTACACTCGATTACTCAAGCTATGTTGGCATGATAGGCGTGGGACGTATTACCCGCGGCCAAGCAAAAACCAATATGCCTGTCGCCATTATTGATCGTGAAAATAACATGCGTCAGGGTCGTATCTTACAAGTACTTGAGTATCTGGGCTTAGATCGTGCTGAAGTCGCTAGCGCTGAAGCAGGCAATATTGTCGCGATCACCGGTATCGATAATTTAAAAATTTCCGACACCTTATGCGATCCAAACCAAGTAGAAGCTTTAACACCCTTAACAGTGGATGAGCCTACCGTTAGCATGACATTCTTAGTTAACACTTCTCCTTTCGCGGGCAAAGAAGGCAAGTTTGTGACGAGCCGAAAAATTCGCGAACGTCTTGAGCAAGAATTAATGCATAACGTAGCATTACGTGTAGAAGACACAGGTGACCCAGATAAATTTAAAGTATCGGGCCGTGGCGAATTACATCTTTCTATCTTAATTGAAAACATGCGTCGTGAAGGCTATGAATTAGCGGTCTCACGTCCTGAAGTTATTACGAAGTTAGTCGATGGCGAATTACAAGAGCCTTATGAAACATTAACCGTTGATATTGAAGACGTCCATCAAGGCACTATCATGGAGCAATTAGGCGCGAGACGCGGCGACATGAAAAACATGATACCCGATGGAAAAGGTCGTGTGCGTTTAGATTATGTGATTCCTGCGCGCGCGTTAATTGGTTTTCATACAGACTTTTTAACTTATACATCTGGGACTGGATTAATTCATCACGTATTTAGTCACTATGGACCTGCGTTCAAAGGTGAAATTGCACGTCGTAAAAACGGTGTGTTGATTTCTAACCAACAAGGCACTGCGCTCAGTTTTGCTTTGTGGAATTTACAAGAACGTGGTCGCATGATTATTGGTCCGCAAACTGAAGTGTATGAAGGTATGATTGTTGGAATTCACTCACGCGATAATGATTTAGTTGTGAATGCTTGTAAAGCTAAGCAATTAACAAATATGCGCGCGTCGGGTTCGGATGAAAATATTTTATTAACGCCGCCAATTAAAATGTCTTTGGAACAAGCGTTGGAATTTATTGATGATGATGAATTGGTTGAAGTGACACCGCAATCGATTCGTATTCGTAAAAAATTCTTGAAAGAGCATGAGCGCAAGCGGTCGTCTAAAGTATAATAAGTGAAGGGCTTGCCCTCACCCAACCCTCTCCCGCCAACGAAATACAAGAAGATCACAACGCTCCAGTGCGGGAGAAGATTGGGTGAGGGTTGGGGTTTGCACTCACAGAAGCCGCCTTCAAAATTTTCTCCAACACAAACCGTGTCACCCAAAGAAACTCTGAAGGCTTGTCTTTAATATCTAATTTCAACACATCTTGCGTATGCAACAGATTCTTCTGATTTTCAATATACTGACTAGCTTCTTCTATTTTTTCTGGCTCGCTTTTTTGTGAAGCCAATATTCGATTTAACTCTTCGACTATTGCTCGAGCAATTTTTCTATGATGATGTATCGCTAATATTTTATCCGCATACACATCAAACAACACAATCGCTTGCCGAATCGGCGTAATAAATCGCGACATATCTATTCTGTTGCCATATTTTTCCATCTCGGATTTATCGTATTGAACAATATCATTGGCGATTGCTTGGTATGTTTCAGGATAGGATTGATGTTTACTAAATAGAGATGATTCGAGCAATCCTTTATCACTCAATCCTTGATTGATACGATTGTATAGTGACTCGAGTCTTTCAAAATGAAGCTTCAGCATCTTAAAGGCCGAAGACTCTTCGGGCCCCGCCTGAAGTTCTGAGTATGCAAATGCGATATCATTTACAACAGTCAACGCTATCTTGGGCGCGTTATGTAATCTATAGCTGAAACTTTTACGTGCGTCGCTCATTGCAGACCGCATAGATTCCAGCTCTAACTGATAATCATGAATTGTCACGAGACGCGAAAAGTTTTCTTTTAACTGACGGCACACTTGCAATAATGGAACTTCTCCGTTTCTGCTCACTTCGATATCAGTTTCAGGCGGTAAAAACTTTATTTTTTTGTGGAAGCTATGGACTCTTTTCTCTAAACCAACTGCAATTTTGAGAAACCCGCTAGTCGCGTGTTTTTCAATGTCTGTTAATTTTTGAATGGCATCTTGATAGGCTTGAACTGCTTCTAAAAATGTGTTGATCTCATCAATAGGTTTAGGTCTATTAGATCCCGTTCTAATCAAAGTTTTAATCAGCATTATTTTAATAATTTTTTTCAATTCAGTAATAACAGCTTGATTAACAGCACTTGATTCTTGTACGCCTTTTGCGTCTTCCGGAGTCGCACTAGGTGGCGGCGCTGCGTTCGTCATTTCTGTTGAACCATCTGTAGATGGATTTTGGCTACCTGCAGTTAACGGGTTACGCGTTGATGATGATGCCATGGATTTACCCTCATATGAGTGTTAAGGAGATCATTACAATTGGCGATATCATAAAGCCAATGTTGAATTATTGCGAGGGGGAGGGGGAAAGGGTTGAGCTGGGGTTAGCGCTTGCGGTTGCGACAACAGGCTTCAAGATCTGATCCAATACAAACCGTGTCACCCAAAGAAACTCGGAAGGCTCATCCTCAGTATCTAACTTCAACACACCTTTCGTATGCAACAGATTCTTCTGATTAAAATAAAAAACCCCCGCCAGCATTAACTAACGGGGGTTGGAATAAAAGCCTGGCAATGACCTACTTTCACATGAGTTATCTCACACTATCATCGGCGCGGAGCAGTTTCACTTCTGAGTTC
>CAJCIZ010000185.1 GCA_903970525.1 Myxococcales bacterium | reverse complement strand
ATTTTCTGTTGTAGAATGTGAGGCTTAACGCCTAATAAGGTGGTTTCGACTTCGGGTAATTCGGGCATAGATATTTTTATTTTTCAAGCGTTCAAGGGAACAAAATTATGCTATCATTGCACCCAATTGTCGATGGGTTCTCGTTCGCGTATCGTAACCCATAAGAAACGAGTCAAAAACTAACGAGGTGTTACTATGTTTGGACTATTGAATTTACCTTGGTGGGGTTATGTTGTCATCACACTGATTTTTACCCAGCTTACTATTCTTGGCGTGACCGTTTATTTGCATCGTTGCCAAGCGCATCGCGCGTTGGAATTACATCCTATTGTGAGTCATTTTTTCCGTTTTTGGTTATGGATGACAACGGGGATGGAAACCAAGCAATGGGCGGCGATTCATCGTAAACATCATGCGAAAGTTGAAACAGAAGACGATCCGCACAGTCCGCAAGTGAAAGGCATTTGGAAAGTCTTATTGGAAGGCGCTGAGTTGTATCGTAAAGAAAGACGCAATGATGCCACCATGGACCGTTATGGTGAAGGCACACCAGAAGATTGGTTAGAAAAAAATGTTTATACCAAACATAGCGCATTAGGCATCATGATTATGATGGGCGTTGATATTGTTTTATTTGGTGCATTAGGCCTCGCCATTTGGGCCGTGCAAATGGCGTGGATTCCTTTCTTCGCTGCAGGCATCATCAATGGCGTCGGGCATTATCTTGGTTATCGCAATTTTGAATGTGCGGATGCTTCGCGCAATATTTCTCCCATTGCATTCTTTATTGGTGGCGAAGAGCTGCATAACAACCATCATACCTACGCAACCTCCGCTAAGTTCTCTGTGCATTGGTGGGAGTTTGATATGGGATGGCTGGTGATTCGTACCTTGCAATTCTTTGGATTGGCTAACCCAAAACGGGTTGCACCTAAGCCTGTATTAGAACCCGGCAAAACATCTATCGATGTGGACACCTTAAAAGCCATCATTACAAACCGTTTTCAATTGATGTCACGTTATAGCAAAGAAGTCATGATGCCAGTGTTACGCGAAGAACGTCGTCGTGCGGGTGATGCGGGAAGAGCTATTTTCCGCCGCGTGAAAACAGTGCTGATCCGCGAACCTTCTTTAGTGGATGAAGCAGAGCAGCAGCGTTTGAACAAGTTATTAGAAGTCAATAAGACGCTCAGTGTGGTTTATCAGTACCGTCTCGCTTTACAAAATATTTGGGCGCGTAGTACCGCTTCACAGAAAGAATTAGTTGATTCTTTACAAGACTGGTGTGCTCAAGCTGAAGCATCGGGGATTGAAGCGTTGCGTAAGTTTGTGAATCATCTCAAATCATATGTGCCGCAGAAGGTTAAGGCATAACGTTTCAATAGCACAAAAAAAACCCGGGAATTCCCGGGTTTTTTATGATCTCAAAGAAATTACAACTTTCCTTCTTCAAACAAAACATGCATACCTGATTTGCCGGTTGCAGCATTGAAGGCTCTAGGATCAAAATATTTCTTCTTGAATTTTTCAGTCATAGTACGTTTGTTTTTGGTGGTGGTACGGAACGTGCCGGTTTTTCGACCTTCTTTCGTGGTGCCCGTAGAAACCATTTTAATTTTATCGCGCATAGTTCAACCCTTCTCTATTATTCCGCTTTTTCGCGTTCTTGAATGTCTTTTAAAACTTTTTCAATACCGTGTTTATCGATTGTACGCATGCCTTTGGCGCTGACACGCAATTTGATATAACGTTTTTCATCTTCCAACCAGAAACGATGTTCTTGCAGGTTTGGGTTGAAGCGTCTACGTGTTTTATTATTGGCATGGGAGACATTATTGCCTTTTAAAGGGCGTTTCCCAGTGACCTGACAGACTTGTGACATAACTAGCTCTCCTAAATCAAGCCGGTTTTTATACCAGAAATACGGGGGTAGCGCAAGCTGATCCTGATTTTTGCCCTCCCTAATCTCTCCTGGCTCATAGCAATCCCAAGTCTGCTAACGACACGCTGCGCTGCCAACTGACAACAATATGATCAATTAACTTTATATCCACCAACTCTAAAGCTTTTTTCAAAATGTCAGTTACATCACAATCTGCCTGACTAGGCGTAGGGTTTCCAGAAGGATGATTGTGCGCAAGAATGATCTTTGCTGCATTATGCGCTAATCCTTGTTTGACCACTTCACGCGGATATACGCTGGTTTCTCGTAGCGTACCGCGAAATAATTCTTCAAATCCCAATACACGTTGTTGAGCATCTAAAAACAGGCAAGCAAATACCTCGTGCGGATAATGGCCTAGGCGGCTCACTAAGAATCGTTTGGCTGTCACACTGCTCCTCAAAAGCTCGCCAGGCTGGAGAGCGTCATCTTGATAGCGTTGCCCCAATTCGACTGCTGCCCTCAATGCAGCGTATTTAGCTTTGCCCATACCGGGTTTTTGAAATAGCAAAGTAGGATGTGCAGCCAGTAATTTTTTTAAGCCACCAAATTCACTTAATAACTCTCTGGCCAAATCTAAAGCAGTTTTGCCGCGCGTCCCAGTTTGCAGGAAAATCGCGATCAGTTCAGCATCGGTCAAATGTTTAGCACCTTGCAGCAAAAGTTTTTCTCTGGGCCGATCTTCTACTGGCCAGTTTGTGATAGCCATATAAGTACTCCTTGGTATAATGACGTCTTTCAGCGGTATCCGGGTCTCTACATGAAACAGCAATTGGCGAATAAACAAATTATCCTGGGGGTGACGGGCGGGATTGCGGCGTATAAAAGCGCAGACTTGGCCAGACGCTTAAGAGAAGCCGGTGCAGAGGTGCGTGTCGTCATGACAGAACACGCGAAAGAATTTATTACACCACTCACTATGCAAGCTGTTTCTGGTAATCCTGTGCACGATGATTTATTTGATTTGCAAGCCGAAGCAGCGATGGGACATATTGAATTAGCGCGGTGGGCAGATGCTGTTTTAGTTGCGCCTGCAACGGCTGATTTTATGGCGCGGTTATTGCGTGGTGAGGCGAATGATTTATTGACGACAGTTTGTTTAGCCACTTCGGTGCCAATTGCAATCGCACCGGCAATGAATCAAGCGATGTGGAAGAATACGCTGACGCAAGAAAACGTACAAGCGTTGCAAGAGAAAAAAATCCATGTGTATGGACCCGGCGAAGGTAATCAAGCGTGCGGCGATGTAGGCCCAGGCCGTATGTTAGAACCGCTGGAGTTAGTAGACCGTATGGCATCACTTTTTGCGACAGGTAGTTTGTCCGGCAAAAAAGTCACGATCACAGCAGGTCCTACGCATGAAGCAATCGATCCTGTGCGTTACATGAGCAATGTAAGCTCAGGCAAAATGGGTTTTGCCTTAGCAGCGGCGGCAGTGGAAGCTGGCGCAACAGTGACGCTGATTAGTGGGCCCGTATTACTAGAAACGCCTGCGCAGGTGAAGCGAATTGATGTTGTTAGTGCGCAAGACATGTTTGATGCGGTGATGCATAACATATCAGCGTGCGATATTTTTCTCTCAGTTGCTGCAGTTGCAGATTATCGTTGTAAACAAAGCGCATCACAAAAAATACCGAAAGACGCTATGCCTAAACAAATCGAATTAGAACGTAATCCAGATATTGTCGCAAGCGTTGCAAAATTAAATCAGCGTCCTGTTGTTGTTGGTTTTGCCGCAGAAACTGAAAATGTACTCGCTAATGCAAAAGCAAAATTGAAAAACAAAAATTTAGATATGATTATTGCCAATCAAGTCGGTCAATCGGATAGTGGAATGGGTAGTGATGAAAATGCTGCGACAGTGTTGTGGGGAGAGCAGCAAAAAGAATTTCCGCGGATGACAAAACAAAAGTTGGCGCGCGAGTTAATTGAATTAGTCGCAAAGATTAATTCGTCACAAAAATAAAATATAAGGAATAAGCCATGCAATCAGAAAATGTAGTGCAAACACAATCGTCACCTATGCAATTCAACAACTCAACTATTCAATTAAAAATTTTAGATGCCCGCATAGGCACAACGTTTCCGCTGCCACGTTATGAAACACAAGACTCAGCCGGATTAGATTTGCGCGCGTGTTCTGATAGCACGCTAACTATTTCACCCGGTGAAACAATTTTGATTCCAACGGGAATTTCTATCTATATCGGTGATCCCAATTTAGCGGCTGTTATTTTGCCTCGTTCTGGCTTGGGACATAAACATGGTATTGTGTTAGGCAATTTAGTTGGCTTGATTGATGCGGATTATCAAGGCCCGCTGATGATTTCATGCTGGAACAGGGGGAAGGATGCGTATACCATAGAGCCCGGTGATCGTATCGCACAGTTGGTTTTTTTACCGATTGTGAGAACGACTTTTGAAATAGTCGATCAATTTAGTGAAACCTCGCGTGGTACAGGTGGTTTTGGTTCTTCCGGCAAAAATTAGGTGATACATGCAACAACAACAGACACACAAAGTGAATGCTTCCATTTTTCGCGCCTACGATATTCGCGGTATCGTTGGTGAAACGCTTACGCCAGACAGTGTTTATGCCATAGGCCAAGCCATCGGTACTGTGACATTAGACGCAGGCGATACTTTAATTGCAGTGGGGAGAGACGGTCGTTTGTCGGGCCCTGACTTAGTGCAATCGTTATGCCAAGGGATATTATCAACGGGTTGCGATGTCATCAACATTGGTTTGGTGCCCACACCTTTGCTTTATTACGCAACGAAAGTGTTAGAAACCAATTCGGGTGTCATGTTGACCGGCAGTCATAATCCTTCTAATTACAATGGCTTAAAAATTGTGATCGGTGGAAAAACCTTAGCAGAAGAAGGCATACAAGATTTATATCATCGTATTATTGAATACCGCTTGCATCAAGGTGCTGGTGATTTGTGTGAGTTAGAAATCATCGAACGTTACACTAGACATATTGTGCAAACAGTCAAATTGGCGAGACCGTTAAAAGTCGTTGTCGATTGTGGAAACGGTGTGCCAGGTATAGTCGCGCCTGAGTTATATCGTCGTATGGGTTGTGAAGTGCATGAATTATTTTGTGAGGTGGATGGTACGTTTCCTAATCATCATCCTGATCCAAGTGTGGTTGAAAATCTGCAAGATTTAATTAAGAAAGTTCAAGAAGTTGATGCGGATATTGGTATTGCGTTAGATGGTGATGGGGATCGTCTAGGCATCGTGACTAAAAAAGGCAGTATCATTTGGCCGGATAGACAATTAATGTTGTTTGCAAAAGCAATTCTCGCAAAAAATCCCGGCGCAAAAATTATTTATGACGTGAAATGCACGACGCATCTTGAGACAGTGATTCGAGAATGCGGTGGTGAGCCTATCATGTGGAAAACAGGACATTCGCTCATCAAGGCAAAATTAGCTGAAACACAAGCGTTGTTAGCGGGTGAAATGAGCGGCCATATTTTCTTAAAAGATCGCTGGTATGGATTTGATGATGCGATTTATGCAGGCGCGCGCTTGTTAGAAATTCTGTCGGAAGAAACACAGGATGTGGATGCTGTGTTTGATAAAATCCCTAACAGCGTTAACACGCCAGAATTAAAAGTTTATATTACGGAACAAGAAAAATTTCAGCTGATGGAGAAGTTGGTTGCTAGCGCGAATTTTGAAGCAGAGCATCAAGTTGTGACGATTGATGGATTGCGAGTGAATTTTGCGGAAGGGTGGGGCTTGGTCAGAGCGTCTAATACTACACCTTGCTTGGTCTTGCGTTTTGAAGCGGTGAGTGAAGTTGTCTTGAAAAGCATTCAAGAACTTTTCCGAGATTTTTTGCTCGCGGCTAAGCCGGATTTGGTGTTGCCGTTTTGATGGGTGTTACTTTGACTAGTTAATGACTGGGGTCCCGTCAGGGAAAAATTTTTTCGTGCTCGCAAGCTCCGCGCGAAAGGAAATTTTCCCCCGCCACCCCGTATTTTTGTATACAAGCGTAGAGCAAGAGCACGCTAGCGCGTTCAAGGAAGCAACATGCCAACTTACGACATTATGATCATAGGCAGTGGCATCGTCGGCGCCACCGCAGCATTAGCGCTTTCTCAAAAAACTACGTTACAAATTGCTCTTCTAGACGCAAAAAAAATATCCTCTCAGTGGAATAAAGAAAATTATTCCACTCGAGTCAGCGCATTGTCTCTCGCGTCACAACGTATTTTCCAACAGTTAGGTGTTTGGGATGCCATGCGTGAAAAGCGCATCAGTCCTTATCAAAAAATGCATGTCTGGGATGAAAACGGATCGGGGCAATTAAATTTTGATTGTGCTGAGCTTCGGACTGATGCGTTAGGATTTATTGTTGAAGATGAAGTAACACGTTCTAGCTTGATTGAGAAATTACAGCACCAAAAAAACGTTCATTTGATTTCTCCCTGCAAGTTAATTTCGTTACAAGAAAAAACAGATGGAATAGAAATTGCGACAGAAGAGCAGGGTGTTCTGCAGGCAAAATTATTAATAGCAGCGGATGGTGGGAATTCTTGGGTGCGTGAGCAAGCGGGTATTGCTATCAAAAATTGGAATTATCAGCATGAGGCGATTGTTGCGACGGTGCAGACCTCCGGTTCGCATGAATTTACGGCTTGGCAGCGGTTTTTGACCACGGGCCCTCTGGCTTTTTTACCTTTAGATGATGTGCAGTCATGTTCTATTGTCTGGTCGGCGACGCCTGAGTATGCGGCGGAACTCTTGGCGCTAGATGATGAAGCCTTTCAAACAGCGTTATCAGAAGCTTTCGTTGGGCAACTAGGGGATGTTACCCGCGTGAGTGCGCGTCAGCGTTTTCCTTTAGAGATGCGGCATGCGAAAAATTATGTCAAACCTGGGTTAGTGCTCATGGGCGATGCAGCGCATACGATTCATCCCTTGGCAGGGCAAGGTGTGAATCTTGGCTTATTGGATGTGGCTTGTTTTATGGATGTAATAGTTGATGCGATCGCGAAAAAACGCGATTACACTAGTCTTCAAGTATTGCGACGCTATGAGCGATGGCGAAAAGCGGATAATTCTGCCATGCTAGCTTTTGTGGAAGGCATTAAGTGTTTGTTTGGCAGTCAGAGGAAGCCGGTGCAGCGGTTGCGTAATATCGGATTGACTGCGACGAATCAAATTGCCTTCATCAAGAACTTTTTTGCAAATTATGCCATTGGGAATCGCGCGGACATGCCACGGCTTGCGCTATAAAGCAAAGGGGAAAGGGAATGCGTATCGTTGCTATTCTTGCGATGTCAGAAAATCGAGTGATTGGATGTCACAATAAACTGCCTTGGCATATGCCGGCAGACTTGCAACACTTCAAAAGTCTCACATTAGATAAACCTATTTTGATGGGTCGTAAAACATTTGAATCGATAGGTAGACCGCTGCCAGGGCGCTGTAATATCGTCATCACACGTGATCCTGGATTTCAAGCGCCAGGCTGTGTTGTGGTGAATTCTATTGAAGGAGCGTTAGATGCGGCTTCATATAGCAATGATATTTTCATTATTGGTGGTGCCTTGTTATTCGAACACATGTTGCCGCGCACACAACGCATTTTTATGACGGTGATTCATCATGAATTCGAAGGCGATGCTTTCTTTCCTGAGTTAAACATGACGGATTGGCAAGAACAGTCTAGAGAAAGGCATCAAGCCGATGAAAAAAATCCATATGCTTATAGTTTTATTACGCTGGACAAAATATAACGTTTTTTTTCTTCTCTTAAGCTTTCCTTAATAATTCATGTGTAATATGCACGCCTCGTCATTACCTACGACCTCTTGGCAGGAACGAGGGCTGTTGATGTAGCTACTTGATAAAAGAGTAGAAATCATCATGGCGAACCATATTACTATAACTGGTTTGTTGAGGAATGAATTGATGCCTGCGAATACCCCTCCTACTGCTTCCGAAAAGGAAGCTGAAGATCTTCCCTACCATGAGTTACCGGGTGGTACGCAACACCCGGGAACAACAGCAACTGACACACTAACGCCTTTACCTTCTGTCGAGCATTTTACTACGCCTGGCGCGTTGCAGATCTCTGCGTCTTCTGTTCGACAGCCTGTCACGAGTCAGCAAGGTATTCTGAAGCGCTTGAGACATGCCATTGATCAAGAAATGAAAGCATACGCACTAGATCAGAAGTATCTAGCGCTTAGGAAGCCCACCAAACGTGAAATATTGAAAGAACATCTGGTGAATGCGTCAGAAGATTGTTTGGGAACCGCAGTTTGGTTATTAGTGTCCTATGCGCAAAATACTTTTGTGTCAGATGACGGTACAGATAAAATTCGCGGATATATTTTATTGAGTTTTCTCGAAGGCTTAACCTCAAATCTTAAAGCTGCACTGATTGGATTTGGGGTGGGATATACTGAGAGCCGTGGTCAGCGCGTACCATTTAGATTGTACGAACATATTTTTGAGGCGATCAAGTATATTGGTATTTATATATTGATTGATGGTGGCTATCAAATTCTTGCTGACTTAGTGATTGCGTTGGGGAAAGCAGCAAGTGGGCTCCCATTTGTGCTTGAATTGTTAGTGCAGAATCCAAATTTTTCAGGTCCAGAAATATTAATCGCCTTAGGTATGTTTACTACGATAGTCGGCACGCTTTATTATAAAATGAGTCAATTAGCAGAGTATCTCCTCACACACTTCAACTTGCCACACAAAAAAAACGACACAACAAAGTTTGATGCGCTCATTGTGGCGCTGAAATATTTTGTTTTTTATTTAACAGACTGGGCTTTTGGTCCAACGTTATTTAATATTACAAATGATTGGGTTTATCTAGGCTGTTCCAGTGCAACCGTCGGCGTCTTTAGTTTTGGTTCTGCTGTTTTAACAGATAGAGACCTCATGTGTCCAAAACAAGAAGAAGACCCAAATGATGCGTATGCGCAGTTGCACAATGAAGCTTGCCTAGAAGCGGGTGGTGTTAACTTATCTGTCTATCCCAAGAAATGGGCGCCCTTTCAGCTCATGGAATTGAAAGAGGGGTATTACCGCCAATTTAAACCAGCCATTCAACCAGTGCAGTCTGACAATGGACAATGCAGTGGTAATGCGAAAAAAGTTAGCTTTAATACGCGCCTCTTATAATAATACTGCAACGTCTGCTTAGGTTATTCCTCTCTGCGTCACCCGTCTTTTTGCAACATGATCTGAAGGCGGTGACGTATTGTTCAAAGCAGAAGGTGCTGATATATCTTTTAGAACATTATCAACTTCAGTCAAGCTAACAGATTTACCCAAGACCCAAGCACTTTGAGATAAGCGCTTATCATTTTTCATGTTTGTTAAAACAGTGATAGGATTCTCATGTTTTGCGATGGCATCTTGTGCACTGATAATAGCTTCGATTTGTCTAGTGAATTGTTTATAGGCTTTGCTGCTAGGATTAACCTTGTCTCGTGCAGGCTTTAGTTTGATATCAATAATCATTTGTAACCTTTCAAAAGGTGACTTTAACATCAGAAGTGTTTTGTCTAGCTGTTTGACGGTCTCACATGGTTTGCTGAGAAAGTTAAATAACCGACGTTTTTTAATAGCAGCATTCTCTCTTAAATTTTTAAGCACAGTCACTGCGTCTTGATTGCCGTGCGTTATTTGGATTTTTGCAAGTTTAATTTCTTTTATTTTATTGTTAATGTCCTTATGATTTTTGCTGCCATCTTTATAAGTGTTGAGTTTGCCATGAAGATAAATTTCTATGTCAGAAAAAGCTTGAAAAATAGCATTCAGAGACTGTTCATAGTTTTCTCGCTGCTGAATCGTGTCAATGGTTTGCTGTGTGAGCTGCATGATAGGCGTGAAGCCTTTTGCATTGGTTGCAAACAAGATAGATTTATTAGAACATTTGTGTTTATGGCTGTTGACCCAGGCCGCGATTTGTTTAAAGTCATGGCGTTCCGCTAAAACATGTAACTCTGTATTTTTCAACAAGACTTCTGTTGATTCTGTCTCAGTGGTTTCAGGAATATTCGGTGTTGGCTCTTCAGAGTGTTCTGTGAAACGCCAGTCTATATCTGCAATTTTTTGTTTGACCGTTGATTCCCACAACCCTCTTTTTTGGCCAATAATCGGCGAATTAATCAGTTCAGATTTTGTTTTTTCCAAATCCGCGCCATGCGCAATTTTCAAAATAGATTCTTGAACAGCGCGCAGTTTTTTCTTTAAAATAAGGCAATCGCTATTATTAAACTTAAATAATTTATTATTAGCTTTAAATAGCTCTAAATAAAGATAGTCAATAATTCCCCTAAATTTCTGTTCTGCTATCTTGTAATTCTCTTTAACTTTTTTTAGCTTATCCGCTTCTTCTTTGTCAAGTTTGGCTGCGGTGATTAAGGCTTGGTAATAACTTTGCATTTTTTCTTGTGGTATGTTTTCTGCTTTTGCATCTTCTGCTATCGGCATTAAAGTTTGGTATAAGGTTTGATGTTTGTCTCTGTGGGCGCTCGAGGGGATACTTTTTGTAAATTGATTGAGTAAGTCATTATTGCCTTTGTCGACAACCTCTAAGGCAGTTTTGTGCTCGCGGTTTTGCTTAGTCAAATCTGGATTATGTACTAATAAGTCGATGGCTGCTTGGCTTTGCCCTTTTGTCGTGTACGTGTGTAATAAAGTATTACCCTCAATATCTTGCCAATTCAGAATGAGGCGATTGGTATCCATATCCAGCGGAGTTTTGCCATGTCGGTTAGTGACGCGCGGGTCAGCATTGTGAGAGAGAAATAAGCCAACGGCTTTCTCATTATTGGCTTGTGCAGCATAGTGAAGCACTGTATCACCGCCTCTATCTTGAATGCTGATACTCATCTGAGTCCGAGACAATTCTATCAAGGTTTCGGGTGAAATTAAGGTTGATGTGCGCTTATGGTGGCGTTCTCTGCGTCTAGTCGATACGCTGTATTGTGAAGTGTTTTTCGATTCTACACCGGTATCGTCTAGAAAAGAATTCTCGCGTAAGCGTGCAGAAGAAGGAGAGTAATCATCTTTAGATGCCTTTGAGTCTCGTCTAGTGGTCTCAATGCTGGGTAGTTTGTTAGAGAGGGAGGCTCGTCTTGCTTGTAAAGCAGGGCTTTTTGCAAGTAATGTAGCCGATTTTTTCACGGCATTAGCCATCAAAACTTCTGCTTCTTGATTTTGGTCCTCTTGAAGTTGCATTAAGTCCTTGTTGAATTTTTCTATTTTTTGTTCAAGAAAAGCAGAGAGTTTAGTTAAATCTGTTTGTTTCAATAGATCTTGGCAGAGTGCATAAAGCTGTTTTTGTGCATCTGACAAGAGTGAAAAATTAATGATATCTTTAGTCAGCGAATCTGCAGATTGTTCGTGAGGTTTTAAAATAGTTTTGATACTAGAGAGCAATGTCTTGATAGATTCATCTAACTTGTCTTCTGGTGGTGTGGTGAGATTCAAGCAATACGGTGATATTGCCAAGATGAAACTTACGATAGAGTCATATAGGTTAGCTTCATCTTTACCTTCACTTTTTTCTTCAATTTTTCCTTTTAAAGTATTGAGTAATTCTAGTCTAGCAAGAAACAGACTTTCTCTGTTATGAAGTTTTTCAAATTTGCCTAAATCTTTTTTGGTGGGTTTTCTGATGCCTTCCGAAATGAGGGTTTCAAGTGTTTCATAATCCTCTTGGCTAAAATTGGGGGCTTTGATGTGTGTATAAGCCATTGTTAACATGACGTCTTGGATGATTTCTTTCGAGTGGGACAGGGTTGGTTTTAATTTTAATGCTCTCACCTGATCCGCTAGCGCAGAGAGTTGATCGGTGAAATTTGCAAACTCGTCATCGATGTTTTGAAAATGATCTTGAGAAGGGATGAGTGTCTGGTTCTCGTTAATTGTATCAATCGTTATACTGGTTTCGTTCATTTCTTCCGTGAGCGGTGATTGTCGTGCAATTTCGAGTCTTAATTCATTTTCACGCTTTGCATAGGCAATAAACTTTTTTATCCCTTGAGTGAGCCCCATGAAATCTGAGCTGATGCTGTTTAACAGGGCAAGTGATTCATCAGTTGATCTGGACGATGCGTTTAGTTTGAAGTCTTTTGTTCGACTGTCGAGTTGTTTTTTATGCGTTGTGATTAATTGCGCTGCTTTTCGACAGCCTATGATAGCTCTAATCCAGCGTAATAAGGGTGCTTGGCTCAGTTGCGTGTTTGCTAGAAATGTCTCGATTACATTCTCTAGTGCATTGTTGCGTGGCGGACCACTTAACAGTTGATCCTTGTTTGCAAATTTATGGTTTAACTTTTTGGCGAGCCAAGTACTAATGGCTTCTTTTAAAATTGGATTTTTGAATGCGACAATCTGACTCATGGGTGTGTTCAGCAGTGTTTGTGTTTGTTCCTCTGAATAATTAATCGCATGTGTTTGGAGATGAGTTTGTAGTGAGGGAATAGCTTGTGGGGAATGCGTGGGCACATTGGCATCTTCTTTTTTGCTGCCAATAAAGCTGACTGAAGCGCCATAACGAATAATGTCAGTGAGTGGCAATTTTTTTCGATTCTCAGCAAGATGCGTTTCAAAGCTGATTTCCACATCATCTTTTTTTTCTGGATTCAGTGTGCTCACGACAGCTTGGTTGATATCAGTTTCTTCTCTATTGTGTAGCTCAAGTAGCGTGAGATTCAGTAGCGCTGGCGCATCATTCTTTGGTGGATTGTTATAAAAGAAAGAAAAATAATTTTTTAGTTCAGCTTGATAAGATGCATGGCTTGCTTTGTTTTGAATAGATCTCAATTGCGCGTCTACTGTTAATAAACAAGGAGAGATAAAATCAACAGCTGCGCTCATTTTGTCTATAATGGCCTTTGCATTGTTAATGCTGCGCTCGCGCGTTTCTCCAGTCTCTGTGTCTTCGTCGTTGTCATTTGTTTGGTTTTTTGCAGAAGGATCTAGCTCTGGTAATGCGTCAAATACTCTTTCAATCGTGTCTATCAATACGGCGATATTGCGTAGGCCTAAATCAAGGTCAAGCTCCGCATGGTAGTGACTGATGATACGCTTGAAAACAGGTTTGGTTGAAGCGCTGTCTAAGGACGCGGAGGAGGATTTTTTAATCGGGCGCTTAGGCACTACGTTTAAACTAGAGGGCGAGTCTTCTGGCATAATTCATCCTTGTAAAATTCAAAAAACGCTCTACATCATGTTGAGAATTTAATCATTTTCAAAAAACAGCAGTCAAAAATATACTAAAGCAAAATGACAGGAAAAATGTGTGAGTAATCTAACACATTTTGTGCGAGGCATCTATATGGCGTAGAACTTGAGGCGCTTGTTATTTTGCTCGATGCGCTTCTTTTGCTTTGTTGTTGATTTGTTGTATTGCCACGTTGTTAGAAATGAGCTGGGTATACAGTTCGATAGAAGTTGTAGGTCCTCTGAAAAATTTAATGCTTGGAACATTGCGATGTTTATTTAAGAATTCTCGAACTTTGCTATCTTCTGTTGTAGCATTTTTTTCAAGGTCTAAAATTTTGTCTTTTGCTAATTTTAAAACCGTAGAAGAATATTTTCCTAATAAATTGTTTTTTTGATGTGCGCGAGTTTCGAAATAATTGTAAAAGGCAATCACATCATGGCTCGTCCTCATGTAAGGAAAATTTCCAGTGATGATTGATTTTAATTCTGTTTTCAGTGCAGATTTGTCTAGCGTTGCTAATTTGTCGTCTACAATGTGTCTTGCCAAATGTTCAGTGACAAAGTGTTTCATTCCACCGGCATTTTGTCTGCTGATTACGATATCACCAAAGTCATCTATTGTACTTGTGGATGCGGTTTTATTTTTTTTGCTATTTTCTTCGCTTTTGACTGCAGGGATTGATTCTGCATAGAGGTGAGCCGATGTAAAGTGATAGATAATGAATCTGTCAAATTGATGTTCGTCAACCGCGTGCCCTAATTGTCTTGGAGCACCTTGATAAGCGCATGGCTTTTTGAAAAATTTGATGGGATTGATTTGGTAAGACAGTTCTTGGATGGCTTCCAATCTAGCTTCATGATGTAAAGTTTTCCCTGCATCGCCATAACAAACATCATAAAATAAATGATTAACAGGTGTTTTAATCCCCGATTTTTCTTTCGCTTCTTTCACGGTTGATAAATACGCGGATAACTTTGCGCGCATAGACTCTTCAGGATGAGTCAGAATCGTGGAATAAGTCGCATTGAGTTTAGCAATCGAAAGAAGTAGCGCTTGATAAGCAGCTTGAATCAACGCTGCATGATGTGTTTTTAGCTCTGCATCTTTTTGTGCTTGAGTTATTTTTTCTTCAAGATTTTCTTGTGTAGGTTGGCTTGTGTTTACCAGTCTCTCAAATTCGTTTATTTCTTGTCGCGACTCGGCTTTTTTTCTTCTGTGTTCTTGTTCACGGGTATAGATTTGATATGTATCTTGGCGCGCGTGTTGAAGATGTTTCGTCAATGCATCTGCTTTTTTTCGTTCTTTTTCTAAATCTTCTTGTTTGTTTGCTTCTTTTTCATCGAATACGCGTTTCGAAGGGAGGTTGTTCGCAAGAACATTGCTGATTACATGGTTTTGTATGTCTACTAGTGCTGGCATAACCGCCTCCCCTTATGATATTTTTTTGTCAGTATGGTGATTATTTACTGATTAGTCAACAATATTGTGCTATTTTAGAGCTATTAAAAGCATTTTCCAATTAGTAAATCTGCGTATGAAGCTGCTCAAGAGTGTGTTAGAAAAGTCCAACTGGTCAATATGCGGGTTATTTTAACCTAAAAACATCATGACATCAGTTCAAATTGAAGATCATTTTGTTTCAAAAAACTGATTAATCACTTGGTAAAATAGTGTTGGATTTTCTGCAAAGCTCGCGTGCCCTGTGTTCGTGATATACAGTTTAGCGTTGGCGATTTTCTCTGCTATTTCTTTAGAGTCTGCCACGGGTGTAATGGTATCTTCTGTTGATCCAATGACGAGTGTGGGTGAGTGAATTTCCTGAATCCAGTTCTGTGAATCAAAAGAATAAATGGAGCTTAATTGTTTTTCAAATCCTCGCAAGGTTTGCGGATAAGGATTATTTGTGGTGATTTCGCGCAGAAAACGCATGAATGCAGGTGTTAAAAACTTTTTTGAAAAAATATGCGGTGCTAATTGCTCCATGATAATGGAGGGAGATTTTTTTTGTTTATAGAGTTCTAAAATTCCGTTAAACACTTTTCCGCCTGCGGAGTTGAATTTCATCAGGGTATTGCACAAGACGAGTGAACTGATTGTCTGAGGATTGTTTTTCGCAATGACTTGTCCGATTGCGCCACCCAGTGAGTGTCCTATCAGATGCGGTGTTTCTAAATTTAATGCTTGAATGATGTTGATTGTATCATCAGCCATCATATCAACCGTTACTGTCGTCTCGTTATCTTGTGTTTGACCCGTACCACGGTTATCGAATATCAAAACTTGATAGTGAGCAGCAAATTGATCTAAAACAGGTACCCAATAAGTATGATCCCCACCTAATCCCGCAATAAATACCACCGGTTTACCTTTGCCATGTAACTCATAATAAAAGGTGTTTGGACCGAGGTTTAAAGTGGGCATGGTGATTTCCAAGTCAGAATTAGCATTTATTGAGTGGTAGTATGATGATAACAGAAAATGGGTGGGGGGGTAGGTGTTACTTTGGCTGTCTAATGACTGGGGTCCTGTCACTGGAAAATTTTTTCCGTTCAATACATTTTCTGCCAGAATGCCTTGGTACAATGCAGAAAATGAAGTGGTTGGATTATTTGGTTTCTCATTGGTGCTAGGGGAGCATTCCCTCGCAGAATCGCTTTCAGAGATTACAAAGCTTGGGTTGCTTTTATATAAGATACGGGGTGGCACAGAATTGTTCCTTCCGCGCGGAGCCTGCGAGCACGGAAAAATTTTTCTGTGACAGGACCCCAGTCATTAGATAGCCTAAGAGGAACACGAAACCCAAAACCGCTCTTGATCTTCCAAGCGCATGGCAGTTAGCTGAAATCCCCACACGCAACCCGTGTCTAGCACAAATGTTTTGGGTGTGTTCGTGATACCGTTTAATGCCGCCCAGTGACCAAAAACAATATTTATATCTGCATTCGCGCGTTCGGGTACGTTAAACCAAGGCATTAAATTATCAGGATGTGAATCTAATGTGCCTTTATATTTTAATTCTAAACGCCCATCGGGATAACAAAATCTCGCGCGGGTGAAATAATTTGTAATGCAACGCAATCTGTCCCAGCCTTGTAAGTCTTCTTGCCATTGATCGGGTTCATTGCCATACATGTGTTGGAAAAATTGAGTGGCATCCTCGCTTTGCAAAACAGATTCGACTTCTTTCGATAGCCTCATTGCAGTTGCTAAGTCCCAGGTAGAAGCTAAGCCAGCATGTACGATGGTGTAGCCTAGCTTTGCATCATGATGTATCAGAGGTTGATGACGTAGCCACTCTAATAATTCTTCTCTGTCAGGCGCGGTTAAGATGTTGGCAACCGTGTCATCTTTCCACCCCTTGTGTGCTTGGCGAGAGAGTGCGAGTAAATGTAAATCATGATTGCCTAGCACTGTGCGATTGTTTTTGCCGAGTTGTTTAACAAAGCGTAGCGTCTCTAGTGATTGCGGGCCACGATTGACGAGATCGCCTGTGAACCATAGGGAATCTTTGCTGGAATTAAATTCGATATGCGTGAGTAATTTTTCTAGCGCGAAAAAACAACCTTGTATATCACCGATTGCGTATGTTGACATAGCTATTCCATTGCTGTTTGAGTTCCGTTAGAGATTATAATTGTAAACTATTACTCAGCTGCACATACTCTGCCACAGATATTTGTTCAGGGCGCAAGGTAGAATCTATGCCGGCTTTTTGCCAGTCTTCGTCCTGCACAAATAATTTTAAACAATTCCGCAGGGTTTTTCTTCGGTGATTAAAAGCCTCTCTGACAATATTTGCAAAATGCTCATAATTTTTTGCTGTGTGCGGCAGCGTATGATAGGGAATGAGTCTAACGATGCTTGAGTACACTTTAGGGGGTGGATAAAACGCTTCTGGCGGCACGTCAAACAATGATGACACTTGGCAGTGATACTGCACCATGATGCTTAAGCGTCCATAATGTCCATTACCAATGTTCGCTGCCATGCGCTCAACCACTTCTTTTTGTAGCATGAAATGCATGTCAGTGATGATCGCAGCATATTCCAATAAATGAAAAATCAATGGGGTTGAAATATTGTAGGGTAAGTTGCCTATGACGCGTAAAGGTTCGCTCTCACGAACTAATTGACTGAAATCAAATTTCAGCGCATCGGCTTGATGTACCACGACAGCGCCATGCGTTGCGCAACGTTGCGTAAGTGCGGGAATTAAATCTTTATCTAACTCAATCGCATCCAGTGCGCCAATTTTTTTTAAAACAGGCACGGTGAGTGCGCCTTGTCCTGGGCCAATTTCTACAAGATGCTGTCCTGCAAGTGGCGCAATGACATCGACAAGCCGTTGTATGATTTGCTTGTCATGTAAAAAATGCTGTCCGAATCGCTTGCGGGGTGAATGCATTAGCGGAACTTTGCCAATTCGCGGCGTGCCGGCGCAAATCCATTGGCAGCAGCGCGATGATATAATGCATAAGCTTTTGCTGAGTCAGCTTCAGTGCCTAAGCCTCTTTGGTACAAGATACCTAAGTTATATTGCGCGCTAGCGATATTGTAATCCGCGGCTTTTTGATACCACTGTATCGCAGCTTTGTAATTTTGCGGAACCCCTTTGCCCGCTGCATACATATACCCTAATTCATTGGCAGCATATGGATTTCCTTTTGCAGCAGCTCTTTGAAACCAAGTGAGCGCTTGCGCATAATCGACGGGCGTGCCTTGCCCTAATAAATAACGCACCCCTAAGCTATTTTCAGCATCTGCGTTACCTTGATTGGCTGCGCGTTCATACCATTCGCCGGATGTGGTGTAATTGCGTTGCACGCCACGGCCAGCGCGGAACATGTAGCCTAAAGAATATTGCGCTTTAGAGTAGCCCATACGAGCGGATTGTTCATAGTATCTCACGGCCATTTCATCGTTTTGTTGTACACCATTGCCTTGCGCGTAACGATTGCCAAGTTTATACAATTCTTCAGCTGAGCCTGATTTTAACGGCTGTTGGCTTTTGTCGATTGCATCAAAGTGATCATCAACAGGCGCATGCGCGCAGCTCGCGCAAAGCATCAATAAACCTATCATCAACATTTTTTTTAAATTCATAAAAGTTCCTTGCCACTATGTATTAAGAATGTGTTGGCCAAGCGGGAATGGCTTGACCGTTAAAAATTTCTTTTGCCGCTTGTAAAACGGCAGCCGACTGAAAAGCTTGTACCAGTTCTTTGATGCGTGGATCTTGTTGTTCATTGTCACGCACAACAATGATGTTAGCATAAGGAGAATCACTGTCTTCATGTAAAATAGCATCTTTGGTGGGTGATAAGCCTGCCGGGATAGCGTAATTCGTATTAATGACAGCAATGTCTACATCCGCCAAAGTACGCGGGAGTTGTGCGGCATCTAATTCTTTAAATTGTAATTGTTTGGGGTTGTCTTGCACATCAACAGGTGTTGCATACAAGCCTGCTGATGGATTCAAATGAATAATGCCCGCTTTTTGCAACAAGAGTAACGCGCGTCCTTCATTGCTAGGATCGTTTGGAATCGCGACAATGCCATTTTGGCGAAGTTGCGAGAGTTGGTTAATTTTACGTGAATAAACACCCATAGGATAAACAAAAGTTTTCCCAACCGCGACTAATTGAAAATGTCTATCTTTGATTTGTTGATCGAGATAAGGTTGATGTTGAAACATGTTGGCGTCAATACTGCCATCATTCAATGCCGAATTCGGTTGCACATAATCTGTGAACTCAACAATCACTACATCCAGGCCGAATTTATCTTTTGCAACTTGTTTGGCAACTTCCATGAGTTTAGTCTCAGGTCCTGAAATAGTGCCAACTTTGATTTCATTTTTATTCTCATGGGAATGACAAGCGCTGAGTAGCGCTACACTAAGAATAAGGAGAATTTTTTTAAAGCTATTTAACATAACGACACCCTGTTTTTATCAAAGCAAGAAGTATAAATTATTTTCTGAAGAGCGAAAACTTCTTTACTAACGCATCTCCTATGAATTGGATGCCTTGTACCAGTAAAAGCATAATCACGATGGTGATTATCATAACGGAGAGGTTGAATCGCTCATAACCGTAACGAATTGCCATGTCACCCAATCCACCGCCTCCTACCGCGCCTGCCATGGCAGAGTATCCCACTAAAGTCACAACGGTTAAAGTCAGGCCATTGATGATGCTGGGAAATGCCTCGGGAAGCAATACTTTCAGAATAATTTGCCAAGGTGTTGCACCCATGGCGAGGGCGGATTCAATCAAGCCTTTGTGAATTTCAATTAATGCACTGTCTACAATGCGAGCGATAAAAGGAATCGCGGCCAGGGCGAGAGGCACAATCGCGGCATTTGTCCCTATCGAGGTTCCAACAATGAGACGCGTGAAGGGAATAATGGCAACCATTAAAATAATAAAAGGAATGGAGCGTGTCATATTGACTAAGCTACCTAATGATCGATGTAACCAATTTTTTTCAAGAATATTTCCTTTGCGTGTCACGTATAGGAGTACGCCTAACGGGAGCCCCAGGGCTGCTGCAATCACGCTAGCCATGACAACCATATAAATTGTTTCAAGCGTTGCTTCAAGTAAAAGGGATAATATCGTTTGGGACATGACCAATGACCTCCGCATCTACACCAATGTTTTTTAAATGCTGCATGCCTGAGTGTAAGGCATTTTTTTCGCCGGAAACAGCAACAAGCATGACGCCCATCGCATGCTTTTTCACATATTCCACATTGCCTTGCAAAATATTAATGCCTAAACCAAATTGATTAATCAATTGCGAAATAATAGGTTGTGTAGCCGTGTCGGGTAAAAATCGCAAACGTAAAACAGGATGCGTATCTGACGTTGCTGTCGGCAAAAGATATTGTGAAATCGCAGGCGGTAAAGTTTGTGGTAAAGAAGAAAAAATAAAATTTTTCGCAATCTCAGTTTTGGGATACGCAAAAAATTCACCGACTTCATTGTCTTCAATGAGATGACCTTGTTCCAGAATGCCGACACGATCGCAGCATGCTTTGATGACAGACATTTCATGTGTGATCAATAAAATAGTGACGTTCATTCGATCACGAATATTTTTTAATAATTGTAAGATACTGTGTGTGGTTTCAGGATCTAGCGCGCTCGTTGCTTCATCGCAGAGTAAAACATGTGGTTGTGGCGCAAGCGCGCGGGCGATGGCAACACGTTGTTTTTGGCCGCCACTGAGTTGTGCGGGGAATGCATTCTTTTTGTCAGAGAGTCCTGTTAACTCTAATAGCGGATCAATGATGGCAGCTCGCGCGGATTTTTTGAGTCCCGCTAATTCCAACGGGAAAGCAATATTATCGTACACAGTTCGTGTTGAGAGTAGATTGAAATACTGGAAGATCATGCCAATTTTACGTCGTGCTTTGCGTAAATCCGCTAGAGGGAGCGCCGTTAACTCTTCCCCATGCACAATGACTTGACCTTGCGTGGGTTTTTCTAAGAGATTAACGCAGCGAATTAAGGTGCTTTTGCCCGCGCCGCTTTTGCCAATGATGCCAAAAATTTCGCCGGGGGCGACATGGAGATTAATATCTCGCAAAGCTTCGATAGATTTCGCTTGGGCGTGGTATGCTTTGCTTATATTGCGCAGTATTATCATGTGAAAGTGTTTCTATTGTGATTCCTAGTCCTATATAATGCCTAACTTTCCACGATTTTAAACTAATATTTTCAGGCTGATATGAATAACATCTCACCCTTATTAACGGATTTGTATCAGCTCACCATGGCTTACGGCTATTGGAAGTTGAATATACATGATCGAGATGCTGTTTTTCACGTGATTTTTCGTAAAAATCCCTTTCGTGGAAATTATGCGATTGCCTGTGGCCTACAAACGGCAATCGATTTTTTACAGCAGTGGCATTTTTCTCCGGGAGATATCGCATATTTGGCAGAATTGAAAGATAGCCATGGCGGCCGATTATTTCCTGAGGATTTTTTAAAATATCTTGCAGAGTGTCGCTTCACCTGTGATATCGATGCGATGCCAGAAGGGACGGTAGTGTTTGCGCATGAGCCAATGTTGCGAATTAAGGGATCTTTATTACAAGCGCAAATTATCGAGTCTACTTTATTAAATCTCATCAATTTCCAAACACTGATTGCTACCAAAGCATCGCGGGTTTGTACGGCGGCACCCGGTGGTTCTGTGTTGGAGTTTGGCATGCGTCGCGCGCAAGGTCCCGATGGTGCATTGTCAGCGAGTCGCGCTGCTTATATCGGTGGATGTGCAGCCACTTCGAATGTTTTAGCAGGAAAGCTGTATGGTATCCCAGTCAGAGGGACGCATGCCCACAGTTGGGTGACGGCATTCCCTGATGAAATGACTGCATTTGAAGCTTATGCAAAAGTCATGCCGCATAATTGTGTTTTGTTAGTGGATACCTATGACACGATAAAAGGCGTTGCGCACGCAATCGAAGTCGGAAAGAAATTACGCGAGCAAGGCGCTGAATTGTTAGGAATTCGTTTAGATTCAGGTGATTTGGCAGCGTTAAGTATTCAAGCAAGAAAAATGCTAGATGAAGCGGGATTTCAAACGACACAAATTGTGGCGAGTAATAGTTTAGATGAATATGTGATTACGCAGTTACAACAACAAGGCGCAAAAATTTCTGTCTGGGGTGTAGGGACAAATTTAGTCACAGCCAATGATTACCCTGCATTAGATGGCGTTTACAAGCTTTCTGCTATTCGCGATGAAAAAAATCGTTGGCAATACAAACTTAAATTATCAGAACAGCAAGTGAAAGTGTCTAATCCAGGTATTTATCAAGTGAGACGTTATTTCCGTGATAAACAGTTTATGATGGATGCCATGTATGATGTGGAATTAGGCATGCCTGAAAAAACATCTGAGATGGTCTTGCTCGATGAGTCTGGTCATCACATGGCATTGCGCGATTATGATAGTTTTGCTGATTTGTTAGTGCCTGTGTTCCGACAAGGAAAATTGATTTATCCTACAGAATCTATTCATGACATTCGTGAACGTGCTTTGCAGCAAATGAAAATTTTTCTTCAGTCACATTCTGTAACGGCTTATCCGGTGGGTTTGGAAAAAAGATTATACGAGTTAAAACAAAAATTAATTCAAGAGTTGTCTTCCGCTAATGACGTCTAACACAGAAAAAAAAGCTAATGTTCCTTATCCGCGTCGCATCCAAAGTTTTGTGCGCCGTGATGGCCGCATGACGGAGGCGCAACGTCGTGTTTTAGTAGAACTGTGGCCAAGCATTGGATTAGATTTTACAAAAAATTCTCTAGACTATGCGCAAATTTTTGGGAGAGAGGCGCCGCGTATTTTAGAAATTGGTTTTGGTTCAGGTCATTCATTATTAGCAATTGCTAAAACACATCCAGAACAAGATTTTATTGGGATTGAAACATATCAGCCAGGCATTGGTACATTGTTTTTAGGGATTGAATCACAGCGTATTCAAAATATCCGCGTTTTTTATCATGATGCAGTCGAAGTGTTAGAACATTGTATTCCTGCGGCAAGTTTGGCGGGTGTGCAATTGTTTTTTCCAGATCCCTGGCCTAAACGTAGGCACCATAAAAGACGTCTTGTTCAGCCGGAGTTCGTCAATCTGGTGGCTGGGAAGTTGCGCACTGGCGGCATTTTTCATTTGGCAACGGATTGGGAAGATTATGCGAATCAAATGATGCAAGTTTTATCGGCATGTGAGCAATTCAGCAATCTTGCGGGTGCGGGACAATTTGCTGAACGTTCAGCGCAGCGTCCTATTACCACTAAATTTGAGCAGCGCGGCAATCAAAGCGGCAGGATGATTTGGGAGTTGCAGTTTGAGCGTAGATAAGTATATTTTCCTTTACTTTACAGGTTGCCTTTACTAATCTAATCCAACATTTTTCGAGAGGATTTAGGGATGGACTTTAAAAATAAACTGATAAGTATTTTTGCGCTGTGGGTAGTCTCAACTTCTGCAGCATTTGCAATTTCTGAAGGTTTTTATGTCGGTGCGCAGGCTGGCTATACCAATACGCATAACAAATCACAATACATTCCAAATGGTGTCCCGGGCGCAATATCGGTTTCTCCCAAAACGACCAATGGGGGCGCTCGACTCTTTTTGGGCTATGCGCTCAATCCATATGCTGCGTTTGAAATGGGGTATACCTATTTTGGTCCCGCAAAATACACATCTAGTCAGTTAAATCTAAATAGTACCCCTGCTGTTCGCGAAAGCGCAGTAGATTTTGATGGTAAGCTCATGTACGCATTCTATGGCGTGGGTGTTTATGGAAAAGCAGGGTTGGCATATATGCGCGTGAGTCAATCAGGTAATTTATCTCCAGCCGTAAATAATGGCGGCGGCGGTACAAACCAGGGCGTGCGTCCATTGGTGGGCGTAGGCGTGAGCTATCAATTACAAAATTGGATTGCAGATCTTTCTTGGACGCGCATTATTAGTAGTGGTTCAACGATTCAGTCTGCTGACTTTATTGCTGTGGGTCTTGCTTATTCCATAGTTGATAAACATTGCGGACAGTTTTTATGCTAAATTTTTCGGTCATTCCTGCCTGTGTGGGAATGGCCGTTTCTTAAGTCAGTGTTATTCAAGCGTGCTGTAAAAACATCTCTATCAAATCATTTAAAAAACGTTGCCCTAATTCTGTTGGACAAAGTTGCTCTGAGTTTTCTATTAATAAACCTTTTTTTATCGCTGCCAGTCGTGTTGGCTCAATAACAGAAAGTGGTAATCCTGTGCGTTCAGTAAAAAGTGTCACAGGCACGCCTTGTGTTAAGCGCATCGCATTTAACATAAATTCAAAAATAATTTCCTTATTTGATAAAATGCGTTCTTCCGCGCGCCATTTTTTTGTTGCGTCTAAGTAGTCACGTGGATTTTTCACTTGCCAGTGACGTGTCACAGTTTGTTTTTCCATATCAGTTATCTTGCTATGCGCGCCTGCGCCAATCCCGAGATAATCGCCAAATTCCCAGTAATTAAGGTTATGCGCGCATTCGGCATGCGGACGACTGTAAGCCGATACTTCGTAAGCCTGTAAACCCTGTTCTGCTAAGAGAATTTTTCCTTGTTCTTGAATTTCCCATAAAACTTCTTCAGACGGTAAAGTGGGCGGTTGATGATGAAATAAAGTATTAGGTTCTATGGTTAATTGATACCAGGATACATGCTTGGGTTTTGTGGCAAGTGCATCACGCAAATCTGACAAAGCGTCGGAAACAGTTTGATTGGGCAAGCCATGCATGAGATCGAGATTGAAATTTTCAAAACCAGCTTGCTGTGCGATTTCGATGGCGCGTAAAGCATGGTCTCTATCATGAATGCGACCTAAGGCTTTGAGTTTGTCATCTTGCAAGCTTTGTAATCCTAGCGATAAGCGGTTCACACCGGCCTGACGAAAATCTTTAAAACGTGATTCATCGACAGTGCCAGGGTTGGCTTCTAAGGTGATTTCTATGTCGGGTCCAAAACGCCAGCGTGTATTGATTTCTGTGAGAATGCGTTCAATTGCCCGGGCCGAAAATAAACTGGGTGTGCCACCGCCAAAGAAAATACTGGTTAATCGTCTGCCCCAAACAGCTGGTAAATTTTCCTCTAAATCGCGGATTAAGTGATGCACATAGAGTTCTTCTGGGAGGTTGGGACCTGCTGTATGCGAATTGAAGTCGCAATAAGGGCATTTGCGTACACACCACGGTAAGTGGATATATAAGCTGAGTGGGATGGGTGCGGTAAAATGTTGTTTCATGGCCAGTCAAAAAAGCTGTCGATAGAGAATAGGGTTAAGGTGTCGGCATTATGCCTGAAAAAACACTGTGGCAAAAGCAAGAAACACGATAAAATACCTACACTTTTAGATGACATAGAGGAACATTCCATGAAAAAGCGCGTCAAAGTAGCTGTCACTGGGGCTGCGGGTCAAATTGGTTATGCTTTGATTTTCCGAATCGCTTCCGGCCAAATGCTAGGGCCTGATACTGAAATCGAATTACAGTTGTTAGAGTTGGAGCAAGCTTTGCCATCTTTGCGTGGTGTGGCGATGGAGTTAGAAGACTGTGCTTTCCCTCTTTTAAAAAATATTGTTTGTACGTCTGATGTGAATGTTGCGATGAAAGAGGTGAATTGGGCACTATTTGTTGGTGCGGTGCCGCGCAAAGAAGGTATGGAGCGTTCTGATCTTTTAAAAATTAACGGAAAAATTTTCACGACACAAGGCAAAGCGATTAATGATCATGCTGCGGATGACGTGCGTGTATTAGTGGTTGGCAATCCTTGCAATACCAACTGTTTAATCGCCATGAATAATGCGCCTGATGTGCCTAGCGATCGTTTTTATGCGATGACTGCTTTAGATGAATTGCGTGCGCGCACTCAGCTGGCTAAAAAAGCGGGCTTAGATGTGACAGCGATTACGCAGATGACGATTTGGGGAAATCATTCGTCAACCCAATATCCCGATTTCTATCATGCGAAAATCAATGGAAAGCCTGTGACCGATGTGATTACCGATTTGCCATGGTTGCAAAATGACTTTATTTCTATCGTACAAAAACGCGGTGCAGAAGTGATTAAAGTGAGAGGCGCATCTTCCGCGGCGAGCGCTGCCAATGCAGCCTTAAGTACTGTGTATCACTTGAGTCATGATACGGTTGCCGGCGAAAGTTTTTCAGTAGGCCGTTGTTCGCAAGGTGAGTATGGTGTGGATGAAGGCTTAATTTTCTCAGTGCCTTGCCGAACAGAAGGCGGAAAATTAAAAGTTGTGACTGGTATTACGCAAAATGATTTTGGTAAAGAAAAAATTAAGCTAACGTTAGATGAGTTGCGTGCTGAACGCGATGCGGTGCAAGAGTTAGCATTAATATAGAGTGTAGGGGCAGCTTGGCATAACGAGAAATTTATGAATCTCTATGAATTTAAAATCCGAACCACAGATTTACTACATACGATCGATGCAGAATATTTTTATTATACTATTGCGGCAATCCATGCCCTGAGTGCAAAAGATAACTCAGGATTTTCAGACATTGCAGCAAAAGCAAAGATATTGTATACCGCATTGGTTGCATTATTAAGAGATAATTATTTATCTAAACAA
>CAJCIZ010000184.1 GCA_903970525.1 Myxococcales bacterium | reverse complement strand
ATATAATTCTTTGCAATATCAACACCAATTATCGTAATATCTGTCATGACTCGCTCCTTTTTTTGAATGAAATGTATCAATCTCATTCTGGCACTTTAGATGCCGTTATTGAAGTGGGCGAGTCCATACCATCATGCCAGTGTGCTTTTAGCTGGCATCCAGCCCTTTGTGTGCTCGGGCCTTGCCTGTGTAATGGAAAGATGGATGCCAGCTGAAAGCAAGCTGGCAGATATGACAGAACCTGAAATTCGGGGAAAGGTGATTAATATGGATAATGCGCGTAACAAGACGGCCAAGGAGAATTCATATCAAATTGCGTAGGCGCCGCATCAGCGTGTAAGGATTTAGCGAGAGTTGTCTTTGGCACTTCTTCAGCAACTTCTTTCAACAAATTAAACAAGTAATCGTAATAATTATGAGCACTCCAAACAATCCACCCATCTGCGCCCGCATCTCTGACTGCTTTCATCTGCGCTAAAACATATTTTCGTCTTTCTTCGCCGGACAAGTGATAGCGGTAATTAAAAATTTCAATGTAAGCATAGAGTTTGACGGGCATTTTATCGTTAAATTGCGCGCGTATTGCTTTTAACGAATCAAAAATTGTTTCATAAGGTGTGACGGCATGAATTTTATAGGGCTCAAAATGAGAGGGATAAACCATAGGGCATAATGCATCCACGGCTTGTGCCATCATTTTTAAATTTTGACCGATGTGGGTGGATTCACCAAAGCTTGAAATCCCAAAGACATCAGCTTGCAATGGAACACCGGTCTGGGAGAGTTTCTCTTTAAACCACTCGACAACTTTATAAATATTTTTAGCATTTTCCGGTGATGCGGGTTGTTTTGTATTGTAGCGAATGTAATCCAGCTGTATTTGTTTTGCGCCATATGAAACAGCGGCGGCGACTAAGCGATAGCGTTTATTCCAATAAGCTTCAGAGGCAATTTGTTCTGGTTTGCCGCCATCTGGAAAAACCACTATGCGCGCAACATAATCGATTTGGTTTTCTTTTAGCATAGCGATATTCTTTTGATACAATTTTGACGGGATATCGAGATCAGCCACAAATGTTGTAATGCCAACGGCTTTAGCGTGATCAATTAAATATTTGAGATATTGGGCGTTTTCCACCGTGGTTTGGGTCAAGTAAATGCCTTTGACTAATTCGCCTTCCCCATAACAAGTCGTACTGAAGCCACAGAAAAAATAGAGCATGATCAGAACAAATTTAGCAATCCTTGCGTGAATAGTTCTCATCTAACAACCTCCGAAGAGCTGAACTTAATTTCAGTATAGCGTGGAAAAAATGATTTGCTCGGTGGGTGAAGATTTTAGATTTTCTGACGTTTGCCGAATATTTTTGTACCAATTCTAACCATAGTTGCGCCTTCTGCTGTTGAAGCTTCCATGTCATGCGACATTCCCATGGATAATGTGTCTAGTGTGAAACCTTTTTTGCGGAGATTTTCTTGGAGTAGACGAACTTTTTGAAAGGCGGTGCGTTGTTGTTGGAAATTGTCGGTTGCGGCGGGGAGGGTCATGAGTCCGCGGAGTGTTAAGCGGGGAAATTCGAGACAGGCGATGGCGAGTTTTATAACGTCATCGGGCTGAACACCTGATTTTGTTATTTCTTCGCTGATGTTAACTTGGATGCAGATATTTAATGGTGGTAAATGCGAAGGCCGTTGATCATTCAATCGTTTTGCCGTGTTGAAGTTTTCTATGCTATGCACCCATTGAAAATGTTCTGCGATTTTTTTTGTTTTGTTGCTTTGAATGGGGCCGATGAAATGCCATTCGAGTTGTGGATTGTTCAGTTGAGTAATTTTTTCTAATGCTTCTTGTAAGTAATTTTCGCCGAAACTTTTTTGTCCGGCTGTTATGGCTTGTTGGATTTTTTCTAGTGGTTGGGATTTGCTGACGGCGAGTAGTGTCACGGAATTTTGCGGGCGATTGTATTTGGATTCGTGAGCGCGAATTTGTTGTGTTACTTCGTTTAGATTTATTGAAATTTCTGTCACTGTAAAATCTCATTTGAAATGTCAGAGCGATGTCATGTCTATCTATTTTCACCTGTCATGCCAGCATGACACAGCGTGAAAGGGACCCCTATTTTAAAGGAGAACGGGGCCTGCTTTACGGATCTCATCGCTCACGTTGAATTTCTTGAAGTTCTCAATGAATTGCTGCATCAATGTTTTAGCATTTTTTGCGTGCGCAGCTTGGTCTTTCCAAGTGAGATGTGGGTTTAAGAGTTTGCTGTCAACGCCGGCTACTGCAGTTGGGATGGAAAAATTAAAGCCGGGCAGCGTTTCTAATGTGGCGTGGCGTATGTCGCCATTGACGATTGCATTGACGATTGCGCGTGTGGTGGGAATAGAGAAACGTTGACCGCCTTCGCCATGTGCTCCACCTGTCCAGCCTGTGTTGACCAGATAGACTTGCGCTTTGTCTTCTTCTAAACGCTTCATTAATAAGCGCGCATACTCTTGCGGTGGACGTGGAAAGAACGGTGCGCCGAAACAAGTGCTGAACGTGGGTTTAATGCCCGTGCCCTGCCCGACTTCCGTGCTGCCAACTAATGCGGTGTAACCACTTAAAAAATAATACGCGGCTTGTTCTTTCGTGAGGCATGCAACAGGCGGTAAGACACCGTAGAGATCGCAGGTTAAAAAGACGACGGCATTCGGAACTTTTCCATGATTTTTTTCTTCACGTAAAGGAATATGTTCTAGAGGATAAGCCGCGCGAGTGTTTTGCGTTAAGCGAGTATCTGAGTAAATGGGATCTTTTGTTTTGGGATCTAACACAACATTTTCTAAGACAGTACCGTAACGAATGGCATCCCAAATGACAGGTTCATTTTTCTGCGAGAGATCAATACATTTTGCATAACAACCGCCTTCAAAATTAAACACACTGGTTTTGCTCCAGCCATGTTCATCATCACCGATGAGAAAACGATTGGGATCTGCAGATAACGTTGTTTTGCCCGTGCCAGATAAACCAAAAAATAAAGCGGTTTCGCCATCTTTGCCGACGTTGGCAGAGCAATGCATAGGAAGTACATCGTGATCAGGTAAAAGAAAGTTCAGCACAGAAAACATGGCTTTTTTCATTTCGCCAGCATAATACGTGCCGCAAATTAAGATGCATCGTTTGCTAAAATTTAAAATGACAGCGGCATCACTGTTTACACCATCGCGTGCAGGATCTGTTTTTAAACTGGGTACACTTAAAATTGTCCATTGTTTTGCGGGATCATTTTTCTGTGTGCGAATAAAAAGATTGTGCACGAATAACATATGCCAAGCGAGTTCTGAAATGACTTTCACGGGTCTTGCAAATTCATCTTCTGCGCCGACGGTGAAGTCTGAAATGAAGAATTCATTTTTTTGTTCCAGATGCTCTGTGGCGCGCTGCCATAAAGCATCAAATTTTTCTGGGCTCAATGATTGATTGATGGTGTTCCAGTCAACGGTTTTTTCAGTCACGGCATCTTTTACGATAAAACGATCTTTAGGAGAACGGCCGGTGCGAGGTCCTGTTGTCACGACTAGCGCTTGATTGCTGGCTAATTCACCCTCTTTTCTGGCCAGTGCCATGTCGATTAATTGGGAGGCGGATAAGTTGATATGGGCTTTTTGTGTTGAAATTTTTATATTATCGACTTCCATGATGAAAGGCCTCCGCGGGGGTTAACAAGATTGAAGATGGGTGTATTGTACCTAAACTTGGGCTAATACTCTATGTGCTGAATCCTTGACACCTAACGCTAACCATGAAAAACTGGCGCGTTTTTACACAGAAGAAAGGTGTTTTCATGACAGAGCTAGATCAATTAATTGCTGCGGCTTATGCAAGCGAAGGTAAACAAGACAGTGTTAATAAAGTTTATTTAGCTTTATTGAGAACGTCGTTATTTATTCCGGTCGAAAAAATGTTGATAACGCCCGCGGAAGACGAAGAACCTTTTAAACCGTTGTTTGCCAATATTGATGATAAAGTTTTTATGATTGCATTTGATTCGATAGAAAGATTGACTGCGTGGGCGGGGCAAGAATTTTCACAATTAGATTATGTTGAATTGCTCGGAAAAGAGTTGATTACGGGTATGAATGAGCAAGTTTTTCTGTGTTTAAATTTGGGGACGGAGTTTTATAAAGAATTTTCTCCGGATGAAGTGAAGCAGTTAAAAAAGATTGTTGCGCGGATTGAGCAGTTGCGGCCGTAGCTTCATTATCATTCCAATAATGAAATGATTTATTAATCATATTTATGTTATATGTCACAAAATTCGGATTGCAACAGAATTTTGTGACATATGATATAAATTAGAGATGGTTGTTATAGGCTAGCTTGATAAGCTTCCCAACCTGCTGTGCGGTATTTTTTTGCTTCAGCGGCGGGATCAGTGGCTTTGACTATGCCGCGGCCGA
>CAJCIZ010000183.1 GCA_903970525.1 Myxococcales bacterium | reverse complement strand
TGTCAGTACAACACCACAAGGGGAAACTAATGCGAGTACGGTAAGTTATTTCGCGAATCCAAATAATCAGAGTCGGTTTAGGAATACGATTTTTGGGGGTTCGAGTAGTAGCTCGGTGCAGAGTATTAGAGTACCTCAAATTAGTACTTTGCCGCAGCAGCAAAGTAGTACCGCTAGTGTGTTGTCGCAGATATCTGTGCCTGGAGGAGATGAATTTATTCAGTCGTTGAATGCAACACCTTTTTCACAACATTCGCTTTGGGGTGAAGTAAAATCATTAGTAGGTCGAGAAATTGATTTTAATAGTAAGCTGCGTCAATTAGAATTAATGGCTGCTAAAGGAGAAGTTAATAGTATTATTAGTGATTTTGATACTGTAATCCATGGTCATGGTTGGCTTCGTGCTCGCGCGGTAGGAGATATTGCTTTTGATGTTAGTGCTATATTGCTTCCTTCTGTAAGAGTCTTGAGCCAAGGCACAATAGGGTTGTTTGGCGCTAAAGAACTTATATTTTCTTCAGAAGATGCTATTACCCTGGTTGCTAAAAATCATATTAATGGATTAAGATTACAGCAACAATTAAGCTTTGCACAAGCAGAATCGATTTTTAATGAAGCTGGATATTTAAACGAAAATGCTTTTGATAATTCTATTCTACTTATTCCGGGTAAAAACTTTGGAAATGCTAGACTTATCGAAGAATTATCTAAAAGAGGAAATATTTCTGATTGGGGAAAATATGCTACTGAACAACTTCCAAGTCCATCTGGAATGTTTCGAGTGCATTATTATAGGAACGCTGTAACAGGAGAAGTTTACTATGGTAACGATTACAAGACAATATTTAATCATAATGGAAGATGGGATATTGAGCTCAAGCCAAATTTTGAATATGAACAATCTAAATATGACATGATGAATAACAGGTGAAAAAATGAAAATAAAATGCATAAATATCTATAATGAGCATACAAAGCAACAACAAGATATTAGTCATTGGCTAAAAATAGGTAATGAATATATTGTATTAGAGGTGCTAATTTCTCCAGAAAAAAAAATACATTATAGATTGGTCGGTGAAAATCAAGATAAAATGCCGGCACTATATGATGCTAAACAGTTCATAACCACATCTAATGAAATTCCTTCGAGCTGGATAGTAACCCAATCACCGAATGGAGTAATACTTTTTAGCCCCAGGCCTTGGCAATCCCTAGGATTCTGGGAGGAATGCTATGATTGTGAGCCGAAAGCTCTAGAAATATATAAAGCTGAAGCAAAAAAGATCTATGAAGAGAGTCAATGATTTCAGAAAACTTATTTGTATAGATGGTATTTCAGTAACTATATAAGACTTATCAATAATGCCTAAACATAGAAATTCTAAGAGGATTAGCAGAAATGATGCGTTGAGAATTTTCTCAATGGGATCAGATGATGAAATCTGCGATACTCTCTTGTCAATAACTCTATTTGATGAAGATTGGAGTTGGTGTCAAACACAATGTCTTAGTTTTCTTAAGCATACTAATCCAGATATTAGTGGACTTGCGGCTACCTGTTTAGACCATCTAGCAAGAATTCATCATAAGCTTGATAAGCAATTAGTTATTCCAGCACTGAAACAACGATTGACCGATCCAAAGATATCCGGACGCATACAGGATGCGTTAGATGATATTGATATGTTTCTTTAATTCAAAAACACCAGGCCTCGCGCCCAAATTAATTATTAGAGATGGAAATGTCATAAAAACTGTATAGGTTGACTCGAGCCGTAAGGAGAACGCTGCAATGTTAGAAAAATCTCATATCGAACTGCTTAAAAATCTGGCCACAATAATAGGTTCAATAACCAAAATAATTGTTCCTTTAAGCATAACCGTTACCGGCGCTTTACTGCTTTGTTATTTCTTTTCGATCCAATACATGCCGCCCATGACATTTTCGACAATAATATATTTTTCAATGTATTGTTTTGCGATGATAAGTATAATTTTCATTTTTATTGCCTATTTTATATTTTTATCCCCCAAAATTTGGTTAGAATTTGTAACGTCACTGAAAAATGATCATATATTTCAATATCAAAATAGTGCCCAGTGGTCCGCGAAAGAAAAGCTGATTTCGCTTATAGGTTATATCTTGGCAATAATATTTTATATTTACCTGATGGTTATTTTAAGTAATTTAAAAAATATAATGTTTTTCCAAATATTATTATGGGTCAGTATAATATATTTATTGTTAATATTAAAATTAGGTTGTAGACCAGTTATTTATAATTGTTTGAAAAAACTTCACAAGTAAAAAATTTATTTCCATACTCTTGTCGATACAGTTTTTTTAACCGCGTGCGCTTGCGGTTTAGTTTTTTATTTCATGCAAGCAATTATTGTTGGAGTTTATTACAATAATTCTAATGCCGGCCAATCATCATATTTTCATTTTAGTATAGTAGCATTTTTAATTGCTTGCTCCTCAGGAATGATATTTTTTGAAGAAAAAGAAACTAGGGTTAACAAAATTTTGAGCGAGAAATTTTCCTTCAGCATCATTATTACGATATGTGTTTTTACTGTATTAGGGTTATATGTTCCAGTTAGTAAATCTATTCTGAGAACGCTTAAAATGGGCGCTACACCAAAAGCCACTATCCTGGTTGAGAAAGCTGGGTGTATGTTAATAAGATCGGGAGCTGATGCATTAAATTGTGCCTCGATAAACAAAGAAGAGGTTTTAATCCTTTGGAGGCAAAGTGAATACTGTTTGCAAATTACTGAAAATGGAAAGCATAGAATGGTGATATTAGATTCATCATTAGTCAAAGGTGTAAGTTATAGATAAGTTTTTTAACCGAAAATGGTTCTCTCCACCAAGTGGCTATGTAGAATCAACAATGAAATTAGATACTTGATCTGATACCACCAAATAGTAAAAACTATATCGAAGGCACCAGTAATTATTCTTTCACTTTATTTAAGGTGTCTTTGATAAACTATCCTAATACCAAAAATCACAGAGAATATGTTCCAAACACTGACTGGTTACAAAAGATACCCAGACTCAAGAAGGCAAAGGAGAAGTCTCGCGTTCTGAATACAGTCAGCTCATCTATAACGGATTGCCTCTACATCAAAAAAATGTCTACGATGGGAAAGATTCAAAACGAGATGAAATAGACCTCGAATACCGAAATTTTGATAATCCGCAAGAAAGTAAAGCGGCGGGTACACATTATGAATCCGATCCAGGTGCACAAAATACAGCAGAGAGTTATTTGGATGCGAATGGGTCGCCAAACGCAATGATAGGGTTGGGCATTGAGAATGGTCGAGCCCAAGATACGATTTCTAATACTACACCTGATGGTAGAACCCTGGTGCAACTCGTTGTGCCACGTATGAAGTTGGGCGGTACCATGGGGGATGAGGATGAAGAAAGTTACATGACCAGACACTACCAACATAACAAGAATTTTTTTGATGTGAATGGCCAGCCGCTCGCTACGCTAACATTATCATATGAAGATGAAAAAAACCTGAAGTTGAAAGTGCAAAATCAAGTGCATCATACAACAGGTAAGAATGGCGGCGTTTCGATGATAGCAAAAACTGTAGCTAAAGACCCTGCCGCACAACAGCTGTTTGCACGTGTACAAGAAGGTAAATCAGTCAATCCGCTAAGACTGGCAAGTCCAGTGCAAATGACAAGTGATATGTCAGCTACACCGATAAAATATAAGGTAGCCCCAGGCGATACTTATGAAAAGATATCATGGTTATTATTGAAGAGTGGTCAGTATGCGAGAGCCATTGCGTATGCCAATAATGGCAATGTAGCGGTCGATCCTGAGCCTGGTACAACAATTG
>CAJCIZ010000182.1 GCA_903970525.1 Myxococcales bacterium | reverse complement strand
TTTTTCTTCATTAAGTTCGACCACGGATTTCTCTGAATTTGATTCTAAAGATTGTAACGTGCTGGTGAGGTGATCAATTTTCCCCTGAAACTCTTTTTGCTCGTTTTCTTTTTCATTTATTGCACTAAGTTTTTCTTCTAGTTCCTGTACCTTTACAAGAAGAGTCGCATTGTTTTCTTCTAGTGTTTTAGCATGTTGCGTGAGTAGGATGTTCTCTTCTTTTAATTTGGTTAAATCGCCCTTTTCATCTTTAACCTCTAATGCTCTATTGCGCTCTAGTTTGAGTGTACGGATTTGATTCAACAAGTCTTCATTCACATCAACGCCATCTGTTACAGGCGATAATACTTGTGATTTTTTCTTGACTGGTGTGCTCAGTGTTGGATTTTGTAATTGGTTAAGTTGTGCAGTGAGTGCTTGTACTGCGCCTTCTTGTTGAATAGCCGCTTCAACTACGATATCTCTGTTGCTGAGCGTGGCAGTGCCATTAGATGCATTGATAACAGATTTTTGACCCCACCAGCTTTGATACCATTTTTTAAAACGTGTGGTAGCGGCAGCTTTTGTTGATTCATATAGATTAATCACTACATTAATGAAAGAACGAGAATCATAATTAACGGGACTAAATAAATTTTGCCACAGTTTACTTTGTGACATTCTATCTTGCAGCGATCGGCTCACAGGGTGGGTAACTAATCTAATACTTTCGACAGCGCTTTTATATGGAGAGGTTGGTGGGACGTTATTTATAGCCATTGTTAAGAGACCGCTGTCTCTCAAAGCTTCCATACGCTTTTTGTTGCCAACAAAATACCATAAGGTATCTAAAATTTTTGCGGGGCTGCGTTGTGAAATGTTTTTATTAGGATCTGCTGCAGCAATAATCTGTGAAACCGCTTCAGGGGTGAGTTTGAATTTACTGCGGTCATCTTCATTGATAAAACTGAGATATTTACTATCAGTTGAAATCAGTGCAGAAATGATGGCCTGACGAAGAAATTCACATTGTGTCAAACTCAAATGATTACCACGTGGTCTGCGGCCTTCAAAAATAGCTTGGTAAGCATAAGCATGATCAAAGAAATATTTACGTCGCTTCTCATCACGTATCATAAAATAAATATAATTATCGTAATCTGCTTGTGTTTCTAGTGCTTGTAACATGGAACGCATTAATACAAAGCCATTATGTTCGCGTGTGTGGGCTTTTGCTATTGTTTCTAATATTTTGGTTGTTCCACTGTTGCCACCTGCAAGAGCAAGTGTCTCTTTTTCAAGTTTGATACCGCTTTGTCCCGCAGAGTTAAATGGTATTTCAGTAAACGCGCTACCTTCCTCTTCAGAGAAAGTTGTCAGTTGCCATTTATTATTCAGATATCCATAACAGAAATGACGTGTGCCCTGTTTGATGATAATAGGGGCATTATTGTTTTCTATTGAGAGCTTTCTTAAGTTCTTATCTTGGAGCTGAGCTGTATCATCTTCATTTACATTTAAATAAAATATATCATGCCATTCCGCTACATCTGCTCTGTTTTGAAATAAACCTTCAAACAAGCGAATTCGTAATTTACGTGTTACAGCGTCACGTTCACTGCTGTCGGGGGAAATTAATAAGCGAACATTATTGCGGATTCTATTTAGATCTTTAGCATTAGGCTGACTATTGGGATGCGCAGGCTCTGTTTCGGACAGTAAAAAGTTGCTGGCAATGATGTCTTTTGTTTCGCTATTAGGACACAACTGCGCGATATGCGCATCTACGTGCAAACGTCCAGTATACATGATATTGCCCGTTAGGGGGTTAAGCACTTCTGAGGCTTTCTTAGGTAAATTTGACTGATAGGTGCTGAATGGATAACGTGTTGAATGTTCACGTTCAAACGTCGATGTTAATTTTTGTGTAGGACTCAACTGTGGCATGTTGCATACTCCTCAAATTTTGTGTTGAGTCAGCTGATAATGACAGCGATGTACTTTGCATTGCTGTGTTAATCGTCCGTTGAAAGCTGACTCTTTATAGTGTATTTAATCCTTGGTTATAGCGGCTTTTTCATGGTTGATTGTGGTGGTACACTTGGCCTGGGTAAGCCGGGTATACCACTTATAGTGCCGTTGAGTTGTGCACTAGTTCTCTGGTGCTTTTTACATTGTGTAGTGAGATGCACTAAAAGATCTCTAAAATAATTTTTACATAATAAACCCGGTTTAACTTCAGAATCAGTCAACGAAGGTGGGAGATAATCTTCGCATACTCTATAAGCATCTTGTCTATCTCTTTGTTTTTGCTGTGCCAGTTCAGGATGCTTTCTGTTCTCTTCAGTGTCTTCGATAACGAAGTTTTTAGCGTAAAATGCTTCTTGTATTCTCTTCAGATTACCGATTAAGTTCATATCTCTATCAATCGCTGGTTTAGATTCTCTATCAGTTTCTTTCGCTGTTTTCATAATCTCGCCTAGCGTGTACATAAGCTTCATGGAGGCTTTATTTTTGAACTCGAGATTTAAGTTCATGATATTCATCTCAATGGTAGATTGGCCGAGAATCCAGTCCAACACTAGTCCTGCAATGAGACCTTGATCAGCATCTTCTGCATCTGTGGATTTAGCAAATTGGACAAGGGTGTTAATCGCTGTCGCTCGCGTTCTGCCTATGTCTTTATTGCCATGCAATTTACCTAATAATCCTGCTAAACATTCAAATGCGTCTTGTTCTATTTTTGGTTTGACGTACATAGCAGGACCCGTTCTTCTTGAGCTGAAACTCTGTTCCAGTCTTTTTGCATCAGTCATGCTCGTATCAAGAAATGTGGAAGCATTCATTATCCCGGAATCATTTAATGATTTTGCACGTCCAAGAGGAGGTTGCATAGATTTCGGCATATTCTGTTGCAATACTTCAAGCTTGCCAGATAGGAATGCAGTTTTCTTTCTTTCTTCATCTAATTCTCTTTGTATATCTGTTGCGCTTTTCTTTTGTTCGTCGATGTTGCTCAGTTTGCCTTTTAGGGTTGCAAGTTCGTTTCTCAACAAAGCATTGTCTGAGAGTAGACTTTGTTTTTCAGAGTCAATTTGTTGATGCTTTTGTTCTTTTTCATTGTGATAGGTCAGCATTAAATCAGCTGCGAGGTGACCAACTTCTTCAATGATTGCTAGGAAGGGAAGAAATTTTTTCTTCAGTTCAGAGAGATTCGCATTGCCGGACATAACCGCAACGATTTCTTTAGATATGAGATGCACAGCTTTTTCGCGTTCGCTATCGTTTGCCTCTTTTGCCTCATATTTTTTAATTTGTGCATCTACTTTGATGTAGACATTATTCACATCAGTGGTGGGGTGATAGACTTTTCCTTTGACAGCCGGAACTAGGGCTTTAACAGCATTAACAAGCTCTGCTGCTTTTTCATCATATTTATTTTTTTTGATTGTGGGATCAAGATGAACGCCATTTGATGTAGCGAGTGTTGTGCTTGTAGCTGTGCTTCGTGCTTGAGTAAAACTCATATCCTATCCTCATTCTATATCTTATTTATGTTTGTTTTGGGTTGTTCATGACAATCCAACTGTTCGCGCGCCATTCTACCTCTTTCAGCGCATTCTTCAAGCAAAACCTGAGGTTTGTGAGGCGTAAAAAGACAAATTTTCCTAATTGTGGCCAATTACGCATCATAAGCCATGTTTTTGATAATAAAAAGATTATTTTCGTTATATATGGCCAAATTCTGATAATACTATTCATTTGTCCTATGTTCAATTATTCACCAAAAAATCTGCATTCAGCCACCTATCCTGGCCTATACTTTATAGAGAAACCCTATGAGGTGATGCAGATGCCTAGATCGCCCTTAGACACTATATCCGTTCGATATGTTCTACCTGACGTGCTAATCAAAGAAATCACGATAAAATTAGCGGACGAGCACATTGATGCGCGCTATTCAAAAAAGTTACTCAAAGCAATGGGGATTGAGATAGATCGCGGTGGTGTGATTAGGCTAAAAGATAATGAGACAGATAAGTATGTGTTATTTGCCACGGAGAAATCACCCGAGAATAATAAATCATTACTCTTAGGCGAGGGTACCTCAGGAAAAATAAAACAAATTCAAAATTTAACTACCGGTGAATTGAAAGCATTAAAGGTTTTGAAAAATCCCGATGACGATGAAGAATTTAAAAATGAAGCCAAGTTTTTGAAATTGCTTGGACGCGGCGATGGGCGCATTTTTGCTAAAAAGCGCACAGAAGGCGAAGTTGATAGAGGGAAGTTATATATTATTCAAGATTTAGTGCCAGGGAAAAACTTAGCCGAAGTGCTCATGGCAGGTAATCTGACGCTGCAAGAACGTTTCGACATTTTACTAAAAGTGTTTGCAGAAATACAAAAATTACACGATAGAGATTTTTTACATAGGGATATTAAAGTTCATAACTTTATGGTTGATCTAACAACAGGAACAGTCACCGTTGTTGATTTTGCTTTAATGCGAGAAGCCAGTGAGCCTTATGATAAGTATTGTGGGACACGTGGATATATCGCGCCAGAAATTGGCGCAGAGAATTATTCAACGGCTTCTGAAGTGTTTGCCTTGGGCCGTATGGTGCAAGAGTTCTTCGGCATCAAGGTCAAAGCAGATGGTGAGCAGTTCGGCATATTGGATTATGATGCGAGTGGTGATTTACGAAAAGAAGATCTTCAACTTATTAAAAACCTGGCCAATAAAATGTTAAGTGGTAACCCACGCGAGCGTCTTTCTCTGCGTGAAGCCACGCAAGAGTTAACACAAATATCGCATGCTGTTCTCGCTGGGGAAGAAAAAACAGTTTCTCATTCCACAAATGAGCAAGAGAAGTTTATCAAGCTGCAACTCAATAAAATTAATAAAAAGATTGATCCTAAGATCCTTGCAGAAAAAAAATCGCTGAAAGAAATTTTAAGATATGCCATCAATCCTGAATCAACCTCTGCTTATTCCAGAAATGCCATGCATGAAATAAAAAACAAATGCCTTTGTTTTGCTAAGCAAGCCATGGAAGAGTTCTCTAAGCACACGATAGAAATTGAGCGACTGCATAAAATCATAGAAGCGCTGGCGAGAAAAGCCGAGTCTCTTGAGCACACAGGATTTTTTTCGCGTCGTAGTAAAAATCCATCGAGTACAGCTTTGATGCTGCGAGAATGTGCGGATAATTTAATGATATTAAAGGATGAGGATATTGATTCAGTTGAGACAGGGGTTAAAATTTTACGTGATATGACTCAGACCAATCTATTAACATCAAGTCAACAAAAGCTCATCCAGAGTTTTATGAAATCACTGAATCGTTATGTGATGTCTGATCAATCTCCGGAAGATTCAGATAGAATCCGATCAGAAATAGATACATTAAAATTAACTATTGAAAAGTCAAAACACAGTACAGTATTAACAAAGTTGGATCGTGTGCTATTAAAAATCGAAGACAATGTCGTACATCCCGTTATTCCTTCAACAGTGTCAGTCGGTAAATTAACAAAGCGGTAGGCATCTTAGCCTACATAGCTGAGCTGTAATAAGTACTCGCTAGAAGTTAAATTATTATAGGTTATTGTTGTGTTGCTAGCTTGGTTTGGAATAGTGCCCAATCCTGCCTTACCTAAACCTGCGTAACGATAGCTTGCGCCTAATCTCAAATTATTGGTGAGATCAACATCAATACCCACGCCTATCAAATAAGAAAACGAATGTTTTGTAGTGCTCGCAAAAGAATTTGGCATGGCCACATCATTGCTAGCAACAGGTGTTTCGACATAACCATATGTATTGTTATTGGATTGACCAATGCCACCTACCACATAAGGATGAAAATATTTGTGTAATGTCGCTAACACTTTGCTTTCAACCATGATGCGATTATTTTGAATCTTATATTGATAGAGTAAATTGCCAAAATTAGGATCGCCAAATTGCTGCACGACGCCTTTTCCTAGGAAAGCGCTACTCACATAATAACTTAGCCCAATTTGCCATAAAAAATTGCGATAGAGCGGTGATTCTACGCCTACAAATAGACTACCGGTTCTTTCTGTATCATTGGTATTGGTGCTGTTGTATGTATTGTAGAAGGGAGCAATTAAAGAAATATTTTTAACCATGCTTACATTAGCTTGGTCGTAACCATAGGCCAAACTCACGACAGGCCGCAGGTTGGCGTGCGCTATCACTGGAAATAAAAGTACTAGAATCGAAAGAGTTGAAAATTTTCGTAACAAAGAGCGCATATTGAGTTCATCCTTGATCATTTAATTAATAAATATGGCATCTGATTCTAAACCACATAATTGTTATATCACAAGATAAATTGTTGTTTGGTGAGGGTGGTGTTGTTACTTTGGCTATTTAATGACTGGGGTCCTGTCACTGAAAAAATTTTTTCGTGCTCGCAAGCTCCGCGCGAAAAGGAATTTTTTCAGCGCCACCCCGTATTTTTATATTACAAGCAGTGTAAACTGTTATTCACTTTTTTATTAAGACAAAAGAGGAAAGTTAAAATAAGTATTTGGAAAAGGTTCATTCTTTAAAGTGAAATGCCACCATTTTCATGGTTAGATCAGATGAGATTTTACTCCACGCTATAAAATCATCTACTGCCATTTGAGGGCGATAGCAATCATAAACTTTTAGTGAGAGGTGCGATTTTTTTAGTTCGTCTTGTATGTGATGTAAGGCAAGAACTGTTTCGCGTGTCAGAATACATTCCTGAGCCGCATATCCTTTAATAGGTCTACCAACAAAATTATGAAAACCCGCATAACGCATGTCTTGGATAATGCTAGGATCAATGTCTCGCAGATAGACAAAATCTTTTGGGAGTTGTGAGGCTTGGGAAGGGGATAGCCAGATTAATAATAGTAGACTGAGGTATTTTTTTTGCATGGTTAATAATCCTGGAGATGATCTCTCTGAGATCGAATATTATCATAACTGATTTGGTATCATAGATTACTATGCTAGATATAGTATGCCATGCAATTAGTCAAACTGGAGGAGAAATATGCAGCAATCTTGGTCATTACAAGATGCTAAAGTGCGCTTCAGCGAGGTTATAAAAAAGACACAAGTCGATGGACCTCAATCTATATGAGTTTATGGTAAAGCAGCTGTTGTGATCATTCCTCAAAAGAATATGAGTCATTAACATCTTCTGGAGTTTCGCTAGTAAAATTTTTGCGTCAATCACTGCTCGTTGGTATTCACTTAGATTTATCTCGCGAGTAGCTGTACAATCACTACATTATGAAAGCTAGGCTTATAAAATGACAAAGGCCTCATAAGAGGCCTGAACTCAGCACCAACAGGATTGTCATCTCACCGTTGGGCTGGCTGTACTGGGCGGACCTTTGCACAGTCTCGAATGCCTGATGCTTAAAGCAGAGCAGGTTACTCATTAATTATAAGGCTTTTTATTTGAATTTCAATAACATATTTATACATGAGGTACTAAATTCCTAAGATTTAGCCCATGCATAACACATTGATAGATTTGCCTCATTTGATCGCGGCCAAGTCGATCTTTAAAATAAAGTCTTTTTCCATCAGAACCTTTTCTACCAAGAAGAATTAGATTAAGTCTATGGAATCCAAAGGTATATACCATATCACCTTTCAGCCAGCTATCTTGGTCTTGAAATTTGCCAATCATCGGCATAGATTGCTTTGGAAGTTTATAATGGTAGGGTTGGGGTGGTTTAGGTTCGGTATGACTTAATGCTGCAATTGTGACTAAATTAGCTCTACCTTGGATGGGTCCTGTTAATACAACAACTGGGCGATTAGGTTTTACCATTTCTGGTTCTTTAAAGCCGGGACAAAAATCGCATAATAATATTTGACTGGGTTTAGGATGAATTGAAATTGCCATCTCTCACTCCTTTAAATAGTCAAAGCTATTTTCATTTTGTATTGTAGATTGATAATATCAAATCGCCCAATAAAATCACTAATCAAATTTTTAAATTTATTTCCAATAACTATTGTTCACCATCAGAGAACTGTTTTCTCATGTAATCAATATATATTGGGTAAGAAGACCAAGACAAGCTTGATAAGATAGCGATAAGTTAAGGCGCTTTAAAATGCGATACTTTATTTTTCAATTTAATGAGAGAGTCTACTGCTTTAAACGCTGACGGATAAGCAGACTGGCAAGGGTCTTGGCTGTCAATTTTAGTGGCTAATTCATCTAGTGTTGACCCGGTAATGATTCCATTACCAACAGCGATATGATTTATGGCAAACTGTGTGAAACAATTTTTGATGTGAGACATGATGTAATCGTAATGATCTAGATTTGTCTTCATGACTAAGCCTAATGCGATGTAGCCGTCAAATGGATTGTTGTGATGGTAAGTGTTAATGACAAATGGGATCTCATAAGATCCTGCTTCTAAAATTTCAACTTGATGCTCATGTTGTGATTGCTTGATAAGCGCTAAGCAATTTTCTAGTTGCTTATGCGACAATTCTTTATGTACGTTTGATGAAATGACTAGAATTTTAGACATGCATTAATCCTGAGTATTTATTTCTTTCTTTAAACTTTATTAAATAATCAACCGCATTAAACGCTTCTTTTGTTCTTTCGCCACTTTCAACTCTGGATTGTAAGAGTTCTTGAGTTGGTGCAGAAATAACCCCGCAACCCATCAGCAAACCATCTAGCGCAAAGCGTATAAAACATTCTTTCACATGTTCCCAGATGAATTCATAATGGTCGGTCGCACCTTTCAAAAGTAAACTTAATGGGATATAGCCATCAAATGGATTATTTCGATGATAATATTGCATGACAACCGGTATCTCATATGTGCCAGCAGTCACGGTTTCTACTTTGTGATCGTAGTCGGATTGTTTTAATAGTTGGATGCAACCTTCTAGCTGTTTTTCTGCAAGGCCTTTGTGATAGTTTGACCAGACGATGAGTACTTTTGATTTTGACATTGTGATTAAACCTGCTAGCGTATAGTTTATTATGCGGATTACTATAGCATAACTTAATAAATAATAACTAGCGCCAAGCTTATTTTAAAACTGTCGTTGAAGCGAGATAATGAATAAACCATTCTTTAGCCAATTTAGCGACTTCTTCCAGTGCTCCCGCTTCTTCAAAAAGATGTGTCGCGCCTGGCACAATTTCTAATTTTTTTGAACAATGCATTTGTTGCATGGCTGTTTGATTCATTTCAATCACAACTTGATCATAGCCGCCAACGATCAATAATGTCGGTGCTAATACTTGTGCTAAAGAAGCACCCGCTAAATCGGGTCTGCCGCCACGAGAGACTATGGCTTTAACAAGTTCTTGTCTGACAGCAGCAGCTTGTAGTGCCGCGCCTCCGCCTGTGCTGGCACCAAAATATCCTATGGGTAGCGATTGTGTTTGAGGTTGTTGTGTAATCCAGTCGGTTGTAGCAACTAAGCGTGAGGCGAGTAATTCAATATTGAAACGAAATTCAGAAGTGAATTCATCTAGCTTTTCTTCAGCTGGGGTTAATAAGTCAAATAGGAATGTCGTGATGTTAGCTTCATTTAATTTATTGGCTACATATTGATTACGAATACTAAAGCGGCTACTACCGCTGCCGTGTGCGAATAAAACAATACTAGTGGAATTTTTCGGGATTTGTAGTACGCCACCCAAGCTAATAGGGTGGATGGGGATTTCGACATTAATTTTAGTCAAACCCATAAATTGCTCCGATAGTGCGCGAGATATTATATAGTGTAGACCATGCGGATAATGCTTGCTAAGCATATGACTTTATTCATAGAAAATATAAATATACCCGCAACACTTTTTATTGATTCGGACTATACTTAAGACATTGATATCACAGACTATGTGTCATAAGGAGAATTTGTCATGATGAATAAATCACTTTTATCAGTCAGCGCCCTTCTATTGTTGATGGGTTCTTCGGTTTATGCGGATGATATGAATCAACTCAAAATGAAGTTACAACAAGATCAGGCGCAATATCAACAAGATAAAGCTGCGTTCCAGCCAACGGAAGATAAGATGAAAGCATTGAATCAACAAATTCAAGATCAAGAAAAACCATTCAACGATAAATATAAAGATTTAGATGCGAATTTACAAAAGCTTAATAAACCTTATCAAGATCAAATCAACAAAATTAATCAAGACATGCAGCAAGCTGATGCGCCATATCGCGAACAGATTAGACAACGTAATGAAGAACAAAGACGTATTTCACATGAGACATGGGGCATTCGAGATCAACTGAGAGCACTGAATGAATCGTCTTGGCAACAACGAAAAGCACTTAAAGAAGATGAGCGCAAAATTGGGGAAGATCAAAAAGCAATGCGAGAACATACAGAGTGGGATCATAAGGATAACAATCGTAATTATCAAAATAATGTGACAAAAACGGCTGCACCTCAAGCAGTGCAACCTGTTGCGACACAATCTACGCAACAACCAGTGGTGCCTCAAGCAGCGTCTGGTGCAAAATAAAATAATACAATTTGTGACTTGCTATTCACCTCTGCTCTTGTGGGAGAGGTGAAATAGATTTTTATAGTAAAATATCAGGCTGTAGCACAATTTCTTCTACGCCATTCTCAGAACGCTTCATCTGATAGGCTTTAGACTGTGGCTTTGCGCTAACAATGTGTTGTAATTTCCCATCCACGTAATGCAATGCCACATGATCATCTGCAGCAATACCTTCTTTCATTGTGCCATTCCCTACTAACTCATGATAACGAGGTCTTCTTCCTGCTTCGCTGTCGAAATGAGGACAATTACTGCCTTTTAAAAAACCCAGTGCGGGTAATGCATTAAATTCAGAAAAGATATAATCTGATAATCCTTCTTCGTACCAACAAATTGAGCCTGCGCTAGAACCGGTGAGTATGGTGCCATTTTGCATTGCTTTGTGAAGCATTTTATCTAAATCCCAAGCGCGCCAGAGGGTTAATAAATTTTTAGTATTCCCGCCGCCGACAAAAATGATATCTTGTTTGAGGATGTGTGACTCAATATCTTTAGGCGCTGCATAAAGTGATAAATGAGATGGGTGACATGAAAAATTTTGGAAGATATCGTAAAAGCGAACAATGTGGTGTGTGGCGTCACCTGTTGCAGTTCCAATATAACAGACATTCGGTTTAGGCTTGTCTGTTTGTTGCAAAATATATTCTTCAATTGGATAAGTATCATTGATAAATGAAAAAGCACCGCCGCCGATTGCTATGATTTGTGTTTTCATTGGGTCCTCTAGTGAGAGTATTAGGCTCTCAGTAAATTTTTATTAACTGCGTCATCTAATAGATGGGTTACAAGTTCAGCTAAAGTAGTTGAACCCATTTTGATAGGCTGCATGCGTTCTTCTACTTGGCTACGCTCAATATCATGACGCTTCCAACTTCCGCCACCGGTGACGTAATTATGTAAAAGAGGATGTAATCGATCTACGCTGTCGGCGAATTTAGCTTCGGCTGTTTGTCTTGCTTCAAATTCTTGCCATAGTGCCAATAATTCTTCGCCCTGATCTTGTGGGAGTAATCCGAAAATTCTTTGTGCGGCTGCGCGTTCTTTTTCTTGTTTGTTAACATGTGCGCTTTTGTCATAGCAAAATGTATCGCCAGCATCGATTTCGACGAGATCGTGTAAAACTACCATTTTGATGACGCGTAATAAATCGACTTTGCTATTTGAGTATTCTAGTAAAACCATAGCATAAAAAGCCAAATGCCAACTGTGTTCGGCGGTGTTTTCTAAACGGTTTGGATCGGCAATTAAATTATTTTTACGGAAGATTGTTTTTAATTTATCTATTTCGTAGAGGAAGCTTAGTTGTTGTTTTAGGCGGTCGGTTGGGGGGTTCATGTGATTTCCTTAGTATGTTGTTTGCTATTGTACGGAATTGTTTAGTTAGTTTTCAATGGGTACTTAGACTATTTAATGACTGGGGTTCCGTCAGTGGAAAATTTTTTCGTGCTCGCAAGCTCCGCGCGAAAGGAACAATCCCCTGCCACCCCGTATTTTATATTACGAGCATCGCATACTGTTTTTATTCCGTGTGGGTGGGGTGAGGGTAGAGCGTTATTTTAATAATAATATTGCAGGTACTTCAGTTGGTTTAGCCAATCTTAACAACTGATATGCAACACCTGCGGTTCCTAACATTAAACTTGGTGTGGCGTATGAAGGTGGTTTGTTACAAACGGCGCCATTTTTTTGAATGCTGTTGGTTATGGCTCTGACATAAGAATCATATTTATCTTGTGGAAGTTTAGCTCTTATTGTTTGTTGTAACAACAACTCTACATTTCCCAAATTACCATGACATAAATTATGATAAGGTGAGAGTGGGGAATCGAGGAGTGAATTGACGCTGTGTGAAATTTCTTTTTCTATGTCATTGTCTTGGTAATATTGCAACATGTCCACTCTAGCCAAACCAATTCCAGGAGATCCATGGCACCAGGCTTTCATGTAGGTGGGAATGTCTGGAGTGAAGTTGGGCCAATTATTTTCTTTGGCGGAGTAATGCGAGCGCTCGTAGGTGAGTGCTTCTTGAATCCATTTTTTTACGGGTGTGCTTGGATAATGAGAATTATATTGTGCGAGTGCCCAGGCGACACCTGCTGTGCCATGAGAGAAACCGAGTAAGCGTGGTTTTTGACTATCTTCTGCGGGTTCGCTAGGTGAGGGGTAGCTTTTGAGAATATGACTTGCGCAGAGATGAATATAAGGAATCAGTGTTTTGTCTCCGATTTCTTGCTGCATTTTTAGTAACACAACTAAACATCCTGCGGCGCCGGAAATAATGTCATGCGTATTATCTTTGTTTAATAGTACCGGGATGTGTTGGCACAATTTCAAGGCTTCATCTAAGAGTAAATTATTATTCCATAATTGATAGGTTTTATAATACGTATAAATATAACCAGACAGTCCGGAAAATACGCCTATGTTTTCAAAATCATCACTGGTGCTATGGGCGTGTAGCATGAGTAAAGTATCTATGGAATGATGAGCTATGGCTGTGTAGGTAGTGTTTTGTAAAATAGCGCCGCCATACGCAAATGCTAAACTGATACCGGCGATTCCTTTATACAAATCGCTGCCTGTAAATGACGCATGCCAAGTGTCGTCCGGATATTTTTCTACGATAGGCCAAAAAATTCTTCCTTGATTTGTTATCTTTAGAGCAGCTAGCGCGTCTAATTCATGGCGTGCTAATGAGAATAATTCTGTTTCAGTGACAGGTTTTTGCAGATTTCTTTTCTCGTTGTCTGACAGTACGACAGGTGCTTCAGTTTTTCTTTTGGAGAGTGATTGGGCGGTAAAACTATTTTTTATTAATGTGGTTTGAATGATTAAATCAGCTTCGCTCAGATGGTTTATGTTCCAATGAAGATTTTCCCATCCTGAGAGTATCACGAGTAAAGCTAATTTATTTTTATGGCTATCTAATAGCACTTTTTCATTTGTTTTAATATAAAATGCAGGGATATTACCATCTGCTATGTCTTGTAATTCTGCTGTTAAAAGTATTTTTAATACAGTGGGGTCGTATTTTATCTGACTCAGCCATTGGAAATGTGCCGCATGTTTTTCTGGGGACTGCAAGAGCAAGGGGTGGTAACTTTCTAGCATTAATTTGGCATATTCACTTGTATTTCTGAGTACAACACGTACTTCGACGTTATTAAAATTTTGTAATGGCGAATCATCATGCATGAGAAATGATTTATGCTCAAGAATGATATGATAAGCTTGAATAAAACCTGAGATAAATGAATCCTGATAATTTTCCGGATTTATTTTTTCATCATCAGCAATGAATGGAATATTATTACTGCTTAGAATAGTTTTCTTTATTCTGACTAAGCGCATTTCGTCTGTGCCACTATTTTCCCATTCCATCGCATGATAGGGCGCTTCTTCTCCTCCCTCGCCTGCTAATGCGCTCACATCGATACCACGAAATTGTTTATTTGCTAAAAACTTTTTAGGCAGGAAGCATGTTTCAGTAACGAAGTGTCGGCTAGGCGTAAGATCAAACGGATTTTTCACCGGCATGAGTGAAACAAAAGGACGGATAAAACATTCGTAATCAATGATTACGGGAAATTGTCCATGTGCAATAATATTTTCACTATGTAAATCTGAACCATTTAATAAATGGACCAGCATTAGTAAATGTCCCATACGACGATAATAGTGTTCAACTTCGACAATATTTTGACAAGCATGATATGAAATATATTCATACCAACCGTATTGTTCTCTCTCTATTATTTGCGGTTGGAATAATTGAGTGTCAGGTAGATATTGGTTGAACCAGCTAACCAAATGCTGAAAAGCAAGATCGATAGCCAATGATCTAGGTTTATAGATAATTTTTTTATGTTGATTTTCATGGCTAAATTCCAGAATCATCACGCTGCGGCCACCACAGTGTTTGTCGCCAGACGAGGTGATTTTCGATAATAGAAAAGAATAATTATTATCTAAGAATCGCTGATAAAGTAATTCAAAATCTTGTATGAATCGAGTTAATAATTCAATTTGAACTTGCAAATATTGGTCGATCACAATTTCTATTTGTTGTTTTAGGATAGGATATTTTTCAAGTAATGTTGTCGCATACGTTGGCTCAGTTAAACGCTGAATGAAATTCTCGAATCTTGCTTCTGCTGTTTCCCCAGCGAGTTGTTTATTGACGCGCAGTATATGCATTTCTAGCACACATACGCGTGCGATTTTTCTTTTTAGCGCGGATGATAAGTCATCTTTGACTTGGTTAAAGAGAAAGTCTTTATGTGTCAGTGAGGGAAATGATTTTAAATGATGAAGGATAAAGGTTTTTAATTCTGATAAAACATATTCCATGGCTGGCGCTAACATCACCAGGAATTTTTCTTCTGCTGCTAAATTTGACAATAGGCCGTTCCAGCGAGGCGTGTGGTATTTTTTGTGAGCGAGAATGTCGTTAATATTCTTCACGAAATTGTCTTAATCTATAAAACGTATAGTCTATCTACAAAAATTAATTTTCCGCACAAATACAATTAGAGATGTATGTATGTGCAGCTTGAAACTCATCTAATTCAGTTATCATAGGCATTTCGATATTGCCTACAATGGAAAGAATATTCAGTTCAGCGTCCATGTTTTTTTCTCCGTGATTTCAGGGAATGAAACTGTATTTCTTAGCAGTTAGCATAACCAGTATACAGGTTCATGTAAGTAAATTGTATTTCATTTTGTTCGACAGTGATTGGCATTTCGATTTCGCCAACAATAGCAGCTATTTCTAATTGTGAATTTTGGGTAGTCATTGGATAACTCCTAAGAAGTATGATGTAAACAAGGTAAAAATTGTACATAGAAAATTGAGTGACGTCAATGCGTGGTGTAGGGCATTGGCTGGACTGAAATGTTTTTAACTATATGAATAGATTGAAAATTAATTCTTTATGACAGAAAATGAAATCTGGAAACAAATGACTAAATTCTGGGGCGTACTCTTTGATATTAATGTTGCAATGGGTGTTGCGACTGGCATCACCATGGAATTTCAGTTTGGAACGAACTGGGCGTATTACTCGCATTATGTCGGTGATGCGTGGGAAAGTGACTCAGGCTTATGTCACGGAAAATAAAAAGAGTGCTTATTAGAGGGGATTTTATATGTGGTATTTTTCTTGGATTTTGGGGACGGCGTTTGCTTGTTCGTTGGCGATTTTGTATGCGTTGTGGTTTGAGCTTAGGCAGGGATCCTCTCACTGAAATTGTCATGCCAGCATGCTTTCAGCTGGCATGACACAGTGTGGTTAGGCTATTTTAAGTTTTCTTCTTCGCAAGATTTTTTTACCGATGGGTGTGATTTCATTCTTTCATAGTAGGCTAACAAGTTTTTCAAATTGCTTATATCTAGCTTTACGTTCTCTGCCCAGCGTGTGACGACAAATAGATAGGCGTCTGGGAGGGTAAAGTGGTCGCCCATCACGAACTTTTTATTTTGTAACAGAGTGTCCATATAGGCGAACTTCTTAATGAGTAGAGGTCTGACAAACTCATTTGCTACTGCTTCAGGGAAGCTGGGATTAAAAAGTGGGCCGAAAGATTTGTGTATGTCGGTGCTAATAAAATTTAAGACTTCCAATTCTTGGTAACGTTTAAAGTCTGAAACAGGTGGTAGTATCGATGTGTTTTTTTGTGTGTCGGCGAGATATTGTTGTATGACTTGGTTTTCTGTTAAGAGCCCGTATGATGTTTCTAAGATCGGAAGAGCGTCGTGT
>CAJCIZ010000181.1 GCA_903970525.1 Myxococcales bacterium | reverse complement strand
ATTGGTCTTGATGGTTTTGAATCAGCATTCCCGAAAGAATTATCTGGTGGCATGCGTCAACGCGTAGGCTTTGCGCGCGCCTTAGTGGTGAATCCGGACGTGTTATTAATGGATGAACCTTTTTCTGCATTAGATGTATTGACCGCAGACAATTTAAAAAGTGACTTACTAGATTTATGGCAGAATAAAAAAACCGGTATTCATGGAATTTTATTTGTCACACATAATATTGAAGAAGCAGCATTATTAGCCGATCGCATTATTATTTTTAACAGTAATCCAGGTTCCATACGCGCAGAATTAAAAATGACACTGCCACATCCACGCAGTGATTTAGATCCGCGTTTCCGTAATCAAGTGGATCGTGTTTATACGTTGATGACAACCGTTCCTATGCGCGGAGAAGAAGGAGTTGCCGCGGTACGTCCACGCATTGATATTGGCTTTCGTTTGCCTGAAGCCAGTGTTGCAGAAGTCACGGGTCTTTTAGAAACACTGAATGCGCCAGAAAATAATGGCAAAATGGACTTACCAGATGTCGCAGATACGTTAATGTTAGACATTGACGAATTATTTCCTTTAACAGAGTTGCTAGAAATTTTACATTTCGCGCATGTCTCGAAAGGTGATATCACCATCACGGAAGCAGGCAAGGCGTTTGTTGAAGCAGACATTCTTGAGCGTAAGAAAATATTCTCAGAGCATTTGAAAAAGTATGTACCGTTAGCACGTTATATCTACGACCAATTGGTTCGCCATCCGCGTCATCGCGCCTTGGAAGAGAATTTTCTCTCTATCTTAGAAGATTATTTAACGGATAAAGAAGCCGATCGCGTGTTCCAAACAGTCATTGAATGGGGTCGATATGCGGAATTATTTGCCTATGATTATAATGCCGGTGTATTGAGCTTAGAAAATCCACGCTAGATCGGCCTTTCCTTAAGGCTTTCTTAAGAATTATTTCGTATGATAGTCCGTCTTCATTTTATTCATCATTAAAACAATAATTTTCTCATTTATTCAAAGAGTTAAGCCGAGGGGTGTTCGCTGTGGGTGGTAAAAATAGTAAAGGTAACTCGCTGGTAGACGTGGGTGTTTATACAGAATTGGACTCTGAGCTTGACAGATCAACTTTTGGCATAGAGAGTAGTGAGCATCCTCCTGTTTGGAAAAGTTATATTACACTTTCAAATGGCTTGCAACTTTTCATGTTTGTGGGTGGAGCGCTTGCTGGGACGATTTATAAAGAACCTAGCGCTGATTGTGCAAAGATGGATATTTGCGCGCTCTGGTTGTCAGAAAAGACGTCTACAGATGCTGCTGCAACAATCATATTTTTTTCAGGCGCTTTCGGTTATAGCATTAGTAATGGCTATCTCTCTGCTTATAGCATTCCATATTTACTCAAATATATTAATGAGAAAAAAAGTAGAAAAGCAAAAGTAGCAGCAGTCATCATCATCCTTCTTTTCTCTGCTAGCCAAGCAGCGCAAATTCTTCTTGCAGCGATTGCAACGAATTCGAACTTGTTGGAAACAATATTTAGTGTTGAGGGTGCATTTCCTGCTGCGATTTATGGTACGGTTGAGTTAGCGACACGAGAAATTCCATATTATGCTTACAAGTGGATGTCGTTTTTGTCATCTTATTTCTATTTACCCATTAAAGATCATTTTTACCCGCCATCACAAGATGTGCGATTCGAGAGAAATTTGGAAGAAATGGTAGAGATTCATTATGTAGAAGAGCAAAAGAAATTTCTGCTAAACGTAAAGAGAAATTGGAAAACCGTTAAAGCAAATGTCGATAAGATACGACCTGCTGATGATAGTTCAGATTTGGTAGTTGAGATTTTGTTTAGACAAGCCGCACTCCTTGAGTATGTGCCCGTTGATTCATGGCCAACTTTCCTAACGCGCACCTTGGGAGAAATATTTGGCGTGCTAGTTTCTACCATTTTTTCGCTGGCATTCATGTTGTCTACAGTTGATACACTGGAAAGTAAAGTTGGTATTGGTGTATACCTAAGTTGGGTCTTAGCGTTCTTGACTGGGATTACAGTGTATTATGCCAATTATGCTATGACTATTCCTGCGTCCGGTGCTATGGCTTTGATCGGAAAAAGTCTTTTTACTCGAGATACTCGCGATGTTGATTCTTTGATGCTTAATATCCGTCCGAAAACCACTCTTGCTATTTTTGCTTTCTCTGCATTGACGTCTGCATTGTCATATTCGATTATCGGGATGATGGCAGATAAATATTATGACGGCCCTGCAAAAACAGAATTTCGCTATGGATCTATGATAGGGATAGTTGAATATCATATCTATGCAATCTATCTATTCTTTAATTTAATGTATAGCCGCTTGATTAAAGAGACGACGGATAAGCAATTAATACAATTAGAAGAAAAAATATATAAGTTGCCGTGGCAAACGCCGAAAGATTTTACAATGATGATAGAAAAAATGCCTGCAGATGCGTTGGCTATTTGTAAAGTGAGAAAATTTGAAAGTGGCCCTAGTATAACGGATGAAGAGGATGCGAAATTGAATTTTCAGCCATTAGCGCTTCCTTCTATCCCGCAATCACAATCCGCGTTGGTGCCGAGAAAGAAAACTTGTTGGGAAACAACCGTTGCTTTCTTTTGTTGTAAGAAGCTTCGAGAGGCACAGGAAAAAGAATTCAATCCCGATCATAAAGATCAAGATCCTGATGAATTTTTCTTACATACAAGTCCATCTGGCGTCACACTAAAAGGTGAGAGAGTATCTGTGATGATGGAAGGAAGAAGGCCCACTAGAGGTTCGTTATAACAGGTTGGGCGCATGCGCCCAACCTGTTCAACTGTGATATGATTATTCTATACAACTACGCAACATCCACGCCGTTTTTTCATGCGCGCGTATACGTTCAATTAATAAATCAGTCGTTGCTTCGTCTTGCGCTTTTTGTGATTTTGTCAAAATGTTATTAGCGATTTGAACGATTGTTTCATGATCTTTGGTGAGTTGTTTTAACATATCTTTTGTCGGTGGTACGCCATTTTCTTCTTTCAAGGAACTGAGTTTTAAAAAATGCGAGAAAGAAGCCGGTGCCGCTGCTTTTAAAGCACGAATGCGTTCTGCGATTAAATCAACGGCTTCTGCCAATTCGTTATATTGTTCTTCAAACATCTCATGCAAAGAATGAAAATTGGGACCTGTGACATTCCAATGAAAATTCTGTGTTTTAAGATATAACAAATAAGTATCTGCCAGAAAGTGCGTTAACTCATCAGCGATTTTCTGTGCGTGATGGTTCTTGGTTGAATGGATGGTTGCCATTGACATACGGGTCTCCTCAATAAAGTGCCTATATAAAGTTATAGTCCAAAATGGGGTGAAAGTGAATTAAATTGTGTTGATGGGATCGATAAACTGGGCTTATGGAGGGGTTTTTCACTTCATTCCGCAAATGACTTTCCACTCTTCAGTGCTCACCGGTGTAATCGACAATCGATTCCCTCTGCGGTTCACTGCCATTTTTTCCAATAGGGGGTGCGCTTTTAATTTATCCAGTGTAATCAACCGTTTGAATTTTTCAACAAAACGTACGTCCACCATAAACCAACGCGGGTTATCACGGGTACTTTTCTCATCAAAATATTTTGAGTCGGGATTAAACGCAGTCGTATCAGGATAGCCCGCTTTCACAATTTCAATAATGCCCGCGATGCCAGGCGGTGTGCAGCTAGAATGATAAAAGAATGCTTTATCACCTACGTGAATTTCATCACGTAACAAATTACGCACTTGATAATTACGTACGCCATCCCAGTGTTCTGTTTGTTTGGGTTTTTTTGCTAAATGATCAATGCTAAAAACATCAGGTTCAGATTTGAATAACCAGTATTTCATGATTTAACCCCATCCTTTTGTGTGACCATTCCCGCGAAGGCAGGAATCCATTTATAAATTTCATCGAGTCTTTGGCCATTCCTTGGCTGCCGATCTTGGGAAACGTATAGATAGATATTGAGGCGAACAGATGGATTCCTGTCTTCGCGAGAATGGTCCCCTTTTTTCAAAAAGGGGAATGTGTGGTTAGCGCTTCATTGCATCAAAGAAGTCTTCGTTAGTTTTGGTGGCTTTTAAGCGATCAAGAATAAATTCAATCGCTGCTAAATCATCCATCGGTTGTAAGAGTTTACGTAAAATCCACATTTTTTGGATTTCATCAGGTTTTGTGAGTAACTCTTCACGACGTGTGCCAGATTTGTTGAGGTTGATTGCAGGATAAATACGTCTTTCAGCAATACGTCTATCCAAGTGGATTTCCATATTACCTGTTCCTTTAAATTCTTCGTAAATCACGTCATCCATCTTGGAGCCGGTATCAACTAATGCTGTCGCAATAATCGTTAAGCTACCGCCTTCTTCAATATTACGAGCTGCACCAAAGAAACGTTTTGGACGTTGTAAAGCGTTTGCGTCTACACCACCGGTTAAGACTTTGCCAGAAGCTGGTACCACAGTGTTATAAGCGCGTGCTAAACGTGTAATAGAATCTAATAAAATCACGACGTCACGTTTGTGTTCGACCAGACGTTTTGCTTTTTCGATTACCATTTCCGCGACTTGTACGTGACGGTTAGCAGGTTCATCGAATGTACTCGCAATGACTTCGCCTTTAACAGAGCGTGTCATTTCTGTCACTTCTTCCGGACGTTCGTCAATCAGTAACACGATGAGGTAACAGTCAGGATGATTTTGTGAAATAGAGTGTGCGATGTTTTGCAGCATCATGGTTTTACCGGCTTTAGGTGGTGATACGATCAAACCACGTTGGCCTCTGCCGATAGGGGATGCTAAGTCAATAATACGTGCAGTAATGTCTTCTGTGCTGCCATTGCCGCATTCCATTTTTAAACGTTGGTTAGCGAATAAAGGTGTTAAGTTTTCAAATAAAACTTTGCTCTTCGCGTTTTCAGGTGCATCAAAGTTAATGTGATCCACTTTGAGTAAAGCAAAATAACGTTCCCCTTCTTTAGGCGGACGAATTTTTCCGGATATGGTATCGCCCGTACGTAAATTGAAACGGCGAATTTGGCTAGGTGACACATAAATATCATCAGGGCCTGAGAGGTATGAACCTTCTGCAGAACGTAAAAACCCGAAACCATCTTGGAGAATTTCTAGTACGCCATCTCCATAAATATCTTCACCACGCTTTGCGTGTGCTTTGAGAATAGCGAAGATAATGTCTTGTTTGCGCGAACGCGCCATGTTTTCCAGACCGTATTCATCAGACAGAGTGATAAGTTCGGCTGCACTTTTTTTCTTGAGCTCAGATAAGTTCATATTGATATTACGCCTTTGTTTTGGATTGAAGAGATACGAGGTTTTGATTTAGTAAGTTCATAAGAAATATTTGCTATTGTTTGCTCTCATTTTATCTAGGGCTATAAAATAGTTAGACTCCTAGTCGGGCTAGGAATAAAAAATTTTAAAACACTAGGGTTTAAATTGTTTATCGTCACAGTTTGGATTTTCAATAGATTAAGAACGAGGTTGTTATCTGGGGGTAAAGATATCATTAATTTTTTTAAAGATAAAGCTTTTTTATTTACCCTCACTCAACCCTCTCCCTCTGTTGGTGGGAGAGGGTGAGGGCGCGCTTCAAATATGACTATCAATAAAACTCGTCAATTCCGCCTTAGTTAACATCCCCACCTGCGTAGCCTGAACCTGGCCATCTTTAAACAGAATCAAAGTCGGTATCCCGCGCACGCCAAATTTAGGCGGAGTGGCTGGATTACTATCGACATCCAGTTTAACAATCTTAATTTTGCCGGTATATTTTTGAGCGATTTCATCCAAAATAGGGGCGATCACTTTGCAAGGGCCGCACCATTGTGCCCAAAAATCTACTAAAACTGGGATGTTTGACTCTACAACGTCTTTTTCAAATGAACTGTCGGTGATGGCGGAGAGGTTGCTCATGGTTATTACCCTTTTATTAATAATTCAGTGTGACCATTTCAAAGGAAATTAATTGGTTTTGCAAGTGTTCTGTGAGGATGGCGTCAATTTGACATACCGCATGAGCATGCCACCCACGACAAAAAATAAGAGTATACTGGCCATCCCCGCGCGTTGCGTATGAAACATTACGGTTAATTGACCAAATAGCCAAGGCCCTACAAATGCAGTGGCTCGGCCTGAGAAAGCATACAAACCAAACATTTCTGTGGACTGATCTGCGGGTGCGATTCTAGCCATCAAAGAGCGGCTTGCGGCTTGTACAGGTCCGACAAACAAACACAATATTAACGCAGCACACCAAAACCAAGTG
>CAJCIZ010000180.1 GCA_903970525.1 Myxococcales bacterium | reverse complement strand
TCTAGCGAATTATTTTTATTAGCCGCGTTAGAAGAGAGCGGCAGTGTCGGCGACATTTTAAAAAAATCTGGCGCAAATAAAGATGCTATCGAAAAAGCCATTCAGGAAGAAAGAGGGGGCAAAAAAGTGGATGATGTAAATGCAGAAGATCAGCGCCGTGCATTAGAAAAATATACCATAGATCTCACTGCGCGTGCCGAACAAGGTAAATTAGATCCTGTCATTGGTCGTGATGCAGAAATTCGTCGCACGATTCAAGTCTTATTGCGTCGTACTAAAAATAATCCTGTGTTAATCGGTGAGCCTGGCGTCGGTAAAACCGCAATTGTCGAAGGCTTAGCGCAACGCATTGTGAATGGTGAAGTCCCAGAAGGTTTGCAGAACAAACGCTTGTTAGCATTAGATTTAGGCGCGTTAATCGCAGGCGCAAAATTTCGGGGTGAATTTGAGGAACGACTCAAAGGCGTTCTCAATGATTTGGCCAAACAAGAAGGGCAAATTATTTTATTCATTGATGAAATACATAATTTAGTCGGTGCAGGTAAGGCAGAAGGTGCCATGGATGCCGGCAACATGTTAAAGCCCGCCCTGGCGCGTGGTGAATTACATTGCGTAGGCGCAACAACGTTAGATGAGTACCGTCAATACATAGAAAAAGATGCAGCCTTAGAGCGTCGCTTCCAACGTATTTTAGTCGATGAACCTAGCGTGCCAGATACCATCGCTATTTTGCGTGGTTTGAAAGAGCGTTATGAATTGCATCACGGTGTTGAAATGACAGATTCAGCGTTAGTCGCTGCGGCAACGTTATCGCATCGTTATATTTCTGATAGACAATTACCGGATAAAGCCATCGATTTAATTGATGAGGCTGGCAGCAATATTCGTATGGAAATTGATTCCAAGCCTGAAGAATTAGACAACTTAAGTCGCCGCATTATCCAATTAAAAATTGAACGTGAAGCGTTAAAGAAAGAAAACGATGAAGGCTCTAAAAAACGCTTGGTGAAATTAGAAGCTGACTTGATCAAGCTCGAAGAAAAAAATGCCAAGCTAGAAGAAATTTGGAAAAAAGAAAAATCAGCATTACAAGGCACGCAACAAATTAAAGCTGAGCTAGAAAAAGCCCGTTTCGAATTAGAAACCGCGCGTCGCGCTTCAGATTTAACACATATGGCAGAATTGCAATACGGTCGCATTCCAGAGTTAGAAAAGAAATTAGCGGATGCCATGGCCATAGAAAAAGAAGGCACACAATTAGTGCGTAGCAAAGTCACAGAAGAAGAAATCGCAGAAGTGGTTTCCAAGTGGACGCATATTCCTGTCTCTAAAATGTTAGAAAGTGAAAAACAAAAATTATTGCAGATGGAAGAGGCTTTACATAAACGCATCATTGGTCAAGGTCAAGCAGTCACTGCTGTTTGTAATGCTATCCGACGTTCACGCGCAGGATTATCCGATCCTAAAAAACCAATAGGCTCATTTTTATTTTTAGGCCCAACAGGAGTTGGTAAAACAGAATTGTGCAAAGCACTCGCAGAATTTTTATTTGATACAGAAGAAGCGATGGTGCGTATTGATATGTCTGAATTTATGGAAAAGCATGCCGTGGCACGTTTATTGGGTGCACCGCCAGGATATGTAGGATATGAAGAAGGCGGTTATTTAACTGAGTTAGTACGTCGCAAACCTTACTCTGTTATTTTATTAGATGAAGTAGAAAAAGCGCACCCCGATGTTTTTAATATTTTACTGCAAGTGTTAGATGATGGTCGCTTAACCGATAGTCACGGGCGCACGGTTGATTTCCGTAATACAGTGATAGTGATGACTTCTAATTTGGGTTCTGATGTCATTCAAGATATTTCAGAGAAAGGCGATTATTTTGATATGAAGAAAGCGGTCTTAAAATTAGTCGGCCAGCATTTCCGACCGGAATTTATGAACCGTATTGATGAAATGGTGGTCTTTCATCCGTTGGATAAGGAACAAATCAAGAAGATAGCTGATATTCAAATTAACCATTTACGCGCGCGTTTGACAGAACGTGAACTAGGTTTTAATGTGAGTGATGAAGCCATGGATTATTTAGCGTCTACCGGTTATGATCCTGTGTATGGAGCAAGACCGCTGAAGCGTGCGATTCAACAATACATTGAGAATCCGCTGGCACAAGAAATTTTATCCGGCAAATTTGCACCAGGAGATGTAATTTCGGTGGGGATGAAGCAAGGGCGATTGGAGTTTACGAAAGCCACTGCAAAGACTGTTTAAGTACAACATAAAAGGAAAGATGCCATGTATAAACATATCTTATTTGCAACAGACTTATCAGAAGAAACCGATTACATCATTAAACAAGTGCGCGAATTACGTGGCTTAACCGGCTCAAAGCTGAGTTTGGTTCACGTTGTTGAACCTATGCCGGGTTATAGTTATGCGTATTTAGGCATAGAAGATATTGAAGGGCAGCTCATCACCGAAGCGAAAGAAGCGTTAGCTAAACTGGGTGATACTTTATCGGTGAATGCCAAAGACCAATGGATTGAAGTCGGTCCGACTAAATCAAAAATTTTAAAAATCGCTGAAGATGTAGGTGCGGATTTAATTATTTGCGGTAGCCACGGTCGTCATGGATTGTCCTTGCTGTTAGGTTCTACTGCCAATGCCATCTTACATGGCGCTAAATGTGATGTCTTGACTGTTCGTCTGCCAGAATAATGACTGTGGGGTCTCGTCACTTCCCTGTCATCTCCGCGCAGGCGGGGATCCATTGTTCCGGCTCTTTCAACTAGTTGAGTGTCACAGTAGGAATGGATTCCCGCCTACGCGGGAATGACAAGCACTCTAATTCTTTACTTCTCAATGCAATATGCTAAAATATTGCCCAAATTGATAATCTAATAATAGCCCCAAAAAAACGAGACTAAGAGATCCTATGTTTAGGTTTAGACAATTCCTCTTAAGCCACCACTATCCGCCATCAAGCAGTAGCGCATCAAATGCTTCTGCACAACATACTGCTGCGCAGCGATTAGAACAACGTCTAGAGGAAGACTATGCGGTACACCGCGCATTGCAGAATAATCGATTCTTGGCGCAGCTTATTTTGTCAGAAGCTAACCGAATAATGCCACTACCTGAATCAATATCTGAACCACTTGTTGTTCCAAATGCTAATGGACTACTGCAGTCTGATGCCAATCCATTGCCACCACAGTCCCCACTAGCATCTCACTCAGAGGCGCTGGTGCTGTCACCGCAATCATCACCAGAAGAAAAGTTTTTCGCCAACATTCAAAGTGCACTAGATCAATTTTTTCAAGAGCAAACAGCCTCTGCAATATTAGATGAAGAGGCATATCGCAAAAGACAAACGGAGATAGTATTAGGCATCATAGAGGCAACTCCTCACAATGAGCGACCAAGAGGTGCAGAGCCATTTGCTTTTCTTCAGTACATCGCACAAACCCGCATACCTCCATCAATTACAGACAGAACACTTGCTTTAGAAGCAAACTTTACCTTCTCAGAACAACTAGTTTGCGCAGTCAGAGACAAAGACGCAGAGCGTTATAATCGTTTACTAGAAGAAGAGAATATTGATTTTGATTGTCGCGTGAATGGATCTACTGCGTACGATTACGCGTCAAGACAAGAAGACAGCGCCTTGTGCAATAAAATTCGAAAATTCAAAGCAGAAAGCCGATTCAGACCTTGTGTTTTTGATAGCAAAGATGAGACAGAAGAAAAAGATCCCATAGAATTCTTACAAACAATGATAAGTCAGGAATTCTATCAATTCGTCAAACAAAAATATCAAGATGAGAAAGAACAGAAAGTAGAAGGTGTATCCAGAGCAACAGCATTCGACCTAAAATTGCTATTGAACGATCTCAAAAGAATTCACAGAGCTACCCAAAACAAAGAAGAAATCAAGCAAAAAATCGGAGAACTATTAGCGCTACGTGAAAATATTTTACGCGGGCAATCTTTCGATTATTGCTATAGAAATACATCAGCCAACCAATGTTGTTTAGAGTTGGTTAAATATTTATTTCCTGAAGAAAAATTTCCTACCAATGTACTCTTAAAAAATGCATTGACGCAAGATCGAGAAAAGCAGTGGATTGACAGTGCAAGTGAAGAGCCAGAAAAAGCCTCTGATTATTTTAGAACCGAAGAAAATAGCATCAATCTTTATCTTGATGTCGTGGGAAGAGCTATCGAAGTATTGATTTCGCGAGAAAAAGAAACACTCGCCGATATTTGGCAAGCAACAGACGGTAAAAATGTGGGTAAACCATTATCTCCGTCAGAGATTAATATTATTAGTCAGCGCACACACACCTTAAAAAAATTAGTGAAGTATACAGAACGCATGCCGGCATTGGGGAAAGAAGTCAAAGCTGGCACAACGTTAGGGCATTTCATTAAGCTACAAGTAGGTTTATATGATGGCGGCGTACGGGGAGAAAAAAAAGAAGATATAAAAAAAGGTACAGAACATGAAGCCGGAGATGAAGCCTATGAGGCTATACGTCAGTTTTCCGAATGGTGGAGTACCTTAACAGAAAAGAAACAACAAGCCATCCGAGCCGTGAAGAATGACCGAGTCGGATTAGTTTTGGATAAAGTGTTAGATACAAAAGCAGAAGAAGGGCACTCGCAACTGATTATATTGCACGAAGTTAAAGAGGTGCCAGATGATTTAGATGAACACAGTATTTATTGTTATCCATCTTCTCCATCAGATGAAATAAGAGCTACCTGGCGCAAGAATGGCGTGATACACGATGATACAATTACACTCACTAGCCAACATAAAATTGATTTTCCCAGCAAAGGTGAGCCTGCAAAGATTATTAGATTGTCAGAACAGCCTGATTTAGTGCACGAAGTCGTAGAATTAAAATGTTCATCTCATTTGCCGCGTGATAGGCCTGAATTATGCACGCATTCGGCCAGTGGCGATATTAAATATTTGGTAAGAGATGATAAAGTCATTGAAGCCTTCAATCAAATTGACAATATTATTGATGAGCGCTTAACAACCGAAGAGTTACAACAATGGCAAGCACAAATCGTCAAAGAGTTAGGGGAAAGCTCACCAAGCATTAGCACTGGGAAAAATTATTTTGCTAAGCTTAGTCAATTGCAGCAAGTCGTTAATTCCTGTCGCCAAGAAATGTTCGGTTATCAAATTTTGGTAGGGATAGGAAAAATTCTTGATCACCTCTATTTGATTCAAAAACCAACTCTGACGCAAGCTGAGAAAATAACCTGCAATAAACTGATTTTTTCTTTGAATAGCTTGGACCAGTTGGAGCAACTAAGGAGAATAGTCTGGACGCAGAATAAAAAAGACATTGCATTAGAATTCATGATTGCAGCGCGGCAGTATTTTTTATATGAACAGCAAAATGATGAATTCAAACGTCACGATCATATTAAAGGTGTGATTATTGCAGTATTGAATAAAGATCACCCGGGTAAGTTAGATGAAGTTTTTCTGCTTGCGGTGCATAGTGAAAATATCGAGCAGATGAAATGCCTGGTAAGTTTGGGTGCACAGAAAACAGCATTATGGGCAGAAGCTTTTAAAACTAAATCTGTTCAGATTGCTTTTGTTGCATACGAGTCTTGTGACACGTCACATGAAATTTTACTAGCAACAAAAAAAGAAGAAGATTGGATTTTTGTCTGTGATTTTTTAGAAAAACGTGCAGAAAAAAATTACGACCCCCTCTTTTTATCCCAATTGTTAGATGCAGCCATTCAGTCCGGTATTGCCAGTGCAGTCAAATTTATTTCATCTTTTGCGGGTATTCCGCTTCGTCTGACACATCTCGCGACAGCATTTAACCTGCAATCTAAAGAAGCAATCAGAGCATGCTTAATCGCGGATGAAAAAGAAGAGATTCAAGGCGATGAATTGTTACTGGCTGCGGCCAGACGCGGGATGTGGATTTCAGTGGAAGCGTATCTTTCATGCCGCAAGACAGATATTGCGGAATTAATTTTTGTTTTGGCTGTGCAATCTGGTCTTAAAGCAGTTCAAATATTATCTCAATGTTTATTTATAGCAAGCTCACTTGAGCGACCACCTCAGTTAGATTTGAGTGCAGCGCATCTTGAAATTGCTTTCCAATTTAGATCGCCAGGCGTGATCAAGCGGCTCATGAATTTGGGTATTAGAATATCCAATGATGAAGCATTTCTTGCCGCTATTCCTGATAATTTGCCTTGTGCGGTTATGTATGCGCAACTGAAAAGAGATTTAAGCAAAGCAGCCATTGATGAAACGTTATCTAAAATCACGAGTATTAAAACAGATGTGTCCGATGAAAAAGGTTCTAATGCCACACATTATGGCTTAATCGCACAGCAATTATTATGGCAGCATGTCGATAAACTAACATTAGACCAAATCAAACAAGCGATGCAGTTAGTGTTGAAAACTAACGCGAGAGATTTCATTTGCAAGAAACTTTTTGCCAAAGCATCATACTCACTTATCAATTTTCCCGAAGCGAGATCTGTTATCCTTGAGCAAGTCAAATTACTTGATCCGCCACTCTTGCCGCATCTGATGCAAGTCGATGGAGAGATAAGTTTGATCGAGGCATTAATGAATTATGCCAACGAGTGTAACAGGCCTACCTTAGCTCATTCTTATGGCTTTTTTGTTGGGGGAGCATTGCGAATATTTGATCCAACGGGTTTGCCTGGCGCTCAACAAAAAATAAAAGCAGCGATGAGGATGATGCATTGGTTGCTAGGTCATGAGGTGAGCTTCACAGGGGGAGATGTTGCTACATTAGGGCAGGGTAAATTGAAGACCATTTTAGATAAACATGATAAAGAAGGTCAGCTTAGGAAAGTGTTGAAGTGGATTAAGGACGAAGGACGTTACGGCGTGCCTGTCCCTAATATCACAGTCGAACTCCAATCCGCTCACTCTCACCCAACCCTCACCCGCAAATAGATCTGTTTACTAAAAAACCATATCATGTAAAATAGTGACACAAAATCTCAAACAAAACGGGGCCATCATGCACCACAATAACATTCCTTCACCCATGCCAGCCGAAAAACCTTTAACCCCAGGAACACGCTTGGCCGGCGCGCTAGGCTTAAAAGATGTCAAGTTAGGAAAATATGCCACCAAACTGCTAGTGTTAGTGAATGATTATTTCTCAAATAAAAATCACGATATTCTCTTCGAACTCGATAAACTCCTCGAGGCAGCAAGCAAAGACAATGCAGTTAATACTGTCAGAGAAAAAGGCAACGGCTTAACGCTGCTAACATTTTTCTTATCAAATTGCGTAATGAAGTTTGCAAAACAGCCCGTTCTCTTGGTGTCTATTCTAACTAGTTTTAAAGAAGCAGGCGATGCGGATTTTTATCAAATAGATAACACAGGCAAGCTGCCCCTAGATTATATGGTAGATTTTTTCATGGATGCGGAATATTACAAAACCTCTCACCATGGCGTTCGAAATTTATTATGGAAATTCTTTGCACCTCAATCAAGCAAAGGATTCGATATTGAAGCCATTTGCCAAGAAGAAAAAGAAGGTAAACACTTTTTCTCAAAAACTGCGTTGTCCCGCGAAATAAAAGAGGATGCTGAAGTCAGCATGAATGGGGCATCATCGCGCATCACAGGTAAAATCATTAAAAGCCGCATAAGTTCTGATAAGATGCCACCAGTCTCCAGTCAAAGCCACGCAGTAGAAATGTCTGAAATTAACGCTAACAAAGAGACAAAATCCGCCGCAGACACTGAAGATATGTTTGAACCTAGACACAATGCTGAGCAAAGAAAGCGAATCATCAAAAAACTATTCGTCGATTCCTTCCAAAGATCGTTTGAAGAAATTGTCCCTATGGTAGCCGAAGTCTATGCGATATTAAATTTTTCTGAAGAGGATATTGCAAATCTTTTTGCTGAAGTGAAAAGAAAAGCAATCTCTATCGTAGATTTCTGTTTTGCTTTAATGATTAAATTAAAACTAATCGACAATCCTGTGAAGCGTAAAATGTTCCTAGCAGGATTCTTTGCTGCGGCAAAAGAAACGAACTTAGATCTTCTATATGTTGCCCTTGTAAAACACGCGGGTGAATTAGATGACTGGAATGGTATCATTAATGATTTCATAGAAAGTCGCAAGCACACGCCACAAGAATGCTTGTTTAAACTGACGAGACTATTGGAAAAAGCAACATGTGATATCGCTACAGAAGAAGAGTCGCTGAATTATGTATTACCTGCCATTAAAACCATAAAATATTTGCTAGCTAAGCAAAGACTAAAAACAAACCCCTTCGCTCATATTGAAAATACCCCAATATTTTTTAATAAATTATTAGAAATTTGGCGAGATTGCGTTACTAGAGCATGGCAGCCAGCGCAAGCCAAAGTGAGCGCGCATCATTTTGCGGAAGAACATAAAAATGTCAGTCGCTTTTATCAAGTAGAAATGCAACACGAAAATGTTTACGCAGAATATGGGCTCTGTATTATCTTAGTAGATTTGCTGCCTGACTTAAACGAAGAAGATAAATTTCTCCAGCGTTGCAAACTCATCTTTGGTACAGATTTAACGCCAACCGAAATGAAAGAATTACGCAAAGAACTCTTAATCAATCAAGGCATTCCTAGCAACATTCCACAGACCTTGTTAGCCGCAATTCGACACAGATTGGCTATTGATAAGATTGAAGTGAAAAATGATCTCCCAGATTTAATCAGTGCATCCTCTAGATATGCGCCTGAAATATATGAAATTCGATACAATGATAAGAAGAAATCCGATGAGCTAGTGAGAATCACTGAAGCCGCAGATCCTGACGAAAAAGTCATAATCCGCTTGATTAAACTGACACAAAATGGAAAAACAGTTTATCAATGCATGATACACGCGCCAACTTTTCTTCGGAGCGTATTGCCTGATAAAGCTTCTTATTTGAAAGAAATAAGAAGAATGCGACTAGAGTTACAATATTTTGAGTTAATACAGTTTGTTTTTTTTAATAATAAAATGAAATCTGTCAATAACTATCAATTTACAGAACTCCCTACAGTTTTGATGAAATTGGATGCAAGAGGATTTGATAAAGTCATTCAGCTCATGTTGGGTGAGCGGCTATCTGGCGAAGAAGAAAAAGTACCAGAGCCCAGAGGTGCCATGCATAAAGCGATGTTGCGTGACTTCTGTAGCAGAGATCCCTCAAGCGATGCCGTTACCGAGCAAAGCAGAATTCAATTGCGTGAAAGATTTAAAAAGATTACTTGTCGTTTAGCCTGTCAAGATGTGCCTTATTATAAATTATTTATTCAAGGCATTCGAAAAGAGTTTTTGGATAGTTTTGAAACGCCTTTTGCGAAAAATGTTATACACGCCAATTGCGATAATAGTGATTTTCAAAGTCTCTATCTTGCTTCAGAAGAGAGGCCATCTGAATTTAACTTAGTGAGACTCATTGATAATGTCGCGCTTCAAGGCGAGTTGATCAATGGGAAAGTTTTTTCTGTGTGGCGTCAACTTCAAGCAATGATAGGAGCAGACACCACTCTTGAAAAACGTGTTTTCACTTTGTTGAGATCTCTCGTTTTACGATATGACGATCCAAAAGAAAAATTAGATGACTATATGCATATTCTTACATTGGTTGCTTCACTCTTTGCGCGTCTTCTGCCATGGGATCATGAAACGGATAGAAAAGTGCAATTTTTAGGGCAATTTGAGAAAGCATTAGAAAGCGCATCCTATAGTGAAACAATAATAAATTTATCTAATCTCGAAATAGCCGTCAAAGTAGACTATCCCTGTGTGGAAGATATTCATAGCGTACTTGATGACATTCCTATTGCTCTCTATCAGTATTTAAGAAGAATGAAAGATTTGAGTCGTATCAATGGGCTTATCACTGTTGAAAATAAATCTGTGGTTCTTGCTATTTTAAACAAAATTAATTCATTTGCTTATCTAGACAGTGAATGCATGCCATGCCTCCAACAAATCGTTGCAGCATTGAGACAAGCGGCGATTCCAGACTTACTAATGAAAACATGGCAGCGTGATTTGCCACTTGTCACCTGTTTGTTGGTAGAGGCGGGTTATGCGGATTCTGCCCCGCATCAATTTACAAAAACATTTTTTTCATTCCTTGCTGAGCATCCTGAAGCAGTTAAGCGTAGGGAAGTTGTGTTAGCTCTATTGAGCATTGCGCAGTCCACTCCTGAACTATTGAATTTATTAGAATGTAAATTTGAAGACTTAATTAGCCAGTTGAGCGCGTCGAGTTTGCAATCTTTGACACTGTCATTGCTAAAAGGTCGTCATCTTTCGATGGCTGCTGATGTCAGCGCATTCTATCGTCAAAAATACAGCCAAAGTATTTGGACAAACGAAACTTATAAAATGAAATTCATGGAAGCAATCTCAGAAATATTGGGTCATATTTGTAATCATGTAGCATTATTCGATGAGCCAAATTTTTTCACGGATAATATTAAAGTCATCCAATATTTCTCAGAGCCAGGCTGGCAACAAGATGAGCTGTTGCAAAAAATTGCATTACGTTCAATCGTTTCAAATCATACGAGAGAAGAAGTAGAAAGTTATCGTGAAAGTTATGCCGCGCTGCGTGAAGCCACCCAGAATATGGAAAAACCAGATAATGTTATGGTTATTATTCTGGAAGCTTTTTTAAAGCATGCCGCGGTATTCACATTAATGCAAATAACAAGCTTGTTTAAACTATTAAGTTCATTGCGCATACCAAAGACATATCCCATTGAAGCAGAGCTAGCGGCTGTTTTTGGAACTCCAGCAGCAGTAACAGGTGATAGTCTTTTAGATTCAAAAGAAGATGCGCCAGAGCAAGAAGCCGTTAGTTTTTCTACTTGGTATAGTAAAATCGATCAAATCTTCACAAAAATATTTACTTTCACGGTTGCGGGATATCCTTTAGAGCAAGTGCAAAAAGACTTTGAAGAATGTAAGCCGTCTTTAAATGATATTATTGAAACACCGCCCGACATGACGCAAACACCGATTCAATATTTTGTTGCTGTTTATAAAGAAGCTAAAAAGTTTATTTTAGCCTACGGCGATCAACCTATCACAATGGCGCTTTCGAATTATGACACGATTAATCCCATCCAGTGGAATTTCAACGATGATGCGCGATTCTTTGGATCAATGTATGTGGTGAGCAAGCTCACCTTAGGGAAAGAACTCTATCATGCGCAACATATTTCTATGATGGGTTGGGTGTATGCAGCCTCACAAGCTAATTACAAAATACACAAAGAAAAACAAGTCCATCCACTGATGGGTATAGGATCTGGTTTAGGTAAAACAATTGTGATCGCGCATGCGGTTGTGGTCATGAATAAAATATTGGGTAATCCTGAGTTTATCCCTATCACAACAAATACATCTACTTTGGCTACATCGAACGCAGCCGAAATGAAACCATTTTATCAAGCTTATAAACTATCAGTGACTGACAATGTTTATAATCAGAAAGCTGTTGTGCGTTATACTGAGTTTGAGCGCCTCGTGTTTTACATGGGCTCTGATTTACACTTCACTGCAGTTCATGGCAAAGAACCCGTGAAAAAAACTGTTTTATTCTCAGATGAATCAGATTTACCCTATGAGGATTTTTATAATGTCTCTACTTCCCTAATTAACTTTCCTGTTAACAAGATTGTGCCGCTATTAGATATGATCTGGCAAGATCCAAGCCAAAGTCGTGATCATTACCTAAAATCAAAGAGCTATTTAAAGCTAGCGGGAATTGAGCAGCAATATGCTTTAACTTTTTTAGATACTCTCATTGCTAACGCAAAGAAAGTAAAAGAAGAGAGCGAAGAAAAAGACTCTGAGCAAAATGTCACATCTTCTGGCGAAGTACGATTTCAAAAAGAGACAGGTATTGTCGCTAAGAATCATTACAGCGGATTGGGCGTCACATTTTTTCGCCAACTCAAGCAAGGAATCAAGCAGGAAAGTTATTCCTTGTGCTCAATGGCTCTTGCTAATAAAGATGTCTCTGAAAAATTTCCTATCCGCATGGGTGTGAGCGGGACACTGGGTTCACCAGAAGTCTTAGAAGCTTACCGTAAAAAAGGATTTTTTGTTGCCATGAGCGCAAATTTCAATGCAAGAAAATTAAGGTGTGAGCCGACAAAACTGTGTGAAGATTCTAAGTGGTATGCAAAACTCAGAAAGATTGCAGATCATCATTCGATTAATAATAATGTTCCTGTCATCATTATTTTAGAACATCCTAGTGAAGTGGAGCATTTCATTAAACTTCAATATCCAGATAAAAAAATGAATGTCATGAAAGATGATCTTAATGAAAAAGACTATCAAGCTTTCTTAATCAACGCGGTGAGTGCCGGTACGATATCTATAGTGTCTATCATTGGCGCGCGTGGAATCGATACGACAGTTAACAATGCAGAGATTAACAAGCGTGGTGGTATGGTTATTGTAAACGGAGCAATACAAGAGACAGATCGATTAGAAGATCAAGCCAAATTGAGAACTGCGCGATTGGATAATGAAGGATTATATCTACGCTGTTATGCGAAGACACAGGTTAAGCGATTCTTGCAGAAGGCAGGTGTTTCTGCCGAGGATCTCACACAAGAAAATGTGGATCTGAAAATTTCACAAGCCAGAAAAAACATATTCGAGAGAAAAAATCGTTCAGCGGCTACTGGACGAGCTGAGCCATTTGATGTGACATTGACAAAACATTTTTATGAAATTCTGTTCCCGGCTATCAGGGCGAATTGTCCAAGTGAAGAATTGAATAAATTATTATATGCATTTATGATTATCATGTCTAAAGCCAGAGATACAAACACACATGATCCGAGTAAGCGTGTTGAAAGTTTAAGAGAAGAATACAACAAAGAAATTTGCTCTGGGAGTAGGACGCAATTTCGGTTAGGGAAGTAACATTCTCATGCCAGCATGCTTTCAGCTGGCATCCAGCCCTTTGTGTGCTCCGGCCTTGCCTGTGTAATGGAAAGATAGATGCCAGCTGAAAGCACGCTGACATGACAGGAGAGCGTTGTTCTCTTCGCGGAATAGCGTATATAATGCTCCTCTGAAAAAAACCCTCAGGGAGCGAACAACAATGAAACTTGTTTTATCAACGCATGGGATGCTGAAATATTTATTAGTATTCATTTTCATCTGTGGTTCGCAGTTATCTTTTGCGCAGTCTAGTGACGCAGCTAGTGCACCAACTGTTGCAATGCGCGCCAAAAATCCCGTCATTGAGCGCGCCAAAAAAGAAGAAAAAATTCCACCTAACTATTTCGCCATCGCATTTTACGAACCCACTTATATTCTTCCCTATTATTACACGTTCTCACCACCTAACTCGGTTTACATGGGTCAGGCACCCGATGGCGAAAGATTAAAACACAATGAATTCAAATATCAATTAAGCTTCAAAGTGCCCGTTTGGCAAAACATTTTAAACCATCCGATCTCGCTCTATCTCGCGTATAGTCAAATGTCATATTGGCAAGTCTATGCCCCCGATGCATTCTTTAGAGAAACAGATTATTCCCCCGAAGTTTTTCTCGCGGATGAAATCAATTTCCGTCTCTTTAAAAATTGGGTCGTGAATTTTATTAACATTGGTGCGATGCATCAATCGAATGGTTACGGCACCTCATTAGAACGTACCTGGAATCGCATCTATATTTCTGCTGTCATATCAAATGACAATTGGGTGATTACAATCAAGCCGTGGGCTATTTTAGAAAATGGCACATACCGCAGACAAAACCCCGACTTAGCTCAATTCATGGGGTATGGGCAAGTCGTAGTAGCCTATAAATACGGTCATCAAGTTTTTTCCGTGAGCGCAAGAAATGTGATTGAGAGTGGTGGCAGACGATCTGGTATTACTTTAGGTTGGAGTTTTCCACTCACGCAATATATCAAAGGGTATGTACAAGCTTATAGTGGATATGGGCAGAGTTTGATTGAGTATAATCACAGAACGAATAGCTTAGGTGTTGGGATTGCATTAAGTGATTGGGTGTAAATGCCATCCCCATATGCTCTCCTACCTGTCATGCCAGCATGCTTTCAGCTGGCATCCAGTTATTTTATAACGTGCAACCGTCTTAACCAGTCTGGATGCCAGCTTAAAGCATCATGACAGGCATGACACAGGAAAAGCATTAAGCAAAATTCTCAGCCACAAATTCCCAATTCACCAAATTCCAAAACTTATCAACATACGTCGGACGCATATTACGATAATCAATATAATAAGCATGCTCCCACACATCGCAAGTCAACAAAGCTTTTTTGCTCTGCTGCATAGGTGTACCAGCATTGCTGGTGCTCATGATTTCAATAGAACCATCTGTATTCTTAGCCAACCACGCCCAGCCCGAACCAAATGTCGCAATAGCCGCTTGCGAAAACAATTTTTTAAATTCTTCAAATGATCCAAATTTCTTAATAATGGCATCCGCTAATTTCCCCGTCGGTTCACCACCACTTTTTGGCGCCATGCAATGCCAATAAAAAGTATGGTTCCACACTTGCGCCGCATTATTAAAAATTCCACCTGTCGCTTTAAGAATCGTTTCTTCTAAAGAAAGATTTTCAAATTCCGTACCAACGATTAATTTATTTAAGTTATCGACATACGCTTTATGATGTTTGCCATAATGATATTCCAATGTTTCTTTTGAAATATAAGGCTGCAATGCATCTAACGCATAAGGCAATTTAGGTAATTCGTATTTTGTTTTTGCAGTGCTTTCTGACATGCGTACACTCCTTAGTGGTAAATTAAAAATTTTCTTCCGATCGCTTTGTTAAAACTTCATAGCCAGTTTCAGTAACTAAGATAGTATGCTCCCATTGCGCAGACAAGCTATGATCTTTTGTCACAACTGTCCAGTTGTCCGGTAACAATTTCACAAAACGCTTACCGGCATTAATCATAGGCTCAATTGTAAAAATCATACCTGGTACAATTTTTTCACCCGTACCCGCTACGCCATAATGTAAAACGTTCGGCGGTTCATGAAAAATACTGCCAATGCCATGACCACAGTATTCACGTACCACAGAAAAACGCTGACTTTCCGCGTGCTGTTGAATCACTGCACCAATATCGCCAAGATGCGCGCCTGGTTTAATTTGTTCTATACCCAGATACAAACATTCCTGAGTGACTTTAATGAGACGGTCAGACAGCACCGATGATTTGCCTACCGTAAACATCTTGCTGGTATCGCCATGATAGCCATCTTTAATCACTGTAATATCTATGTTAATGATATCCCCGTCTTTAAGCACTTTAGGCCCAGGGATGCCATGGCAGACTTGATGGTTAACAGATGTACAAATTGATTTAGGAAAACCATGATAGTTGAGAGGGGCTGGAATGGCTTTTTGCACATTAACGATGTAATCGTGGCAAATTTGATTCAGCTCATCCGTGGTGACGCCGACTTTGATAGAGGGTCCTATCATTTCAAGGACTTCAGCCGCTAAACGCCCAGCAATCCGCATTTTTTCGATTTCAGCAGGGCTTTTGATATGAATTTCAGTGGTTTCGGCCATTATTTTACACTTAAATATTGTTGGGAATGGTTGTCTATGGTATAAAGGCCAGTTTTAATAAGCAAACGAAATTTTCGAATGCTAAACCCCTTATCCTGGCAGCAGGAAAGGTTCATAAACCGCACACTTATCATGCACTATTCGCTGGGTGCTTTTCCCGTGGGGGCAAAGTTGGCGAGTGGGATAAGTGGAGGCTTAACCCAAATCAGAGAGGAAAGACAATGAGTTTACCTGTAACTATGCGTGACATGTTGAAAGCGGGCGTTCATTTTGGACATCAAACCCGTTACTGGAACCCAAAAATGGGCTGCTATATTTACGGCGCTCGTAACAAAATTCATATCATCAACTTAGAAAAAACTGTGCCATTGTTAGAAGATGCTTACAATTTCATTGGTAAGGTCGCTGCAAACAAAGGCAAGATTCTCTTCGTTGGTACTAAGACTGCTGCACGCGATATCATCAAAGAAGAAGCGATTCGCTGCCGCATGCCTTATGTTAATCATCGCTGGTTGGGTGGCATGTTAACCAACTATAAAACGATCCGCCAATCCATACGTCGTCTGAAAGAATTAGACTTGATGTTTGAAAAAAATGCGTTTGGTCGTTTAGTGAAGAAAGAAATTTTAGAGTTGACACGCGAGCGTGCCAAATTAGAACGCGCTCTAGGCGGTATCAAAAACATGGGTGGCTTGCCCGATGCATTGTTTGTCATTGACGTCGGTCATGAAAACATTGCAATTGCTGAAGCAAATCGCTTAAGCATCCCAGTTGTTGGTATTGTCGATACCAATCACAGCCCACATGGCGTTAGCTATGTCGTTCCAGGCAACGATGATTCCTTACGTGCAATTAAGCTTTACACACAATGTATGGCAGATGCGATCTTAGAAGCTCGCGCTGGCCAACCTGAAATCATCGAAACCGAAAATGATTTTGTCGAACTCGAAGCAGGCGTTGAAACAGTCGCTCGCACAGAAAGCGACGAAGAAAATCAAGGTTAATAGCGCGTCCCTGCACCTCTTCTATAACGGGAGAGGTGTTTGAATATATTAAGAGGATCGATCATGTCAGAAATCACAGCAGCACAAGTCAGAGAATTACGCGAACGCACCGGTGGCGTTGGTATGATGGAATGTAAAAAAGCCCTCACCTTGGCAAACGGCAACATGGAACTTGCGATTGAAGAATTACGTAAGTCTGGTATCGCAGAAGCCGACAAAAAAGGCAGCCGTGTCGCAGCAGAAGGGATTGTGATTATTCGCCAATCCGCAGACAACAAACATGCTATTTTAGTTGAAATCAATTGTGAAACCGATTTCGTTGCACGCGATGCAAACTTCTTAACCTTCGCAGATGCGGTTGCACAAACGGCATTAGCGGCTAAAGTTTCTGATGTCGCAGCGCTAGGCGCCTTAACATTAACAGGCACACAAATGACTGTTGAAGAAGCGCGTAAAACATTGATCGCAAAAATTGGCGAAAATGTTTCCGTGCGTCGCATTGCTTTAACGCATGCTGGCACAGCGTGTGTAGGATCTTATTTACACGGCAACCGTATTGGTGTGTTAGTTGAATTAGATGTTGATAATCTCACCTTAGCAAAAGATATTGCCATGCACATTGCAGCCAGCAAGCCTATCGTTGTATCACCTAGCGATGTGCCAGCTGATATCGTTGCAAAAGAAAAAGAAATTTATATGGCGCAAGCAGCCACCAGCGGCAAACCACAAGACATCATCGAAAAAATGGTTGTCGGTCGCATGAAGAAATACTTAGATGAAGTGAGCTTGCTCGGTCAACCTTTTGTGAAAGATCCTGATATGACAGTTGCAAGTCTGCTCACAAAAAACCGTGCGAAAGTGACAGGTTTCACCCGTTTCGAAGTGGGTGAAGGCATTGAGAAAGAAAAGGAAGATTTTGTTGAAGCGGTGATGTCACAAGTTAACAATGGTTAAACAATTATGGATAAAAAGTCTGCGCAAGCGAGATACCAGCGGATATTGGTGAAGTTGAGCGGTGAAGCCCTACAAAGCGATTCTCAGTTAGGGATTCACGCTGAACAGTTAGAAAAAATCTGTCAGGAAATTGCAAGCGTTGCCAAGCGTGGTACGGAAGTCGCTGTTGTCGTAGGCGCTGGGAATTTTATTCGTGGCGCAGACCTTTGTGCGAATGGATTTGATCGTATCACAGCAGACCAAATGGGCATGTTAGCGACAGTCATTAACGGCTTAGCCATGCAAGATGCTTTTCTCAAAGAAGGTATCCCAACCCTTGTCATGTCTGCGTTGCCCATGCCGGGTTTAGTCGATTGCAATAATCGTCTCAAAGCGAAAGAAGCCTTAGCGCAAGGAAAGATTGTTATCTTTGTTGCGGGCACTGGCAATCCTCTTGTGACAACAGATTCTGCTGCAGCATTGCGCGGCATTGAAATCGATGCAGATATCGTTCTCAAAGCAACTAAAGTGGATGGTGTCTTCGCATCCGATCCTATCAAAAATCCCAAAGCCGAGCGTTATGATGTGCTCACTTATGATGATGTCTTAGAGCAGCGTCTCGGTGTCATGGATTTGAATGCAATATTATTATGTCGCGATCATGGTTTACCGTTGCGTGTATTCAATATGAATCAGCAAGGTGCAATACAACGTATCGTGATGGGTGAAAAAGTCGGCACATTGATTGAGAGGAAAGACGCATGAATGCAATCGTGAAAGACGCAGAAACTCGCATGCAAAAAAGCATAGAAGTTTTCAAAAGTGATTTATCAAAAATTCGCACGGGTCGTGCGCATCCTAGTATTTTAGATCACATCCGTGTGGATTATTACGGAACAGACACAGCATTAAGCCAAGTCGCAAATATTACCATTGCAGATTCGCGTACACTGGCGATTACGCCATGGGAAAAAAAGATGATTCCTGTGATAGAAAAAGCCATCATGACTTCTAATTTAGGATTAAATCCAGCAACAACCAGTGAAGTGATTCGTGTTCCTTTACCCGCGCTCACAGAAGATCGCCGCAAAGAATTGACAAAAGTCGTGCGTAACGAAGCAGAAACCGCGCGCGTGAGCATTCGTAATGTGCGTCGCGATGCTAACAATCTGTTAAAAGAAAAATTGAAAAAGAAAGAAATCGCTGAAGATGAAGAAAGACGCTTAACAGACAATATTCAAAAATTAACAGATAAATATATTGCTGACGTTGAGCATATGGCTACAGCCAAAGAATCCGAGCTAATGGCGATATAAGCTTTCTCATGACCTTACCCCGACATATTGCAATTATTATGGATGGCAACGG
>CAJCIZ010000179.1 GCA_903970525.1 Myxococcales bacterium | reverse complement strand
TTTGTTGCTAACACAGCATCAAATTGTGTGGATAATTGCGGCTGAATAACATTCTTAACCGTTTTAATAACAGAATTTTTTAATCCTTCAAGCCTTCGGGCTCTCTGATTACTAGATGAAGCAGTTCTAGGATCATTATCTGGGTTAATTCCAATAAAATCTTTGTCAATAGTAAGGTCGCAGTCTTCTGAAAACCGATGAATTAAATGAAAGCATTTAGACAAAGAAGTACCTCCTTTGAAAGTAATATTTGCCTTCAATTCAGGAAGTAAAAATACTTGTGCCAAGACCCAACATACCCAAAAATCTTTTTCCATAATAATCGGATCTTTGATGTTAGGATGTCTAGCTGTTGACTCTTGTAATAATTGAGCGCGTTCAGTCTTTGCTAATTCAAGAAATGTTTCCATATTGTTTACCTGTAATTTTAAAAATAAAAGGCACCATCCATTGCGGTACTTTTGATATAAGTTTAAATAAATCAGATTTGTCTTTAACCGTTAATGAACGAGTAAGTTTGTTTATAACCGAATTATCTATATGATTTTTACCTAAGTGATATAAAGCAAGAACCACTGGCTTTAAATTAGGAACAGCATCAAGCTGCGCCAGAAGCTTAGAATGTTTTAAGCGAATAGTATAGCCCGCGATTTGCTTTTGTTTTGAGTGACCAGAAGTAATGTAAGTGGTTTTCGCAGGTACTTGAGTATCTAGCCCTAAACGATTAGCAGCAGCAGCCCCGCTAGGTTGTATGGAATCATTTGTTTGACTAGCGAGGGTTTGAGCTAGTGTGTCCGGACTCGGTGTAATTGCTCCAAGTTTATGGTGGATAATTGGAAAATCATAAACGCCCCGTTTTAGTTTACGAATGATTCCTTGTTTAACTAGGCGATATAAAATTTGATCGACAGTATTGCGCGGTGCTAGATCAATAAAATCTTTGGGCGTAAAGACCCATCCTCGGCGTTTGCCACGGATTCGTTTGAGAATTAAGTTGGAGTAGCTTTTTATCATTAGTATTGTCATAAAAATATACGTAAATTTCTTACATAAACAAATTTACTTATCTATGCAATCAACTGTATTATAATGTTATTTTAAATAAATGTCAAAAAAGTGCTTGGTTAATTATTGCAAACTACTATAATTCATTACTTGATATAATACAGTTCGCAGTTATTTATCTTTATCTGCCATACAAACACGAATACGGTGATTGTCTGGATCTAACGCTACAAAAGTTAATCCAAAGACAGCCTCATGCAGATCTTGTTCGATTTGTACGTCGAATTCTTTCCACTCGTTTCGAAGAGCGCGTACTTGGTCTTCTTCACTCGGAACCATAAATGCCAATTCGGAACGATGGCCCTGTCCTCCCGAGACAAAATTTTCTGCTTCTGTCGACCATAAACTGAAAGTAAAACCATTAGTGAAACTAAAAGCAACATAGGTTGGAAAAGATGCCACAGGCTTTGTTTTAAATATCTTTTCATAAAATTTTGCGCTTTCCATTGGGTTCTGTACATAAAGAAGTAAAAGGTTTGGTGTTAACATGATTTTTGACCTCCAAAAGATTTAATCATAAAATTTAGAGTATCATGCTATACTGCCAAAAAATGGCAGTAGTATTTAAATGCATGACAAGAACCGAAAGACTTTTAACACTTCTCCAAGTTCTCAGGACTTATCGTCATCCTGTCAGTGGACAACGACTTGCTGAGCGTCTGAATATTAGTTTGCGTACCTTATACCGAGATATCGCTACTTTACAGGCGCAAGGTGCGGAAATCGAAGGAGAGGCTGGAATAGGTTATATTTTAAAACCTAGCTTTTTTCTTCCTCCCCTGATGTTCTCTCAAATAGAAATTGATGCATTACTTCTTGGAACACGCTGGGTCTCTCAATATGGAGATGAACCGCTTTCGAAAGCCGCAACTGATGCTTTAAGTAAAATTATCGAAGTTCTTCCCATTAACATAAAAAATGGAATGAATACTTTTGCTTTAAGAGTTGGCCCACCAATGCAAGAATCTTTGACTAAAGAGAATTTGACAATTTTGCGTGAAGCTATTCGCGGTCAAAAGAAGATTCACTTAAACTATCAATCGCAAGAAGGAAAACGCAGTCAACGAATCGTATGGCCTTTCACCATTGGTTATTTCACCGACGGTCGTATCCTCGTAGCCTGGTGTGAAAAACAGCGCGATTATCGTCACTTCAACACGTCAAGAATCATTTCTGCAGAAATTCTTAATGATCGTTATCCTCGTTCGCGTGACAATCTTTTTCGCGAGTGGCAAGCTGCGCAACTTTCGAAATCATCAAGAAAATTGGCGAGGAAAAATTAGGTGCTACATAAAGACAATTACAACTACTATTCTTCTAACATTATGTGATTTCATTATTTATATTTGATGAACCATTCAAAATTGTATGCCACCATCTAAGAAGTGATTGTCGTACAATATACTCAAATGAGTGAAGGTACATTGGTTTTTCATCTGGATGCAAAGATTTTCCATGACAAGAAGTACTTGAGCGCGGCTTTTCCATTCGTTTCGGAATTTCTGTATCAATAGTCGTGTCCTTTCGGCAACTGTGCATAGAAAATATTTAAATATCTAATATTCGAATTTGAAATAAATACCATTCAATTATTTAAAAAAAAAATAAAAAAAAGCTTGCAATTATTATTTATGGGATCATCATAAGGGTAATGAAAAAATAATAATATGCAATGCCTAAAATCGAAGATATTCCAAAAATTGAAGAAAAAAGTAAAGATGAACTCGATGAAATTATTCGTGTTGTCCGCAGCAGCGTATTACCGCAGCATATAAAAGACTTTATTATTAAATGTGTTGAAATGGCTTTATGGTTTCCGCATATCTTGCAAAAGAAAAATATCTCACTAAATCGATTACGAAAAATGTTATTTGGCAAAGGGCATAAATCTAAAAATCAAGATAAGAAAAAAGATAATGGACAGAGCAATGAAACGCAAAATACAGCGCCTGAAGACAATTCAGCCTCCAAAAGTAAAACAGGAGTCATAGAACAAACTGTTAATACACTAGCATTAGCAAGTACAGATTCGCCAGAAAAAAAAGGAAAAAATCCTGGACATGGGCGCATACCACATACTTCATATGAAGCTTCTCATGAAATCATTTTAAAAATTGAAGGCTTAAAAGTCGGTGATCCTTGTCCAGAAGAATGCGGCGGCAAACTTTATGAATTTAATCCGGAAAAACCGCGGGTATTAATCCGTATCAAAGGGCAAAACTTTGCAGACATACATAAATATACTGTAGAACAGTTACGTTGTAATTTATGTGGTTACCTTGTTCAAGCTGAAATTCCGCTTGAAATTGGTAATGACAAATATGACGCGCCATTTAAATCATGGTTAGTGCTGCAAAAATATTTTGTCGCAGTACCGTTTTATCGCCAAGAAGCATTTCAAAGGATGTTAAATTTTAGGTTGCCGACCAGTACACAATGGGATCTCATTGAACAGGCCGCAGGACATTGTTATTTGATATTTGATTTATTAAAAACCTATGCGGCCAATGGCAAACGTATCCATAATGATGATACTTCGGTACGAATTTTGCAAATCATACAAGAAATCAAAAATAATCCAGATACAAAAAGAAAGGGCATGTTTACCAGTGGATTTATTGCTGAATATGAAGGCCACCGGATTGCGTTATTTTTAAATGGGTCTAAACATGCCGGTGAAAATCTTGCTGACATCCTCAAAAGACGCGAAAAAGAGAAACCACCGATTATCCAAATGTGTGATGCATTAAACTGTAATGTCGCTAAAGGCATTGAGACCATACTCTCCAACTGTTTAAGCCATGGCTTTAGAAAATTTCAAGATATTGTGGATTATTTTCCTGTGCCGTGCGTTACAATCATGAAATTACTCAGTCAAGTATATGAGTTTGATGAAAAAACCAAAGAGATGGACGATGAAAAAAGATTAGTGTACCACCAACATAACAGCAGTCCTGTGATGGAACTGTTACAATCGTACATGCAAGCCCTCTTTGATGAAAAACTGGTTGAACCTAATAGCGAACTGGGAAATGCAATGAGATATATGCAAAAACATTGGCCAAAACTCACGCGCTTTTTATCAGTGCCTGGCGCGCCAATTTGTAATAATGTGGTCGAGCGCGCTTTAAAAATAGCTATTCGTAATCGTAAATCAGCATTATTTTACCGCACGCCGTATAGCGCGAACATCGGAGGCATGTTGACCAGTATTATTTATACTTGTCATTTAGCAGAAGAAAACCCGCTCCATTATTTAACGGCATTGCAACACTATCCAGACGAAGTCCGACAAAATCCAGAAAACTGGCTGCCCTGGAATTATAAACAGGCCCTCAAAAAAAATACTTTACAGCATGTTAGTGGGGCAGCGGCCTCCAAGGCAGCGGCACCTGTGATTGCTCTGGGCGCCCTTGCTGCAGAATGATGAGCAGCTCAACGGCTGACAATGCTTTTGCCTCATCGGTATTTCTAGGCCACCATGCCAATTTTCCAGATGAAAACCGTTTTTGGCAGAGCCAGAAACCGTTGCCATCATAAATTAATAGTTTGATGCTGGTGCCTTTTCGATTACGAAAAGCAAACAAGCAGCCATCAAATGGATTATTATTAAATGCGCTGCGGCTTAGGGCGACCAAGCTGTCGAGCCCTTTTCTGAAATCAACAGAAATCATCAAACGATGGTGTGGAGTAATTTGCAACATAAGATTACTCCATAAATGTTTTAAGTAATAGTGCAAATTGTTCTTGTGTCACCGAAGGAAAAATCAATTTAGTTCCATTATTTTTCTCAATAATGAATTGGGTAGCTGAAGACAGATGATTAGAGATGCTTTGCAATGGCGCCTCCACAAATACATCAGTGTGTTTAAGTGTTGGCGTAATATCTGCTGGCTTATTTTTAAATTGCCTTGGAAATTTATTGCGGAGCTGCCTTGTAGTAATTCCAAGTGCTTTACTGATATGAGATCGTTTAAAGGAATGATCTTCTAAAAGTTTGGCTACTATTGCCCATAATCGGTCAGGGATTGTTTCTCCAGCTATTTTTGTAGCTCGCCATAATTGAAATTGTTTTTGCGCATCAGTAAATGACGACAATGCACCATTTTTTTTTTTTGAATTAACCATTTTTTACCTCGATGAAAATGTTTTATTATTGAGGTAATCATCCTATCAATCATAAAATTATTCAGCTATGCACAGTTGCCGGAAGCACACAAACACTTGGAAGACTTATTTGGTGTTTGAAATTCATCATCCCTGAAAGTTCCTGCTATGTGGTCCTTTCTGCTCTTTGAAATCGTTATTATCCTTGGCGCGAATTTCTTTTAGTTCAAGCTCCAAACCACCCACATAGTCTATGTTATATCCTTTGACATGCTTTTTAGACAATGATGATGGTTGAGTATGAAATAAAGTTTGCGCAATATCTCCATGTTTCAAATTGGTTTTTAATTTTATATTTTTATCTGTTATAGGGCCTACGGTTTCTAACAAATCATAATGCATTTTATTTTTACGATAAACCATATGATGAGTATCTTCTATTT
>CAJCIZ010000178.1 GCA_903970525.1 Myxococcales bacterium | reverse complement strand
AGGGTCAAAACAACAAAGCAAAAGTGGTAATCAGAAAATCATACGGATTTAAGACAGCTGAAATCCTTCAAATATCGCTGTATCATAAGCTCGGCAAGCTTCCGGTTCCAAAATTAGCCCACAAATATTTTTAACGAACCGCAATATTAACTGATGATTAATCAATAGCTTATAAAGGGCCGGGGGTCATACTCCTCCCCAATTAACTCATAATAGGTAAGGATACTAACTCTTAATCTTACTTTAATAATTTTAGCTTAAGATACATCAAACTATTACGGGATTCTTATGACTTACTCAAGAAACACTGAAAACACCGCCGTTCAGCGACAATCCATTTTAACTTCATCAATGAATGGCGGATTAAAAGTCATAAGCTATCTATGGAAACATAAATTAGGATTAGGCCTATTTTGGCTAATGCACTCTATTTTAAGGGTTGAATCGAAACCCTCAAAGAATTTGGTGGGGACTCATCTTGATCTTGGTACCTGCCTACCCTCTTCTTCTCACGCTGTGATCGCTGATCTTTTTCATTCGCGATGTTATCTCGAGGATAAAAGCGCTCCAATCATACCCTCTCCTGTGAATATGCATTTTATTAAAAAAAATATCCAGCTATCTAGTGAATTTTCAGTTTCAAAAAAACAAAAACAAAAAATAATTGATCGCATGGCATCAGCATTTATGCTCGCGAGATCCGTTTCGAAAATAGATGAAGAAAGTATCGATTTCGCCCTAAGAAGCCCAGATTTTAAAATTGAAATCATGCCTAGCACTAGCAGCAAAAAAGGATCAACAAAAGGTGATGTGATCTCACTAGGTCATTACAACTCTGACACAAATACATTAAATATACGGCAGCTTGATATAAATCCTACTTTAAAAAACGCATTTGCATTCGCACAAAATAGACTAGTTCGTACCATTATTCATGAGTGCCATCATGTGAAAGTTGCCTTAGAATATACCAACTACACTCATCCATCATTAGTTCCTTATGCGCCAATGATGTTAATGCCATTCAGAAACAATACTGAGTTTAACCAACTGATCTATACGCTGAATCTTGGATTACATAGACTTCAATACATCAATCAATTGCTTGATAAAGATAAAAGTAACTTATCAACGGATGAAAGCCGTGATTTAACACAGTTTGCAGGCATCGCACATCAATATTACAAACCCGCACTACATGACTCATTAGTTGAAGAATCCCAGTATAAAACCAGTTTAAAGCAACACCTAGACAACAATGACGCTGTTATTTCGAGTCGGAAATTTACGGTGTTTGAAATCAGTTTTATCATAGACATTGCTTTTTTAGCATGCCGTAAAAATACTGACAATCAACACCTTTACCAGTGCGACATTTTGCCCGGTAGTAAAAAACAAGATCATATCAATAAATTGAGAAACCTCTATTCAGATATCATATTTCGCTTGGCTCGCTGTGAAATAGGTTATGCAAACGAGAATATTCCTACCCAAGCAATGGAGATTCATGCTTGCATCCGGGAATTCGGCAGCAATATCAATAGCTTCTTTTTCAAAGAAAATGAAGCGTTTGAAAATGATAGGCATATGAAATTTATTGCGAAGGAAAGTGATCAAGCGCTGAAGATGTAGAACTCCTAAGCTAATAGATGAAATTTCAAACCCAGATAATTTGACTCAGTCCATCTAGAGTAGTGTAATAAGAGGATCAAGCCGGACCCTCTAAATAGAAGGACTTTGAATGACTCGCTATCGCTGGACTATTGTTGGCATTGGATTTCTTGCCATTATCATTACTTACCTCGATCGCACTGCTCTTTCTTATGCGATCGGCCCACTCGAATCACTTTTCCATTTGAACAATACCGATTTCGGTGCGATTGCGGCTGCGTTTGGTGTTGGCTATATGATTATGACAGTTATCGGTGGTGTATTAGTCGATCGTTTTGGCGCACGTAAAATTTGGTCTTTGTTTGCAATTCTATGGTCAATCGCATGCGCGCTCATCGGCTGTGCGACAGGATTTGTCTGGCTTGTTGTGTTTCGTCTTATATTAGGCGTAATGGAAGGACCCAGTTTTCCCGCTTTTACACGCGTGACAACAGATTGGTTACCGGTTTCTGAACGCGCGCGATCACTTGCAATAGGACTAGCTGCTGTTCCATTTGCTTCTGTCATTGGCGCTCCATTCATTTCTCATTTGATTGCAGGCTTAGGATGGCGCGCTTCATTTATCATTTTAGGGATACTGGGAATTCTGTGGGGTATTGTTTGGTATATTCTCTTCCGTGATCATCCCGAACAAAGTCGCGCTGTCTCACGCGAAGAATTACATCACATTCAATCCAACTTAGAGATCCCTCATTTAGAAAAGAAATCAACGCTGACGACATGGCGTTTTATGTTATTTAATCCTGCATTGCTCATCAATAATTATGCGTTTTTTTCATTTGGTTATTTGTTGTTTTTTGCTATTACCTGGTTACCCGGATATCTCGAACAAAGTTATCACGTACAAGTCAAAGAAATTGGTTGGTTTTTAATGGCACCTTGGCTGACAGCAACCATCTTATTAATTCTGGGTGGATTTATTTCAGATTGGTTATGGAATAAATATCATAATATTCGAATTGCACGCTCTCATCTCATTTGGGTTTGTCAGGTGCTATCTGCGCTCTGTTTTATTCCGGTTGTGATAAGCCATTCGCTTTGGGTTGTTATTATCGGTATTTCATTCGGTGTTGGATTTGGCATGATGCCAAATGCAGCATTTTATGCGCTTAATTCTGACTTAGCTCATGATCGTGCGGCAACAAGTTTAGGCATAATGGATTGTTCATTTGCGTTAGCAGGAATTCTAGCACCATTGCTGACAGGTTGGCTTGCAACACTGACTGGAAATTTTACTGCCGCTGTATCATTATTAATTGTACTAACATTTACATCTGCATTGCTTGTTGTGTTATTTCAGCATCCGGATAGAGCATTTAAAGTCAAAGTTAATTAGACAAAAATCAGATTAGGTATCACCGCAGAAGCAGAGTTAGAATAACTCTGCTTCTAAAACTTACTTAAGGCGATTTTACATTATCAGCATTTTCAAGAGCCGCAAGCAAATCCTCATACTGAAAAGAACCATTATGAAACTGACCATTAATAAAAAATCCTGGCGTACCATTCACACCACTTCGAACGCCACCCATAAAATCATTCTTAATTTTATCCGCGGAAGTTTCATCGTGTATTGCTTGTTGAAGTTCATCTGCAGGTAAACCTAGCGATTCAGCATAACGTAGCAAATCTGGAATATCTAAAGCATCTTGGTTTTCATACAACATATCATGCATTTCCCAAAATTTATTATGCATTGCTGCGAATTCTGCAGCCATCGCAGCGATGCCTGCATAAGGATGACTTTCGACTAGCGGGAAATTTCGGAATACAAATCTAAGACGTTTGCCAAAATGTTTTTGGATACGTTTGACAATAGGATATGCAGCGCCACAGTAAGGGCACTCATAATCACCGTATTCTACAAGCGTGAGAGCCGCATTTTTGTCACCTTGGATATGATCTTCTTCAGTCACGGGAGTTTTTAATGTGGACATGTTTATTCTCCTATTTAGAAAGTCCTTCAAGCGCATCGAGAATACCATCTACACCTGGATTTTCTGCTACGGGGGAAAGATAACTCCAGGCGACAATACCCTCCTTATCGAGCACGAACAGCGCACGCTCACAACAGCCATCTTTCTCTCTATATGCGCCATATTGTTTTGCGACAGCGCCCTTAGGTTCAAAATCAGCGAGCAAAGGAAAATGCAATTTTCTCTCAGCAGAAAATGCATCGTGACACCAAACGCCATCGACAGAAATGCCTAACAAGCCAGCGCCATGTTTGCGAAATTCTGGTAACACTTCATTTAACAATGCGACTTGATCACCACAGACAGGACTCCAATCGGCAGGATAAAAAGCAAGAATGACTGGCTTCCCTTTCAGTTCGCTCAACGATAATGTTTGATCGGCAGTTACATGTAATGTGAAATCAGGTGCAAGTGTGTTAGGCGTTAATATCTTTGACATTGTTTAACTCCTTTAAACTGAATGCTTAGATGTTGCCTCTGAGGTAGTAGATACCTATTTGTATAATTATACACCCTCATTCAAAATGTGCCTGATCAAAATATTACCGCACGGCTGTCGATAGCATGAGAAATACGCTGCCTTTAACCAAACTTAATTGATTAAAATTAATATGTGGGCAAAGATGCTTTAGACCGTTCTACTGGCTCATTGCTAGACTTATCTTCTATGTTTACCTGTTGCATCACGGAGGAAGCAGGTTGGAAATGACAAACCATTCCTTTGTAGGATAATCCTTGTTGCCAAGGCTGCAACTCCCCTTTTGGTTTCTCGATAATTTTATTCAGCTTTGCATCAAAAATAAAAGACTTGGGATCAAAGTTATTTGGATCAAACAACCCTGGTGTTTTCGTAGAAAGAAAAGCAATTTCACCAAATGAAATAACACGACTTTTATCTGAAATTTCTTGTGGATATTGTGTTGCGATTTCATCAAGAATCATCGCAAAACAAGTCATTCCTGATAGTGCTTTTGCGATTGCTTCACGCACTTGACCATTTGCAAAGAGTTCTCGACTCACGTTTTGCGGCGTGGTTGCAATATAATGTGTTTTTGTCCATTGCTCTAATCCTTGATTATCAAAACACAATTGCTTGATTAATAATTGTTGATGCGGCTTAGATAATTTATGAAATTCTTCATGCAATATCGCGCCGAATTCATGCGTAAATCCTCGTATCATGCAAGCCATTCTTGTTATAAATAATTCCTCCGCCGTAATAGAGGTGTTGAAACCTAACAATGCTGCACGCTTGTTGACATAATCATTTAAAGAAAGCGCAGCAGATTCCGCAATCTTTTTCGTTTCACCGAGTTTTGCAATCAATACTTGTAATGATTCATACATGAGTCCGTAACCTAGGGCAAAATACTCTGTACAAGTCACAGATCCTTGAATTTTACGTTGACCTTGTGCGCCAAACCCATCGTAAAGCTGCGCGAGATAGACTAAGTCAAACGCGTCTTTTCTTAGCTCTTCCGGCAAAGAAATCAAGCCTTCAGCAATTATTTCATAGGTAAAAGCACCGCGTTCAAGAAAATAAATATGGCCAAAACAGGCTTTCATAATTGGATATATTGTTTTGAGTAGCTTGATTGCCTCAGAAGATAATGTTTTAAAACTCGGTAAAATTTCCCCCAACTGCTGATCATTTAATTTCGTCAACATTTCTGTGATTAAATCATCCGGATCTTTAGAAAAATCAAGCTGAATGCACTCTCTTTCTGCGAGTTGTTTCACAACACGTTTGAATTGTGGTGACTTACCAAGATCACTATAAATAATCAAACGCTTTAATACATCTGTTTTATCTTTATTAGTAAGAATACTATTGACCTTGTCATAGATTTTTTTGAAGCTTTCAAATTTAAGCACTTCATCTGCTTTTATTTCAGCATTATTTTTTTGCACCGCTACAAATGCTTCATAGGCTTCATCAACAGGCAAAGATTGCAATATATAAGTATAAATCGCGGTCATTGTTCTTTCGACTTCAACAAATCGATCTCCTTTTTGCTGCGGAGGTAATGAGGGAATGACTTTTTCTTCGAATAATGCTTGTGTCCAATTTTCTTCATCCGAGCTACCAACTGAGTGAGCTGTCACAGCAACATCAGGCGCGGCATAATATCCAATTTCAACAATGAATTCGTTCTTAATGAGTGCGATTAAATCTTGAGCTTTAGCAAATATAAGTTTCACGATCATTTCCCCTATCAATGAATGGCGGGATCATATCAAAAGCACTTACTGAAAACAATAAATGAAGTCAAACACATACGCCGTGAAGCGAATGCAACAAACCATTCATCGAAACCCTTAAGAAAACCTTAAGCTTTCATTGATAGATTGTATATTTTGTCAGTCTTGATAATTGCAAAAATACGGATGAACTCGCGGGGTAAAATGAATATAAAACAATTTGCTATCAGTAGTCTTTCTGGGCTTTCAGTTGGTTTTTTTGCTTCAGCTAAATCAACTGATAGTAACGCAGATATATTATACGAGCAGGCCATCATAGCAATAGGACTTTTTTTTGCTGCCATGAGCTCCCTGCGAAGAGGCGAGCATGGAACTTATGAATTAGCATTTGCGTTTGGATTAATCGCGGGACGCACTGCTAGTAACGTAACTCAAAAAAACAATATCCTGCGTTCGTAATTTTGAAAGTAGAAAGATGTCAAGTCGCGCTAATTCACTCGCCCATTCAGTCGAATGAATTAAACTGAACGCGTGATATTAAATAGCCTAGCGTTTACACCCAGCAACAGGTAATTTTTCAACGATTAGCCGCTCAACAACTGTATAGTCAAACCCTGATGAGCGATCATTAATACCATTTTCCACAATAGTACTATGTATAAACTTCATGTCTGTTCGTGGCGCAAAAAAGGAAGTGACTAGACGTGGTTTTACAAAGTAGTTAAATGAGATATGGGTGCGTGGAATGACCGCATCTTTGTTGTCTGATCCGAATATCTCAAGATATATTTTTGATCCAGGTTTAGCTAATGCTATTAGAGAGAAAAGGAATAATTGTAAAGCCTTAGGATTTAGGCATTCCAGAGTGCGAATGACAAGTATGTCCGAAACAGAAGATAAATCGTTGCTTAATATATCATGATAAGAAAGTTTATTTTTATCACTATCATCAATCTGATTTAAGTCAACGACTCGCCCTTGCATACCTTTTGATGTTATGTGATTGATAGCATTTTCACTTAAATCATATCCTATGATTTTTTTATCATAAGGCAAGCCGTTTGCTTCATTCCGTTTTTGTTGATCGGTATGGTAAGCCCCAGTGCTTATGCCAAAGTGAATAATTTGTCGAGTAGAACATGTAAATTCAAAACGTAACTGAAGAGGAATAGTTTGAAAAAAAGCGCCCGTTTGGTTTTGGAGACGTTCAGGATCACCTATTTTTAGTTGTGCGAAGGAGTTCCAGTGATGATGCAGCATTTGCTTCTCTCTGGCTAGTAAAAAACCAGTGTTTGGATTGAAAAGAACAGGCATTGACATGCGTTGTTTGGTAAAATTTTTAATAGAGTCAATTTGGTTGCTGCCAAATTGATAGTCGTTATTTACCGCCCTACTCTGCAATATATACGCTTGCCTAGTTGTGATTATTTTTTCACTGCCACTGAGTTTTTCTTCTGCATGATGGTCAATGAAATTTAGTAGATCACTTGTATCAATATTATAATCAAGCGGTGTAATGCCATAAACAAAGTTGATACCCATCTGTGCAGCAATCGCGGCATGATTATCTAATAACAGACTGACTCTTTTCCCATCTTGATTACCATACTCTACTTCGATTTTTCTTGCATAAAAATCATTACGAAATCGAAATTGTTCTGCAAAGAAAGTGCTTATGCGATAGTGTGACGGATTGCCAGCAGCCTCTTTTACTGTATAAATCGGATTAAACATTACGATTTGTTCTGCGAATGCTCCTTCTTTTGGGAGATACAATAGAACGACTCGCTTATTATTTCCAATTTGATTTGCCGCAAGGTAAGCAGGTGTTAAATGCGTGTTATTGGCAACACCAGGTATTTTTCCAATTAATGTTGCTTGCAACTCTTGGACCGTGGTGACAAGAGCATCATCTTTTAAATCCTCTAGAGTTACTTCATCGCAAGCTTGCAATAATTTAGGTAAGTTAGCCGTATCTTCAATAGTAATAATTGGCTTGATGCGTGAATGGGACATGGTAAGTTGTGCCTTTCTGAAGAGATTAAAAATCAAAATATACTTGAGAATACTTAAGAAAATCTTAAGGTTTATAATAAATTTCCGGGAAAAATGAGGAAATATATGTCAGTACTTGACATCAACATACTAGCACGTAGAATCATTCAACTTGAAGAAATGAGGAGATATATCCCATGTTTCAGCTTTTTGGACACAGAAGAACCCGACAGGAAGAGGCACTTGAACACATCATTGATTTATTGAATAATCCTCAGAATCATGAAGATGTTCCTCCTGAAATGCGTTATGTTGCTCGTAATCATTTGGGTGTGTTTTATCTTAAATTGCGTTCTGCGAAAAACCTACCTCTACTTGTGATGGGTTTATTCATTGGGATGGCGTTAATGGATGTACTCACCCGTCATTCTGTCACTGAGCCTGTTAGAACTCTATCACTTTTGTCAATATTCGGCAGCATGACCAACATCAGTTATAATCATTATCGTCATGGCATGGCTGGCGGATCAGCAAGTCATCTTACTTTTATCGCCGGTGTTTTTTTGGGAGGATTAAGCGAAGCCATGCGATTGATGAACGCTAATAATCGTGAGTCAGCTGGGCTTTCTATGCATACCCCTATGCGCTAGAGAAGATACGGGAGTTATTATAAAGTGAGCAGTAGCAATCGCAACTACACCCAATATGATCCAGAGGCTACTAAGAGTAAGTACTATCAGTATGCACTTGAAGCCATGAGCGCGATCGATCAACGCTGTCCCCTAGGCGGAATCAACCGAGTAGATGTCGTGGAAGAATTGAAACTTCCTCAACAAGAAGTACTTAACAAGCTAAAAACGTGTTCCGCCTGGGGGAAGGAGCGTAACAACAATCATTCTCCTAATATTTTGGCGGATCTTTTGCAAAACTTAAGGGGCGCTAATTGTAATATTCTCACTAATTATGCATTAGGCTACATGCAGCCACGACATCTCGATGTGTCTTTTGAAACTGGATTCTTAGGCACTAATCATAATCAACTAGTCATAGGCCGTCCAAAAAACTCTGGCCCTGCAAATATTAGCACCTGGAATGAAGACGCATTAATTTGCGATGTTTGGGCAAAAGAAATCTATTTGGCAGTTAATTTTTATAACGTAAGAATAATAGCAAAAGATATAGAATTTTATGGACTTGATTTATGGAACAATCGCAACAGTTACCTGAATGCTAATCAATATAATAAAATTCATTATTTGGATGGCACACCTGATGTTATAGTAGGCTACGCAAGCGCAGAAATCGATAGAGCCTTAGTTGCAATGGTAAAACTTGATGAGAAAAGACAAGCACAATTAATTTCTCGAGCAGAAGAGAACAAGAAAGATGACGTATTTCTCTTAAAAAGCAGAGTACCTTTACCTTTTGGTTATGGCAGCAGCATGTATCCGACATTATTTGCTGACGTTACAGAAGAAGTGGCAATTTTTGATATTAATAATCGTCAGCACAAATATAATCCTTATAATCTAAATGTTGATATGAAAGATAGCACAGAATTAGAAGCGGCTTTAGTTAAGGTATATAAAGCTTATCATGCTATTTAGATGCTAAAAGATCACGTAGGCTCAACAAAATGATTGGTAGAAAATTGCCGCAAAAACCGAGTGCTAGTGCACTATTATTTTATATGGTTATTATTATAAGCGCTCTTGCTATCATCACTGAATTGATGAGATCAAGAAGCGAACAGGACGCACTTGAACAAAGTAACACAGATGAAGATGCAAATTACCTCACTTCATGCCCCTCAGGTTTTTGGAAAGCGCCAACAAAAGTAAGCAGAGATAACATCCTCAGCAAAATTAAATTAACAGGCCTTAACAAAAAAAACATGATTTTACTGCACTAAAAAAGCTTGATGACGACGCAGTAACAATTATTGATCATATAACCAAAGTGAAGACGTTACCTGTCTGTCTGTTAGGTTGTCAGTATATCGATTTTGTTCTGAGTGATCCCAATTTAAAAATATTTATCTCTCCGGCTATCACAAACGCTAAGGTACGCGCTCACGGATCCTATTCGAAAAGCTCTCATTCGATTACTTTCTCAACTTTAATACTGCAAGATATAGATTATTTTAGAGTTTATAGAACAATCCTGCATGAATTCTGGCATGCATACAAAGCTTTGGTCCATACTCAATTTGATAACCCCGCTATGCTGACATCTGACTTTGGTGTTTGGCCAGGTGCTCTATATGATCGCAATGCAAACAATGCTCAAGAAAGAAGAAAAGCATTTATCTCAGCAATCGAGAAAGGTGATGCTGAAATTTTACAAACAATAACATTACTCATGAACAAATATAATAACCAGATAATATCAGCTGACGAAACCGACAAGCTAAATGCATATCTCGCTGCAGCACATACGTATGTACCCGAAAGATACTCTCATACATTTAAAAATGAATCAGAGATCAACATAAAAGAAGCGCGTAAAGCAATTAAGAAAGACGGGTATTACGTCCATAAAAGCTCAGAAAAAGAAGATGGGGTCAGATACATAGAGAAAATAGTGAAAAAACCCAATGGAGAGATTCAAGTAGTCGGCTCAAATGCACCCTATAAAGACCATCAAGTTGCCGCACTGATAGAAGACATTAAAGTCAGTAGAGATTAAGATTCAAGTTATATACAATTGCTAAACTATACTTCATTTGGCTCTATAGAAGACACTATGCTCAGTGAAACGGATGCCCACATCGCCGAACTGGGGGAAACTATTAAAAGCACATTTTACTCAGATTTAATGAAACTCCATGATTGCGAACATAACGAGGTTTTCAGTCCTAAGCCACGATAAGGGGTTGTGAAGATGGCAAGCTTTTAAGCAAGCGCTTTTTAATTATTTATAAGGTTATTCTATGCGAAGCAGTTTATTTTATAGCGAGTTACGTCCAGTTCAAACTCAGGATAATATAGAGGATGATGAAAAGATTAATTACATCTCAAATCCCTATGAATCTAAAATCATGGCACCTTTATATGAAAGACCCGATTTCCTTTATACAGAACTCTTTAACAAAATTGCAAAAACCAAGCAAATCTCTCACGTTAAAAAAGCGCTAGACGTTGGTTGCGGAACGGGAATTTCTACTCGCGCATTAAAGCAGACAATTGCTGATGAAGTCGTTGGTGTTGATATCTCACAACCGATGTTAGATACCGCAATCAGTCAATTTAAACCGGATCCTGGTATTAAATATCTCAAGGCCGCTGCCGAAACATTACCTTTTACGAATGAAAGTTTTGATTTAATTTCTATTTGTGTTGCACCCCATTGGGTAGATCAAGCTAAATTTCTGCAAGAGTCTGCTCGCGTATTAAAAGACAATGGACAATTAATCATTGGTCATTATGGGTTTACTGGTATAGAAACACCGGAGTTTGCTCATTGGAAAGAAAATGTTTTTTTCAAACATTATCCGTATATTCCCGCGAAACGCTCTTATAACAAGTTTCAAGATAAAATAACCGAATTTCCTGTAGCTGATGAACTGAAATACATAGAACGCTTCGAACTGACTATAGGTGAATTTGCAAATTTACTCATGAGCATGGGAGGCGTGGTTGAGAAAATTGAAAAAAACAACCTCCAACCAGAAAAAACGAAAGACTGGTTAATAGAGGAGTTAAAGCCCTTTTTTGCTGGTAAAGAAAAAGTGACATTTAGAATGGACATGAGCGCTTGGTTATTACAAAGAATACCTAGACTTGAGTTACTTCATTCCTCTTCAAGAAAAGAAGCTGAACCACAGACGCCATTTAAAATGTCGCGGCTCTAATAAGAAGTAATAAGAAGGGGTCAAGTCCTGGGGAATCCCCACAACTTTAATTAGCATATAATCTTGCCCTCTTGCTTAACTAGTCGGAGAGCCATCTTGCTT
>CAJCIZ010000177.1 GCA_903970525.1 Myxococcales bacterium | reverse complement strand
GCTAGCGTCCATACGCAACACACCAATAGGTGATTTTGCACCATCATGCTTACCGTGTAAAGTTGACGGTTGATAACCACGTCCCAATGCAACCTTCAAGGTCATGGCAATTTCACCAACGTCATTTAAGTGAGCAATCACGTGATCTGGATTCACTAATTCAACGTCATGCTCTAACTCGATATCACCAGCAACGACAACACCAGGACCTTTTTTATTCAATCTGAGCGTTACTTCTTCACGGTCACCTTGAAGTTTGAATGACACACCTTTCAGATTCAACATGACGTCAGCAACATCTTCCCGCACGCCGGGAATATTATCAAACTCGTGCAAAACGCCATCAATCATAACTTCGACGATTGCAGCACCTGGCATAGACGACAACAAAATTCGACGCAAAGTATTTCCTAGCGTATGCCCAAACCCACGTTCTAGCGGTTCTAGGGTAATCTTTGCATGAGAAGACGAAATTGTCTCCACTACGATATCGCGAGGCGTTAAAAAATCAAACGGGTTATTCTGCATATAACAACCTCTCTACTATCCAAAATTATTTTGAATAAAGCTCAACAATCAACTGTTCATTGATATCCGGTGGTAAATCATTCCTATCTGGTAACGATTTGAACGTGCCCATAAATTGAGCAACATCCACTTCAACCCAAGCACATGCGCCTCTTGCTTGCGCAAGTGTCATCGCTGACTGAATACGTAATTGACCGCGAGAAGATTCCTTAACACTTACTACATCCCCTGGAGAAACAAGGTAAGATGGAATATTAACTGATTTACCGTTCACTAAGATAGCACAGTGACTCACTAACTGCCTAGCCTCTGCACGCGTTGCGGCAAAACCCATACGATATACAACGTTATCAAGACGACGCTCTAGCAATTTTAGCAAGTTTTCGCCAGTCGAACCCTTCAAACGAGTTGCTTTCTCGAAATAGTTTCTGAATTGTCTCTCTAACACGCCATAGATACGTCTAACACGTTGCTTAGCACGTAACTGTACACCGTGCTCAGTTATTCTGCCGCGACGTGCGCCATGCTGCCCTGGAACCGTTTCTAAGTTGCATTTGCTATCTAATGAGCGCACGCCGCTTGTCAGAGACAAATCAGCACCACCCTCACGTCTTGAAAGCTTACATCTAGGACCTAAATAACGCGCCATTCTTTGTTCTCTCCTGTTACACTCTTCTTTTCTTAGGGTTTTTGCAGCCATTATGCGGAATTGGTGTAACATCCACAATCAAGGTCACTTTCAAAGGCGCTAATGCGCGAATAGCTGCTTCTCTTCCTTGTCCAGGACCTTGTACCTGAACCTGAACGTTTTTCATATTGTAGTGTTCTACCGCAAATTTGGCTGCTGCTTCTGCTGCTAGTCCTGCGGCATGAGGAGTTGACTTTCTTGAGCCACGAAACCCACAACCTGCGCTGCTTGCTTGAGCCACAACGTTTCCATGGCCGTCTGTAATCGTAACAATCGTATTGTTAAAAGAAGCGGAAATGTGTGCTATACCATCAGGAATGACACGCTTTTGCTTTTTTGCCGGTTTCTTCCCAGCTTTACCACCTTTTTTGCCGGCCTTTACAGCTGCACCAGCCTTTGCACCCGACTCAGTTTTCACAGCTGAGCTGGTCTTTACAGTTGAATCAGAAGTTGTCATATAAGTTCACTCTGCCCTATCAATTTGATTTAATACTCTTTCTTTTGCCTTTACGAGTACGTGCATTTGTTTTAGTTCTTTGTCCGCGAACAGGTAAGCCACGTTTATGTCGCATACCACGATAAGTACCAAGCTCAACTAACCGCTTAATACTCATTGCAACTTCTCTTCTCAAATCACCTTCGACCAGGTATTTATTCACTTCGGCCCGCAAAAGATCCAGCTCAGACTCAGTCAGGTCTTTCACTTTTTTAGAAGCTTCTATCCGAGCCGAAGAACAAATATCTCTTGCTCGTTGTCTTCCAACACCATAAATCGCTGTTAAACCTATCACAATATGCTTTTGCATAGGTATATTCACGCCTGCAATACGGGCAGCCATTCAATCACTCCTAACTTAACACGGTAGTAAGATTTATTAACACATAAAAAAGGGATGAGTGTAACCATTAACTTCAAAAAAATCAACCTTGTTTTTGTTTGTGTCGCTTTTCTTTACAAATTACGCGCACAACTCTCTGGCGCTTAATAATTTTACATTTTCGACATATTTTTTTTACTGAAGCTCTCACTTTCATATTCTTCTCCGAAACAATCTTTTAAATATATAACATTTCTTATCGGACGACCCCAAGACCAGCACCACCTCGTAAATTTGCCTTTTTCAATAAAGATTCGTACTGATAAGACATAATATGCGCCTGAACTTGAGCCATAAAATCCATTACAACAACAACAATAATCAACAAAGACGTACCGCCAAAATAGAAAGGTACATTCCAGGTCATAATCAAAAACTCTGGTAACAAACAAACTAGAGCAACATAAATTGAGCCGATTAATGTCAGCTTCGTCATGACACCATCAATAAACTTCGCTGTATGGTCACCCGGTCGAATACCAGGAATAAAGGCACCCGATTTTTTCAAATTATCCGCCGTTTCTTTTGGATTAAAAATCAACGCAGTGAATAGAAACGAAAAAAAGATAATACCAACAGCAAACAGTATCATATGCAAAGGCTGCCCTTGTTGCAACGAAACATTTACCATATTCAGCCATTCTAGACCTTTAACTTCGCTAAACCACTGCGCTATAGTAACTGGAAACACAATAATACTTGAAGCAAAAATAGCCGGGATAACACCTGCCATATTGATTTTTAAAGGTAAATGCGTTGTTTGAGCAGAATATACCTTGCCACTCTGCATGCGTTTTGCATAATTTATTGTAATACGTCTTTGGGCACGCTCAATAAACACAACAAAAGCAACAACAGCTACAATAGCGACCAGAATGAAAAGCAACGCTAAAATCTGTAATTGTCCTTCACGCACCTGCTCTAAGGTTTTGCCAAATGCAGAGGGTAAGCCCGCTACAATCCCTGCGAAAATGAGCATGGAAATACCATTCCCAATTCCTTTTTCTGTTACTTGCTCACCTAGCCACATTAAAAACATTGTACCTGTCACAAGAGTTAATGTAGTAACAACATAGAATGAAAGGCCAGGATTAATTGCAATTCCTTGAGCTGACATTAATTTTGAAATACCAATCGCTTGTATCAAGGACAGTGCTACAGTGGCATAGCGGGTGTACTTGTTAAGTTTGCGTTGACCAGATTCGCCTTCCTTTCTAAGTTCAGAAAGCTGTGGTGAAAGAACAGAAAAAATCTGGATAATAATAGAAGCTGAAATGTAAGGCATGATTCCAAGCGCAAAAATACTAAGACGCATCAACGCGCCACCTGAAAACATATTAAACAAACCAACGATATTATTCTGTTGTGGATTGAATAAATGTGCTAATTTTGCAGGGTGTAAGCCAGGTACCGGAATATAAGATCCGACACGAAAAATAAGAATAGCGATTACAAGAAATAAAAGTCTCGCTTTTAGATCACTAAATCCACCCGACTTTATCGCTGCGCCTATTTTACTGGATGCCATTCGGTTATGCCTCTACCTTTCCTTGAGCTGCTATTATTAATTCTCGCGCACCAGCTGTCATCGGTATCCCTCTGATGATTAAAGCTTTTGTAACGGTACCGGATGCAATAATTTTTACATCTTTTGTTACTCGGCGAATAATTCCAGCTGCCAACAACACTGAAAAATCAATTTCGTTAGTTGATAATTTCTCTAAATCAGCTAGATATATTTCTTCGCGATAGAGTGCAGTACGTGATTTAAACCCAGACTTTGGTATACGTCTTTGAATCGGCATCTGGCCGCCTTCAAAGCCTACTTTATGATACCCACCAGCTCTTGCTTTTTGACCTTTATGACCTTTACCGCAAGTTTTGCCTTTTCCAGATCCAATGCCTCTGCCAAGACGCTTAAATTTTTTTTTCGACCCTGGAGCCGGTTTTAACTCATTTAAAAACATTATCTTCTTCCTCTTATAAGCGTCTATTCTCTAGTAGCAATATCTTCTAATGTCTTACCACGCTTACTTGCTATAAACTCAGGTGTTGAGACATTGGTCAAAGCATCAAGCGTTGCGCGAACAACATTAATTGGGTTAGTTGAACCACCTATTTTAGCAAGCACGTTCTTAACACCTAACACTTCGAACACAGCGCGCATTGCGCCGCCTGCAATAATACCTGTACCGTCTGACGCTGGTTTCATAAAGACTCTTGTTGAACCATGACGACCAATCATTTCATGATGCAAAGTATCATTATTTAAAACCACTGATTGCATGTTTTTTCTAGCATTATCAAGTGCTTTTTGGATAGCAACAGGGACTTCTTTCGATTTTCCTCTGCCAATTCCTATCCTACCCTTACCATCACCTACAACAGTAACAGCACTAAAACTAAATTTCTTACCGCCCTTGACTACAGTTGTAGTACGCCTAACAGCAACTAATCGCTCTGTGCACCCATCACCTTTTGAAGCTTGGTCATAATTCGCCATTATCTTACCCTTAAAAGTCTAAGCCAATTTCTCTTGCTGAATCTGCCAATGCTTTAATACGGCCATGAAATAAAAAACCGGATCTATCAAACGCAACTCGCTTGATTCCTTCTTTCATCGCACGCTCTGCTATCAATTTGCCTACAGCAGAAGCAGCATCAATATTTCCAGTGTACTTTAGAGATTTTTGAAGTTCTTTATCAAGCGTAGAAGCACACACAAGTGTTTTCGCACCATCAAATGTCGTAATATGCGCATAAATGTGCTTTGAGGTTTTATTCACACACAATCGCAATGTTTCTAATTCTCTTATCTTCATACGCGTTCGTTTTGCACGACGCTGCCTTGCTAACTTCTTATTCATACCTTAGCCGCCTACTTATTTTTTCTTGGTTTCTTTAATGATCACTTCTTCATTCAAGTACCGTACGCCTTTGCCTTTGTAGCATTCTACTGGACGTATACTACGAATTTGCGCCGCCACTTCACCTACTAATCGTTTATCCATACCTTTAATGACAATTTCTGTCT
>CAJCIZ010000176.1 GCA_903970525.1 Myxococcales bacterium | reverse complement strand
GAATTCAGCTCCTCGTTATTAGTCGCCCAATATGCTTTAGCGGCAACACATGAAGAAAGCGCAGTAATCACTCTTTCAGAAAAGTTAAACGCGGGTTTATCCTGGATTGAATCCTCAAATATTCAACTACCGTATTTTAATGGAGCTGAATTATCGTTAGTTGATATAGCGTTCGCACCTTTATTTATTAGATTGAACTTGATATCTAATTTTTATCCATTAAATTTATTCAAAAATAAACCGACTACTCAACAGTGGTCATTTAATGTATGTGCACATCCAGTAATAAAAGAATCAATGTCGCAAGATTATGAATCTTTAATCCTCCAAAACATTCAAAGCAAACAAGGGATTATTGCACAACATATTAATGTTTAAACGCGATTAATAGATGGTCTTTTATGAAAATTAAAACCGATGATCCGCAAAGATGTGACAAATGAATTAAGAGAGCTAGATTACTGGCTGGACTTTCCAGGAAGGACGTGGGAAAAAAGTTTTTTATTAGCGCTAGCACATTGCAATCTTGGGAAATCGGTAGAAATGCATTAAATGAGAAAGGTGCGAGAAGATTAGTTGAAGCATTTGGCAGCGTGAATCTAATTTGTTCAGTCGAATGGTTGATGCAAGGGATAGGTCCAGCGCCAAAAGCATTTTCTGGCAGGTTACTTTTTAATGTATACCCATGAGATGAAAGATATTTGCAACCCCATTTGATAATTTCATTATTCAAATTGTCATTCTCTGACACCTTCAATTTGTGCACCTTTCCCGCCTTGATAAGTCATGTAAGTCGTAAACACCAACTGCATTATACCTACTACCTTTTCATTTAATTCAGTAATTATTAATATCAAACGCTGCATAATATAAGTTTGGAATGCTTTCATAATTTTTATTATATTGCTCACCTGATAAACCAAGCTCATCTTCTGTAAGAAGACGTACAATTTCAGGAACATCGACACGATTTGCTTTTCTAAATACGATATGCATTTCTTTATACACCTTCAGTTCTATCTTCTTTTTCTGGTAAAAAGCCGCCGGCTTGCATATGCCACATTTTTGCATAATGTCCGCTTTTAGCAACTAAGTCATCATGCGTTCCATCTTCAATAATCTGGCCATTATCAAATACTAGAATTCTATCCATTTTAGACAACGTTGATAAACGATGTGCGATCACAATCGTCGTTTTCTTTTGCATGATTAAATTGAGCGCATCTTGGATATATTTTTCTGTGACTGAATCCAGTGAGGAAGTGGCTTCATCTAAAATCAAAATTGGTGCATTTTTAAGCATGGCTCTTGCTATAGCTATACGCTGACGTTGACCACCGGATAATTTAATGCCTCTTTCTCCAACTAAAGACTGATACCCTTGTGGAAGTTGACTGATAAACTCATGGCAATGGGCTTTTTTTGCAATCTCAATTACTTCCTCATCAGCAGCTTCTACCGCACCAAAACGAATGTTTTCAAGCAAACTTCGGTGAAACAGGATGACATCTTGTGGTATTAAAGCGATTTGCTCTCTTAAAGACTGTTGCGTTACATGATTGATATTTTGTCCATCAATGAGAATTTCACCTGATTCCACTTCAAAAAGACGTAAAATCAAATTTACAAAAGTACTTTTTCCGCTTCCAGTAAAACCAACCAGCCCAACTTTTTGTCCACCTTCTATCACAATATTTTTATTTTTAAATAAACGATGACCTTCATCATAATGAAAGGTGACATTAGTAAATTGAATCCTTCCGTTAGCAACCACAAGTGGTTTTGCATTTATCTCATCAATAATCTCATGAGGTTGCGTGATGATACAAAGCGCTTGATTGCATAAACCTACTTGCTCTGAAAATGATACAAATTGACTCGCTAAAAACCATAGATTCCATAAGATGGTAATTGACAGAGAGATAACAAAGGTAAAGTCACCAATCGTGACCAAATTATTGCTATACATATGAAGCAAGATAAAAAGATTTAAGCTCATTAATGTGATGATGCTGAGATCCCAAAATAATCGCATGTTGATGATTTTGGCTTGCATATCTCTATCTTTCTGGACAGCTTGTTTGATGCTCTTTTGAATATATCGATTTTCATCTAAGTGCCTGGCAAAGAGCCTGACGTTCATAATATTGCTAATACTATCTACCATTCTTCCTACTGCTGTTGTCTTGCTTTCTGCAAAGTCGTGAGAAAGCTGTTGAATAGGTTTTAAAAACAGAAAAGTAATCAGTAAAAATACAAAAACCCAGCCTATTAAAATGACGGCGAAAATAGGATGAATGCATAACAAAATAATAACAGCAACACTGATGCCCAGTGTTTGCGCATATAAATCATCAAGCGTTGTAAAGATATTAATGACACCGCTCTGCATATCTGTAATTTTATTGATTAAGCTTCCTGCAAAATTATTTTGAAAATACTGGTGAGAGTGTTGATTAAGATAACTAAACATGTTGGTCATCACATCTTCGCGCAAATTGG
>CAJCIZ010000175.1 GCA_903970525.1 Myxococcales bacterium | reverse complement strand
AGTGAGTGGCACACCTTGTTGCAATAAACTACCTGTGACTTGATTCACTTGTTGAATCAAATCAACTTGGGCTGATCGCACGCGTATGCCACCGGTTACGATATATCGTTGATCTGCAGAGACAGGTGTACTATTTAATTGATAGGCATTTGCTAACTTATCTTCTAACTTGAGCGGTTGAGTGATAATTTCTGCATCTGCAAAGCCGTGTTGCTTTAAGAAAGCGACAACAACACTTTGATCATGTTGGATTCGGGTATTTAAATCTACGAGTGTACCACCGACTTCGCGATAATCGATTTCAAAAATACCCAAATCAGATTTCACGTCACGTTCAGCCAATCCCTTTACCGTGACAAAACGATTTAATAAACGCGACTGATATACAGCTTTGCCTATGCAATAACCCGCGCCGAAAATTCCTACGCTCAATGTGAGACCCAGAATAAATGCGCTGATAAATTTTGTTGAAGGTCTAGCTGTATGCTCTCTCATAAATGATCTCAGACGACGCGCTATTCTTCAGACTCATCACCATCCGTGTCATCATTATCAAGCATGCCAAATTTCTTCAGTTTAGTACGCAGGGTTCCGCGAGAAAGACCGAGAATTCGCGCTGCTTCTGACTGATTGTTGTTGACTTGCTTCATCACGACAACCAGCAAAGGTTCTTCGATTTCATCCAAGAAAAAATCATAAACATGACGAGGCTCTTCGCCTTTCAAACTTGCGAAATAATGTTGCATGATTTGCGCGACATTTTTTTGTAATGAAATTTCAGATGTATCTGATGAGATATCAGATGACTGCTTTTCCGTATTTTTCATAGTACCTTCCTTGATTTTATAGTTAAGAGAAAAAATTAGTTAGTAATTTGCATATAATGATTTCCGACGCTCAGTTTCCTCCGCACACATCACACATAATTTGAATCCCAAGTTACGGCGCGCGAGTGGGATTTGTTCCCTACATTCAACGCAGATTTTTGTACCGGGCTTACCATCGTGTGTTTGTCGAATTTTTCCTAATGCACGCGTTACTTCACTATCGATATAATCATTTGCAATATCAGCTTCATCAGCCATAGGTGCCTCCAAACAAGAACGCGCCATTATACGCCAAAGTTTTTAAGATCCAAAGCAGAATTCTGGCTCGTTTATTATCAAAATGTTACGTAGTTTTCGACGCGTTTTTTAAACGGAATAAAGGTAGATTGATTGATTTTTATGCCATGTCGCCATAAGAACATTGCAATGCTGTCAACGCTGCAATAGCTGCGGTCTCTGTTCTTAATACTCTTGGACCTAAACTTAAGGGGATAAATCCTTTTTGAATAGCGAGGTTTAACTCTGTATCGCTTAAACCACCTTCAGGGCCTATGAGTAAAACAACTGTTGCATTACTTTTTAAAGAAACTTCTTTCAGTTTGTGTTGTGACTTAGGCGATAAAATAAAACAATGATCTGCTTTGACTGTCGCCAACCATTGACTGAAATTTTGTGCGGGTAATATATTTGGAATCGTATTTCTACCTGACTGTTCACACGCACTGATGATAATTGAATTCCAATGTTGTAAACGTTTTTGTTTACGCTCGTCATCTAATTTGACATTGCAACGTTCTGTGAAAAGTGGAAAGATTTTATGGACACCTAACTCAACTGCTTTTTGAATAGTGAAATCCATTTTTTCACCGCGAGATATGCCTTGCGCTAATTGTAGTTGCAAAGAAGACTCTCGATCTCGCGCGCGATGCTCACCCATTTTTGCTGTCACTGATTTTTTATCTATCGCGGTGATGACGGCATCATATTCACCACCCTCACCGTTAAAAAGAATGATTTTCTCGCCCACTTTTGCACGCAAAACTCGCGCAAGGTGATGACTGGCTTCGTCACTTAATACGATAGACTGATCTTTGTTGAGAGGACTTGCTTGATAAATTCGTGAAATAGACATATCAGATAATTATATAGTCTTTAACAGGCTCGCCGCCAATTAAATGTTCTTGAATGATGCGCTCAAGTACCGCTGGCGAACAAGAGTGATACCAAACACCATCTGGATACACCACTGCAATAGGACCCGAACGACACACGCGTAGACAATTTACTTTAGAACGATAAATATCACCGCGATCCGTTAACCCCAATTCTGAGAGCCGCGTCTTTAAATAATCCCACGCGACAAGACCTGCTTCTCGATCACAGCATTTTGGTTTTGTTTGATCGCAACAAAGAAAAATATGCCGCTTAATATTCGCAAGGCCTAATTCTTCCGCACGCTTTTTGAGGTCTGATTCTTGGCTCATAAGGGTAATGTATATCAGGATTTATTGAGTTCTGCATTAAATTCATGATAGGAACCCCGGTCATTAGAGTAGAAAATTTGACAATAATCGCTTATGATACCCGGTCAATTTTCCAACAAAAGTACTGAGAAATATCATGAATAAGCTTTTCATCCTCACGCATGGCTGCCAAATGAATGAATATGATTCATCCAAGATGGCTGATGTGTTAATGGCGTCGCATCCTATTGAAAAAACTAATAATCCAGAGGAAGCTGACATCTTATTGATGAACACATGCTCGATACGTGAAAAAGCCCAGGAAAAAGTCTTTTCTGAATTGGGCCGTTGGCGCGACCTGAAAGAATTAAAACCCCATTTGGTGATAGGCGTTGGCGGTTGCGTTGCCAGCCAGGAAGGCGAAGCGATTTTAAAGCGCGCCCCTTATGTCGATATGATTTTTGGCCCCCAAACCTTACATCGCTTGGGCGATATGCTGACGGAAGTGAAAACAAAACGAAAAGCGGTTGTTGACATCAGTTTTCCAGAAATTGAAAAATTTGACCATATGCCAGAACCTCGCGCCGAAGGACCCACTGCATATGTTTCCATTATGGAAGGCTGCAACAAATATTGTAGTTTTTGCGTTGTCCCTTACACGCGCGGCGAAGAAATCAGTCGCCCATTAGATGATGTACTCGCAGAAGTTGCAAAACTTGCCGCGCAAGGCGTACGCGAAGTAAACTTGTTAGGACAAAACGTGAATGATTATCGCGGCCCCACACATGATGGCAGCATCGCTGATTTAGCACTGTTAATTCAATATGTTTCAGCTATCGATGGCATTTTACGAATACGTTTTACGACTTCTCATCCCCTCGCTTTCTCCAATAATTTAATACAAGCGTATGCTGATATTCCTGCACTGGCAGATCATTTACATTTACCTGTGCAAAGTGGTTCAGATCGTATTTTAGCTGCGATGAAACGGGGTTACACTGCACTAGAATATAAATCAAAAATTCGCCGCTTACGCAAAGTACGCCCAAACATCAGCATCTCTTCTGATTTTATTATTGGATTCCCTGGTGAAACAGAAGCTGATTTTGAAGATACCATGAATCTCATTCATGAAATTGGTTTTGATAATTCTTTCAGTTTTATTTATAGCCCACGCCCAGGCACACCTGCTGCACAATTGCCAGACAGTGTGCCACAAGAAGTTAAAAAACAACGCTTGGGCATTTTACAAAATCGCATTTTATTGAATACGAAACGCATCAGCGATGCCATGATAGACACGACTCAAACCATTTTGGTGACAGGCCCTTCTCGCAAAGATGCGAACGTCTTATCTGGACGCACAGAAAATAATCGCGTTGTAAACTTTGCTGGTCCGCAAACGCTCATTGGGCAATTGGCGCAAGTCAAAATCACTGAAGCGTTGCCGAATTCCTTACGTGGCCATTTAGAATAAAGATGCTATACTTAAATTATCCCCCTTAGCAGGAGTGATCATACAACCTTGGAAACCACATACTATTCAGAAACTCTGGTCTTAAGTCCAGAGAACAATAAAAGCCTACAAAACCTCTGCGGTCACTGCGACGAACATTTACATCTCATTGAAAAACGCTTAGAAGTCAACATTAAACAACGTGGTTACACCTTCTCAATCAGCGGAGAATATTCTGCTGTTAAAAAAGCGTGTAACGCCTTAGCTGAACTCTATATCACAGCGGAGAAAGACTCTGCATTGCTTTTAAATGAAGTTCATTTGCAATTGCAAGTCGCGAAAAACAAACCTCAATCAAACGATGATATCAATTCAACTCATCAGGATACACGCATGGAAATCCGAATCAAACGCGCTGTGATTACTGCGCGTGGCGAAAGCCAAATGCAATATCTGAAAAACATTGCAAAATATGATATCAACTTTGGGGTAGGGCCTGCAGGAACGGGCAAAACTTATTTGGCTGTAGCCTGCGCCGTACAGGCATTAGAAACTGCACGTGTTAGTCGCATCGTATTAGTGCGCCCCATTGTGGAAGCTGGTGAAAAACTTGGCTTCTTACCTGGCGATCTTGCGCAGAAAGTCCATCCTTATTTACAACCACTCTATGATGCACTCTATGAAATGCTTGGCTTTGACCAAGTGGCGCATTTGATGGAAAGCGGCATTATTGAACTGGTCCCTCTCGCTTATATGCGTGGCCGCTCACTGAATGATTCCTTCATCATTTTGGACGAAGGACAAAACACAACAATGGAACAAATGAAGATGTTTCTGACACGCCTTGGATTTAATTCCAAAGCAGTGATCACAGGTGACATTACGCAGATTGATTTAAGCAATCGTCGCGACTCAGGATTGATACATGCGATTGAAGTTTTAAATAATGTTAGTGGCATTAGCTTTACTCAATTCCAACCTAGCGATGTGGTGCGACATCCTTTGGTGCAAAGCGTCGTGGAAGCATATGAAAGCTACAACCAACTCAACAACAAAGCCAACAAATAATTTATGATCGACATTACCGTACAACGCGCGATAAAAAATATTTCTGCTCCGACGACAACTCAATTACGCCTTTGGGCGAAAGAAGCGCTGCATGAAAAAATGCTGTCTTGTGAACTGACTATTCGCATTGTGGATGAAAATGAGATAACAGCGTTAAACTCTACTTATAGACATAAAAATGGGCCTACCAATGTATTGTCTTTTCCTTTCGATATGCCCGAGGAAATGGCTGCAGAACCTACTGTATTAGGTGATATTGTTATTTGCGCCGCAGTTGTAAACCGCGAAGCAGATGAGCAACATAAATCTGCTGAATCTCACTGGGCGCACATGGTGGTGCATGGTGTATTACATTTACTAGGCTATGATCATGAAATTGAAAATGAAGCTGTTTTGATGGAAGCACAAGAAATTCAAATTTTGCAAGGATTAGGCTATAAGAATCCTTATTTAACGAATGAGAAAAGGACTCAACATGAGTGAAAATTCTAAACCGCGTTCATGGCTAGATCGTTTGAATGATTTAATTAGCCGCGAGCCTAAAGACAAAGAACAGTTAATGGAAATTTTGCGTGACGCTGAAGAAAGACATTTGTTAAGCGGCGAAATGTTAAGCATGATTGAAAGCGTACTGCAAGTTTCTGAAATGCAAGTGCGTGAAGTCATGGTGCCTAAATCACAGATGGTAGCTTTTGAATGTGATAGCCCGCTTGAAAAACTCATACCGCTGGTGATCGAATCGGGTCACTCGCGTTATCCTGTGTTAGATGATTCTGGCAATGATGTGATTGGCATTTTATTGGCAAAAGATTTATTAAAGTTTTATGCTCACAAAAAAGCGGCTGATCAATATGATATTACGAGCATGTTGCGTCCTACGGTTTTTGTTCCGCAAAGTAAGCGTTTAGATATTTTATTACGAGAATTTCGCATCAATCATAATCACATGGCTATCGTCATTGACGAATATGGTCATGTTGCGGGACTGGTGACAATTGAAGATGTACTAGAGCAAATCGTCGGTGAAATTGAAGATGAATATGATATTGATGAAGAAGATACCATTAAAAAACACACTAATGGTGTTTACACAGTGAAAGCGGCGACACCTATTGGTGATTTCAATGAGTATTTTCATTCGAATTTTAGTGATGAAGAGCTGGATACGATTGGTGGGATTGTTTTACAAGGATTTGGACATTTGCCGAAAAGAGGCGAGAGCATTGAGATTGAGAAATTTCATTTTAAAGTGTTGCATAGTGATAATCGGCGGATTCATTTGCTTGAGGTGACTGAGAAATAAGTTTTCTCTCCTCATTCTTGAAAGATTTCTCTAGAGTGCAGTTGCCATCGCCACCTGTGCACGCACGGTGTTCTGCCTTTATCGTCTGTTATCTACTCAAATAAACCATTTTGTTTTTCTAAAGCGAATATGGTTTCTCTATCCTTAAGAAGCTGCTCTTCGCTATGATGAACCAAAGTGACAATAGCAACCGAGTCAGACAACACAGCTGGAATCTTTAGTTGATCACCATATTTTTTAAATAGCACATGGCCGCGATAGGAAAGAAGATTTTTAATTTTATCTTCCGCAAAATGTGTGAAGATTTTGTCTTGCCAGCTCTGCAGACAAAGAAGCTGCCCGAAGTCTTTCATTTCGGGGTAGTGGCTTGTTTCTTGCAGGAATTGTTTAGGCTCAAGCAGTGATTTTACCAATAATTCGGCCTGGCTAGTACGATATACCTGCTTCGATAGCTCATTCGCCAACCCGCGCAACCCTGAAATTCGCGGATTCACTTCAACTAAATAAGGGCCTTTATCCGTTAAAAACACTTCGGTATGCGCCATCCCATTTTTCAATTCAACAGCATCTAAAACTTTTTTGACATAATCAATTGCCAATTTTCCTTGCTGCGAATAAAAACTGACTAATTCAGCGCTGCGATAAATGGGCTTATATTGGAATACTTCTTTCGTATATTTGAATACACTCACAATAGCATGCTGACCATTTAAGCTAACTGTATCAACAAAATATTCGTCGCCAGAAATGACTTCTTGGATCACACCATCTTTAATTTCTGAATTAAATCTTTTTTTGCCTATGATTTGTGAGAGGTTTTTTTCGATCTCTGCAATGCTCTGACAGATAGAGACGCCATAGCTACCACTTTGATCGCCGGGCTTTAAAAACCATGGTTTTTTAATTGCTTCTATTGCTGCGCGATCTGTCTCTGATAAAGGCAGTTTCGACACTCGTACTTGTTGAATTGGTGTTAATCCCGTCTGACTAATCATTTCCTGCATTAAAAACTTATTGGCGCGATATTCACTGGTTTTTGAAGGATTAGCAATTTGTGGGGTGATCGCTTCTGACAAGTGATCGGCGATATCGCAGGATCTTTCATTGCCGGCGATAATGGCTAAGATATTCAAGCCTGCGAGTTGCTTTTTTGTTTCTGCTACTGTTGTGAAATGCACACTCAGCTTTAATTTACTTTCAGTCAACGCTGCTTTTTTTTCTGCGTCTGTTAACTGCATTTTTGGTGTAAAGATTGCGATGGGGTGAATACCTGCTGCGATCAACGCATCGCAGATTGAGTCAGCAGAGGTGTAGGGGTCTACGATACAACAGTATTTTTCTGGGTTTTGATTTGTATCTGACATTGGTGTTCCTGCTTACGTATTTATCTAGACTGATTTTTTGGATGGACTCAGTATAATGTATTGAAAAAAAGCTCTCTACTGACTTTCTATCATTTAAAATTAGGCTTTTTTTGCACCACCCAAACCGTGGCGCCACAAACAGATGCGCGCATTTATCTGATTGATTATCAATGCAAACATGGAGTTAATCGAGAAAACGCTCCCGATAGCCCTATATCCCTTTCTTTCAGCATAAATTCTGTTAATTTTACCTTGTATTATAGCAATAATTTTGTAAAAATACAGGGTAAATATTAATCCGGAGTCTCGGCATGGATCGTGACATTGAAAAAGATCTAGAAAACTGGAAACAACAGAAAGAGCGCATGCCTATTCTGCTGCGGGGGGCTCGACAAGTAGGGAAATCTTACGTCATTGAGAAATTTGGGCAGAATCAGTTTGATAACATATTGGTTGTTAACTTTAAGCTCCGGCCTGAACTTTGCCAATGTTTTGAGACGCTAGAACCTAGCGAAATTCTGGAAAAACTTTCTTTGGCGATGCATCACAAAATTGAGTCCGGTAAAACATTGCTATTCTTAGACGAAATTCAAGATTGTCCAAATGCCATTCGTGCACTACGTTATTTTAAGGAAAGAATGCCCGATCTGCACGTGATTGGCGCAGGATCGTTACTAGAATTTACTTTGAATGATGCAGATTTTCGCATGCCCGTAGGTAGGGTTCAATCGCTTTACCTAAAGCCTTTATCTTTCAAAGAATATTTAGGGGCTGCGGGTTATTCTGATTTACGCAAGTTTATAGAACAAGTTGATTTGAAAAAACCGATTGCCGATGTTATTCACCAAGAATTGCTGAAACAAATAAGAACTTACATGAGCTTGGGTGGCATGCCGAGCGTGTTAAAAACTTATCTTGACTCTGAAATAATTTCGCTTGGCGCTATGTCGAGAAGCTACAACTTTAATGCTTGTCAAATACAAAAAGCAACTTTGTTAAATAATTATCGATCGGATTTTGGAAAATATGCAAAGCATGCTCAAATTCAACATTTAAAACGCGTTTTTGAAAAAGCGCCTGGACTTGTAGGAGATCATTTTAAATATTCCAAAGTAGACCCAGATGCACGTTCATATCAAATAAAATCAGCATTAGAATTACTACAGCATGCGGGATTAGTTTACCCCATTCATAGCACATCCGCCTCTGGCATACCTTTAATTAGTTTAATGAATGAAAAAAAATTCAAAATTTTATTTCTTGATGTAGGACTGGTGGCATATGCAAGTCAGGTAGACGCAGAATTGTTACTAGAGAATATTATATTAATTAACCGAGGATCTATTGCAGAACAACTTGTGGGGCAAGAATTATTAGCTTACACCCCTAGCTTTGAAGAAGCTAAACTGTATTTCTGGTCCCGCGATAAAAAATCCAGCATGGCAGAAGTCGATTTTGTTATCACGGTGGGCTCAAAAATTATCCCCATTGAAGTCAAGGCGGGCTCAACTGGCCACTTGAAATCATTACATCTTTTAATGCAGGAAAAAAACTTGCCTCTAGGTATCCGCATATCTCAATTACCATTAACTTTTGATGGCAAAATTCTATCGATTCCAATGTACATGGTGGGTGAAGTTTCAAGACTTGTGAGAATGATTGCATCCAATCTGTAGAAGATAAAAAAGCTATGTCAATTAAAGAAGCGGCCGAAATAAATCTACTGACCCTCTATCACTAAAAGCTTTTCTTTTGCTGCACCACCCAAACAGTAGCGTCACCACAATCAGGGTCTCGCACCTTATGAACCAACACTTTGAATGATGCCTCTGCAAGAAGGCTTGTATATTCTTCCGTAGACAAAGAAGCATGATAAAGCTGTTGGCCCCCATTTTCACTCCAGACTTCTCCTTCTTCATCGCCAGAAGTAAACGCTAATATTCCATTTGGCTTTATGTGTAATTCAAATATTTTAAACATGTTACGCTGGCTATCGTGATCCAGATGAAAAAAGCTGTGCCAAGCAATAATGGCATTGAATTGTTGTTGTAAATTAATTTCACGCATATCAGAAACGATCCACTGTTCACTTGGGAAACGCTGCTGGCAGAGTTCAATCATTTTTTTGCTGCCATCTACCCCTGTTACCTTGAAGCCTTTTTCAATAAAAAACGGTTCGTTAAAAATATTTGTGGGCTAATTTTGGAACCGGAAGCTTGCCGAGCTTATGATACAGCGATATTTGAAGGATTTCAGCTGTCTTAAATCCGTATGATTTTCTGATTACCACTTTTGCTTTGTTGTTTTGACCCT
>CAJCIZ010000174.1 GCA_903970525.1 Myxococcales bacterium | reverse complement strand
AGGGATCTAACGCGGACTGATTTATTTTTAACTGGGGTAAATCCGGGCGATGATCTTTACTGTGACCAAATTGAAAAAGGCCATTCTCCATTACCGTCATATAACCTGAAGCACTGGTGCTATCGACCCGAACGCGTTTTGTCCTTAAATTATAAACGCGTATGATGCCTTGATTAAGATTGCTCTCAAATGCCTCGAAATCATCATCATGGCCCAATGAATCCAGCACTATCGCAAGACGATCATCAGTGAAATCTAAAGACCGCACCGGCCTTGCTAGACATTTTTCAAGCGTTATCAATAAGCTGCCAGCCCAACTTTCAACATGGTTCAGACGATGATCGCCTTCACTGAGTAGGGGTTCTAACCCCTATACCAATGTTGTAAAAAATTGGATAGAATTCACCCGAGCAATAAAACGGGATGAAGTTGCAGGTCGCTACACAGAGCAAACACCTAAAGACTGTAGTCATCAGCAGCAATCGACATTTTCTTGCCAAAAAGTAGATATCAGTATATTGAGCAAGGATGTATGTAGTCATGACCAAGAGACAATTTCCAGAGGTTCGCAGCATGATTGAATTTGATCGATTAGCAAAGAACCACTTAAAGGATGCGTATTCACAGTTACTCCCAACTACCAAGCGTCTTATACGCAAGCTCAGTACTTCTGAACCTCAAGTTATTTTACAAGAGCAGGTTCAACACTCTTTTTTTAGTGAGAAGGATATTAGCAGCATTAATTCTCCTTCATCTGAAAAATCAGTGCTTCCTTTATCTGCCAATAAGGTCAAGGCTCCCTCTATATCTGATGATTCACCATTTAATGAAACACAGTTCGTAAAACAAAGGGGGATCAAATGACATATCAAATTGCCTTATATGCACGGGTCTCTTCTGAAAAACAAGCAGATACTAATACTATTGCCAGTCAAATAGCAGTTGTTAGGACTTGAAAACAGATTTGGCTGTGCTTGAATTATTTTGCAAATGAACCAACAATAAAATGCAAATGGATTTTGATGAAACCGAATTAAATTGCAAATAGAATTGGTTTTGAACCCAGATTATTTTGCAAATGGCATAAACCATACAAAATAAACGATCCTTTAAATTAGTTTATAAAAGCATTCAAATATCAAAGGCAAAAAGGTGCTTTTTATATCAAAATAAATAGTATAATATGGGTTTATATTGAAATTTCTGATTTCTGACAAATTTTGAATAAAAAAACCATTGCCTATCTTCGCGTATCTACTATCGACCAGGATCTAGGTAAAAACAAATCGGATGTTTTATTTTTTGCCAATGAGAATAATCTTGGTAAAGTCCATTTTGTTGAAGAAAAAATCTCTGGTGCCATTCATTGGAAAAAACGCGAGCTTGGCTCAATCATTGAATCGATGTCGGAGGGGGATCATTTAATTGTTAGTGAATTCTCAAGACTTGGTCGCAGTATGCTTGAATGCATGGAAATCATGAGTCATTGCCTTGAAAAGAAAATCAACTTATATGCCATCAAAGGCCAATGGCGATTAGACAACAGCATACAAAGTAAAATTATTGGAATGATTTTTTCAATTGCCAGTGAAATAGAACGCGATCTTATTTCTAAAAGAACTTCAGAAGCCTTAAGAGCACGCAAACTAAAAGGGCTGCCTATGGGACGTCCTAAAGGAACAGGTAAAAGCAAACTTGATGGCTATAAAGAGGAGATTGTAGCCTTACTTAACAATGGGTCATCCCGAGTATTCATTGCCAAACGATATAAAACTTCTATAGGAAATCTGCATTACTGGTTAAAGAAAAATGGAATCGAAGTGAAGGATAACCCATAGTGAGTAAAATCCCTTTAGAAATTTTGTATCGTCTGGATGAAAAAATAACTAATTTACCGCATAACGGTAAGCTTCGTAGAGAACTTGTTAATGAAGTAGCCTTGCGTTATCAATTGTCTGAAACCACGGTTTACAGGCAACTGAAAAAATTGATGTTACATCCAAAAGATCGGCTAACACGCAAAGATAAAGGGTGTTCAAGAATTATAAAAGATGAAGAGCTGCATTATTATTGCCAACTTATTGCGGCAATGAAAATTCGCTCCATGAATGGTAATAAACATGTAATTTCCACCCAGCGTTGTATTCAATTTATTGAAAACGATGGGGTTTTGATAAAAAATAGAATTATCAAAGCACCTAAAGATTTACTCAAAGTATCAACAATTAATAATTATCTTAATCATTATTTCATTTCTCCAGAGGATATCCTTGCAGAACCTGTAGTAAACCATTTTGAAGCATCCTATAGCAATCAATGTTGGCAATTAGATATTACCCCATCAGAATTGCATCGATTACCTTCTCAAAATCCCAATGATCCAAGACGACTGATGGCGTACTCAGTCATAGATGACAAAAGTGGATTGGTTTATTCACGTTATTACCTTGCTGAAGGAGAAGATACGCTTACAGCGCTAGATTTTCTCTACCATGCTTTTTCAAAAATGACAGGGGATCAACCTGAACTCTATGGAATTCCTGATTTTATTTATACCGATAATGCCAGTTTTGTAAAAAGCAGGTTATTTATGCGCGTCATGACTAAGCTTGGCATACAGATACTAACACACTTGCCCCGTGGTAAAGGTGGCAGAAAAACAACGGCTCGTGCTAAAGGTAAAGCAGAGCGGTTGCATCGTTCGATCAAATCAATGGTCGAGCCCTGTTACCAATTTGAACTACCAAGAGATTTGGAACATGGAAACAGTTATCTAAGGCAATTTGCGACTGAGATTGCCAACAAAAAACATCGCTCACAAAATTTAACCCGATACCAGGTTTGGAAAACAAATCTGCCAGTACATGCTGATTTAAGTATTTGTTCTTATGAGCAGTACATCTTGTTACTCCGTGAGCCTGTTGAAAGACAAGTAAAAAGTGATGCAACGGTTCAGTTTAATAACATTCACTATCAGCTGTCCTCACAATTCGCAGGGGAGGAGGTGCTTTTATTGATATCGGGAGTTCATGGGAGTATCCATGTTGAATACCGTGATGAAGAATATGGTCCATTCCTACCAGTTGAAGCAGCAACGCCCTTTGGGGAATATAATCACCATAAAAAGGTAAGCCTCTAATAATCCCATATTGCCC
>CAJCIZ010000173.1 GCA_903970525.1 Myxococcales bacterium | reverse complement strand
GCAAACAATGTATTTTACCCGCGCTGGACGACATCGTCTCAACACTACGCACACTGGCTCATCAATACGCTAATCAACCCATGTTAGCACACACACATGGACAACCCGCCACACCCACCACTGTTGGCAAAGAAGTTGCGAATATAACAGCGAGAATTCTTCGACAAGTCGAACAAATTATTGCGGCACCCATACTCGGCAAATTAAACGGTGCTTCGGGAAACTATAACGCATTAGTCACTACTTACCCCGAAACCGATTGGCAAACGATTAGCAAAAATTTCGTGTGTAAATTAGGCTTGGTTTGGAATCCTTACACCACACAAATTGAACCACACGATTACATGGCTGAATTTTTTGGCATCCTCACGCGCGTCAATACAATTTTAATTGATTTTAGTCGTGACATGTGGGGATACATTGCACTGAATTATTTTCAACAACGAACGCTTAAGAATGAAGTGGGATCTTCCACTATGCCGCATAAAATCAATCCGATTGATTTTGAAAATGCAGAAGGCAACTTAGGCATCGCAAATGCTTTATTAGAACATATGTCAGCCAAATTACCGATCTCACGCTGGCAACGTGATTTATCTGATTCAACTGTCTTACGCAATGTTGGCGTTGCGATTGGACATGCGGCACTCGCTTATCAATCTCTCAGCAAAGGTTTACAAAAAGTAGCACCGCATCCAGAAAAAATAAACGCCGACCTAGAACAACACTGGGAAATTTTGGCAGAACCTATTCAAACAATGATGCGACGCTTCGGCATTGAATTACCTTATGAAAAATTAAAATCATTTACCCGCGGCAAAAAAATTGATAAAGCCTTAATTCATCAATTTATTGCTGAGCTAGAGCTGCCCGCAGACATCAAACAACAACTCTATGATTTAACGCCTAGCAATTACCTAGGGTATGCGCATGATTTAGCAAAACGAATTTAGGAATATTGATCCATGTCAACACCGACTCCCATTCCTAAACCACTATTTGATACGCTGGATAATTTGACGGAGTCTGCAGAATTCGTTCTGCCTTATTTAAAATGTCTGGCTGTTACCGATGCCGAAAAAGAATACCGCCTCTGTCTAGAATTTTTAAAAAGCTATCGTAATTCGAATGACACCTTCACTGCTTATCGACGCGAGACAGAAAGATTTCTGCAATGGGCATGGGTTGTTTGTCAAAAATCCTTGAAAGACATTTCACGCAATGAAGTACGTGATTTTCTGCAATTTGTTAACAACCCGCCTAAATCATGGATAGCCACCGCCAACGTGGATCGTTTTCTGAATGATGGTTCAATTCGTATACCGAATCCCGCCTGGCGACCATTTGTGATGAGGACGAGCAAAATCAATCGACGTCATGGCAAACAATCGGATAAAGAAGATTACCAGCTGAGCAACAAGTCAATGGAAGCTATCTTTGCTGTGTTAAGTTCATTATTTACTTTTTTACAGCAAGAAAATTATTTAGAAACCAATCCCATTAGTTTAATCCGACAAAAAAAAGGTTATATACAACGCCAACAAGTTCGCAAAGTCACACGTAAGCTGAGCAAGCTACAATGGTTAACTGTGATCTCTGCGGCAGAAGACATGGCAAAAGAAGATCCACAACACCAACGGACTTATTTTTTGATGTCAGCTTTTTATTTATTAGGATTGCGAATTTCAGAACTAGCGTATAACACAGAAAGATTAGCCACCATGGGAAGTTTTGCGCCTGATAAACAAGGCTTATGGTGGTTTACGACTATTGGCAAAGGCAATAAGATGCGTGATATTGCAGTGCCTGATGAGTTGATGGATGCGCTCAAACAATATCGGACGGTTTTGGATTTGTCGCCTCTGCCTAGCCGTGGCGAACAAACACCTTTACTCCCTAAACTCAAAGGAAAACAAGGTTTAGGGTCGCGGCAAATTCGCAATATAGTACAATCTGTTTTTGATCGTGCGATTAATACGTTATTGCGTAAAGGAAATAAAGATGAAGCAGAAGACTTAGCCACTGCAACTGTGCACTGGTTACGTCATACGGCTATTTCTTCTGATGTTGAATTCCGCCCACGCGAGCATATTCGTGATGATGTTGGGCATGAAAATCCTGGTACTATGGATAAATATATCGATATCGATAGAGTAGCAAGACATCAATCGGCACAGCATAAACAGTTACGCCCTGAAGCCAAGAAAGAGGAAAAATAATTTTTTATAAGGAGATTTTTATGAAATTCAAAAAAATAGTATTAGCCGCTTTTTTCACCACACTCAGCACAAGTTCTTTTGCCATCATGTGTCCTTCTAATTTTACCCAAATCAAAATGGGCGATAGTATTAAAGATGTGATTGCAGCATGCGGCAAACCCGATTCTCAAACTGAGGAAGAAAAAAACGTCGCGAAATCACAGGAGTGGGTTTATTACGTTTTAACGGATCCTTCCAATCAAACGACTATACGAACGACTATTGCTTTTGACAAAGATAAAGTAACGAACATCAGCGCGAATGGTTACGGCGTCAGCTACACACAGATTTGCGCAGGCAATACTGTGCAAGTGGGTGATTCACAAGATAGCGTGAAAAAAGCGTGCGGAAAGCCAGCGTTTATCAATCAAGACAGCAATGATAAAACACCGCCTGTTAAGACGACGACGTTAATTTATAATAATCCGAGCAAGACTTCATTGATATTTGTGGGCGGGGTGTTGACGGATAGGCAGTAACACGCCTATTTAGATTCAACAGCCACAGTCGTCACCTGAAACACCACCTGCGCAGACCCATCATTCATCTGCCAAGGTCTAGAATAAATAAACCGAATCAATGTTTGCTGCGGCACCGTAAACCCAGACGGTTTCACACGAAAAGTCCACAACTCAAAACCAGGAGCGCCCATTAATTTTTTATTCGTTGGCGCTTCAAAGACATGTTTAACTGGCGCAATCATCGTTGCATCATAATCGCGCAAATACCAAGAATACCCAGTCGTTGGATTAGATCTCATCTTCAAAGTAAATTGCGGTTGAGCCGATGTCACTTGCACTGCAGGCTTATCTTGAAGCACAACAGGAATATCGTGCGACGATGGTTGCGCACTGGCTATACTTGTCCAACACCAAAATGCGATGAACAAACAACTTATTTGATTGATAGTGCGCATAGCCTCTCCTCTAATTTTATTTCAAATGACTCATCTAATTTAGCTATCACTGGCAAATACCAAAACCGCTGATCTGCAATTGCATGACATTTCACCGCATCTTTCTCTGTCATTAAAATTGGCAAATCATCTCCAAAATTAAAATCCTTTTTTTGATACAGATAATGATCGGGGAACTCATGCTCAATCACATCAATCCCATGCGCACGCAAACTGGCAAAAAAACGTTTGGGATTGCCTATCCCAGCAACTGCATGAACTCGATCATATTGGAATGCAGACAATCGTTTAGTTTTCTGTGAATCTTTTACAGCAACCAACTCCGTTCCTTGTAAAATCATTTCATACTCACCCGTCTTCGCTTGCTGTTGCGCAATGATAAAATCCACTTCCTGCAAACGCTTTAAAGATTCTCGCAAAGGACCTGCGGGTAAAAAACAGGTATTACCAAACCGCCTGATCCCATCGACTATCGCAATTTCAATATCACGTCCCATACGATAATGTTGCAATCCATCATCACTGATCACAATATTACAATCTGTTTTCTGCAATAAGGCTTTGACAGCAGCGACACGATCGACGCACACGACGACAGAACAACCTGCATGATGTGACAGCAACACAGCTTCATCCCCAACTACACGCGCATCTGCGTTTTTCTTTACAAATTGTGGCAGTTGCATTC
>CAJCIZ010000172.1 GCA_903970525.1 Myxococcales bacterium | reverse complement strand
GGGGTTTCGGGCAGCAATTTACCATTTTAGCCGATATAGCTTTAACCTTATGAATTTACGAATCTTTTCCAAAGCATAAAAAAGTTAATTTCAGCCTAAAATAGCCTGTTTTTGCCCTAAAAATTATTCACATAATAGATTATATGTGAATAAAGGCAATGTTTTTTCTTGTATTATGCGAAACAAACAGGTAGTCTAACTCTAGGGTTGATTATTCACATAATACATACATATGGATCATGATGGTTTGCTAAACTTATTTAAAGCCACGTTGGAACAACAAGATCTATCTGAGTCCTCAATTACCAGCTATCTCCAGGGATTAAACGTATTTACTACTTGGGCTCTGGATTTTTACCAACAAGAGGTGAGCCTCCTGGAAATTACATCTAATGATCTGCGTGCTTACCGTGAATATGTGTCCAAAATAATTAGACGAAAACCCTCAACAATTAATCATCATATCCAGGTTTTAAAACGATTCTATGCCTGGGCAATGCAAACCAGCCTTATTCCTGATGATCCGGCTGCAGCACTTCATTTTGTGAAGCGGGCAGCGATGACCCAACCCAATGCATTAAACAAAGATGAAATCCATGCTTTACTGAGGGCAGCGGGTCTTTCTACTCATGGTCTGGCAGTAAGAAACTATGCCATAGTACAACTCTTTTTACAATCGGGTTTAAGGGTTGGGGAGTTAAACCATTTATTGGTGAAAGATGTAGTGATTAGAGAGCGCTCAGGATTTGTTAACGTGGTTGATGGAAAAGGTAGAAAACATAGAGAGATTCCATTGAACTCGATTGCCAGACGCGCACTAACCAATTATTTGGAGGCTCGCAAGTCTCTTGAGCCTGATGACGCATTGTTTACTACCAAACGTGGTGAACCAGGAACAATAAGAGCATTGCAGGCGCTGATTAGTAGTCTGGCAAAAAGAGCCAATATTGCGCGTATTAATGTCACGGCACACACATTGCGACACACCTTCGCTACTCAATTTTTACAGGCAAATCCTGGCTGTCTTGTTGAATTAGCAATGCTTATGGGGCATGAGTCGGTTGATACTACAGCGATTTATACCAAAGCGTCAAAAGAGAAACTAGCAGAGCACATGGAACGTTCAGGAGTAAGCATCGATGCATACTGAAATAGAAATTACGGAAGATCAACTTGCTATTGATTGGACATTGACTGAAGAAGATATTCGATTTATTAACAATAATTCGAATCAAGGTATTAAATTTGCAGCACTTCTTTGTCATCTAAGGGCTTATGGGCGGTTTATTGGTAAGGACGATGCCTTACCTTTTACGGCAATAAGCTATCTTGCCAAACAACTGGGCCAATCTTTTTCAGTCATGCCAGTTTTTGCAAATACACCTCATAGCTACATCCAGCGAGAAAAAATTCGTGATTATCTAGGGTATGGTGAATTTAACGAAACAGAATCACTCAAATTAGAGGAATGGCTGGTTTCTCAATTACGAAAGGAAACTCTGGATAAAAAAAGACTCATTGAGCTTGCCACAAATCACTTAAAAAGCTGTCGTATCGTTTTACCATCCCCTATTACTTTAGGTCGCGTGGTGAATCAGAAAGTTAATCAGGCAATAGAAGGTTTTTATGGCAGTATCGCAGAAACTTTGGCGCCATCGCTGCGAGAAAAACTTGAGTATTTAATTACACCTGAGCATAAAGAAGCATACGCGCAATTAGCCGATCTAAGAACATCACCACAAAATGCCAGTAGTGACATGATGAATCAGTATCTTGACTATTTTGAGGAAATTGAACAGCTGGGTATTTTAGACTGCAACCTGTCAGCAATACACCCTGATGTTATTAAAGAGCTTGCTCAAAAAGGTCGTTACTATGATGCGTTCCAGTTACGTGATATGGCTTCGAAAGTAAAACGGGAAGCCATTATCATTTGTTTTTTGCATGAAACTGCCAAAACGATTCTTGATTATTTAGTTTCTTTATTCAAGCGCATATTACTGGATATCAATCGTCGCGCTAAAAATGAAGTATCCGCAGAGCGTGAGAAAGTATCAAGAAAGAATAAAGGGAAATTTAAACCAGCCAGCGATTTTATCAAGTCAGCCTTCTCTCAAGCAGCTGTTAAAGAGCTTACCCTGGTGCAATTTGTAACTCAGTTTAATGAATCCAGTATGCTTGAAACTGCTAGTGCCTGTGAAGCCATTGATAAACTGGAGTCCTCAGGCGTTACGGATCATATCGTGAATCGTTTTTCCTACATCAGGCAATTTTCAAAACGATTCCTAACGCTAAAATTAAGCGCCAGTACGGGCCTTGCTTCATTACTCAAATCCATAGAGCTTCTTCGAAGCCTCCATGCCGGTGAGATTAAAAAACTTCCAGAAGATGTACCCACAGACTTTTTGCCTAAAATGTGGCATGACGTTATCTATGATGAGCAGAGACAAATCAGGACTCATTATTGGGAAATGGGTTTTTACTATGCGCTTAAGAAAGAAATCAGCGCAGGAGACATCTATCTTTCTAACAGTCGCAATAACCGCTATTTTTGGGATACGGTTTATGGAGCGCTTCCCTGGGAGCAAGAGCGAGAACAACAGTATCAAAAACTTAAACTTCCCAGCGAATTTGATGCAATGATGGAAAGCTTATCCAGCGAGTATCATCAAGTGGCAACCCATGCCAGAAATACGTTACCCAACAATGATTTTGTAACTATTGAGGAAGGTAAATTTCATTTTACCAAGGATGATGCACTGGTTATCCCGCCTGAAGTAGTACAGTTACGTAAACTTATTCAGTCACGGATGCCTACCGTTAGAATCGAAAAACTTCTAGCAGAGGCTTCTCGCTTATCGAGTTGCCTTGATGGTTTTACACCATTTTATGAGCCAGAAAGAGCGCTTAAACTCCCATTGAAGCCTTTGCTTGCAGCCATTCTTGCTCATGCAACCAACATCGGCTTGTTTGGTATGGGTTCTAGCGCTGTTGGAATCAGTATTGATGCCTTAACGAATGCTTCGCATACTTATCTGCGTCCAGAAACCATTAAAGAAGCTAATCGCCTTTTGGTGAATCACTTTTTAACCTACCCAATCAGCGACGAAATGACAGATGGCCTTTATTCCACATCAGATGCACAGCGTTATCCCATTGAGAGAAAATTTTTTCTCTCGTCCTATTACCCAAGGTATTATGGCTACTATGAGAAAGCGATTTCTATTTATACCCATGTTGCCAAGGGCGCCGTTTTTGGCACGCAAGTGATTTCAACTGGTGAACGAGAAGCTTCTTATGTGCTAACAGGCTTACTGGAAAATGACACCTTACTCAATCCTGAATTTCACAGCACTGATACTCACGGATTTACTGAACATCTCTTTGCCATGCTTTATTTGCTTGGCTTTCCATTCCATCCAAGGCTCAAAGACTTAGCTGACCAAAGCGTTTATAAAATCGATAAAACGATGAGTTATGGTGATTTGGATAAGGTATTTTCCGGCACAATCGACGTTGAATTGATTCGTACAAACTGGGATCAAATCGTTCGTATTGTGGCATCATTAAAAAATGGGTTGGCCCCGGCGCATGTAATTGTTCAGAAATTAGCCAATCGCACCGATAATGTATCCAAGGCCATCAGGGCTTTTGGCCGGATCATCAAAAGTATTTATATTTTGCGCTACATCGCCGATCAAGAGCTACGCAACACGGTTCACTTGCATCTCAATCATGGTGAATCAAGACATCAATTAGCAAAAAAATTATTCTTCCTCAACCGAGGTGCTTTTAAGACCAGTGATTATGAAGAAATCATGAATAAAGCGAGCTGTCTGAGCTTGGTATCCAATGCTGTTTTAGTCTGGAATACCCATCATATGCAAAAAATTGTTGATGATCTTCGAGCCGAAGGATATGACATTAAAAGTGAGCATTTGCAGAAAATATCTCCGTTAATGTTTAAGCACATCCAGATTTATGGCACCTACCATTTTGAAGACCTTTAAAGGAAGAGATGGCATGAATTTCAATACCCCTAGCACGAATCAAAAACAGGCGCTTATCTATCAAACAGAGGATGGCAGTTTTCAAACTGAGGTACGTCTTGAGTCAGAAACTATTTGGTTAACTCAAAGGCAAATGGCGGAATTGTTTGGTACATCAACCGATAATATTGGTCTTCACCTAAAAAACATCTACGCTGAAGGAGAGTTATCAGAAAAGGCAACTGCCGAGGATTACTCGGTAGTTCGTCTTGAAGGAAAAAGGAAAGTTAATCGAACAGTTAAGCATTATAATCTGGATGCTATTGTTTCTGCAGGATACCGAGTAAATTCAAAGCAGGGCACGCAATTTAGGATTTGGGCTAATAAAGTGCTTAAGGAGTATTTGTTACAAGGGTATGCTTTGAATGAATCCCGATTGATACAACAAAAAGAACAAATAAATAAATTAAAGGCAACCGTGATGCTTTTTCAAAAAGCTCAGCTTGAAGCGCTGGGATATTCTGAGGCAAGTGGTCTTTTATCCGTGTTAACAGAGTACACCCATAGCTTTGCCTTATTAAATCAATATGATACCGGTAATTTCCCACAAGGTGGATTAAATGAACAGGTCATTGATGTGATTAATCCGCACGAGGCTATGCAAGCAATTGATCGTTTGAGAGAACAGCTTATGGCTCAAAAAGAGGCTACTATTTTATTCGGCAACCCTAAAGATGATAGTTTCATCGGCATTTTAGGATCTATCGTTCAAAGTTTTGGCGGTGAATATCTGTATCCCAGCATTGAAGAACAAGCTGCTCATTTGCTTTATTTCATTGTAAAAAATCATCCTTTTACAGACGGGAACAAACGAATTGGTGCCTTTATGTTTATTTGGTTTCTACAACGAAACAAACATCATCTGAAAAAAAATGGTGAGCCTAAAATTAATGATAATGCATTGGTTGCTATCACATTGCTCGTGGCACAAAGCGAACCAACTCAAAAAGAAATTATGGTTGATTTGATCATCAATTTAATAAAAGAGCAATCTGGGACATAATGGATATTTTTTATCAAGAAATAACAGCAGGGTTGATTATTCACATAATATGCCACCGGCTAAAATGGTAATTTGCTGGCCGATACCCCAGGATATGACATTAAAAGTGAGCATTTGCAGAAAATATCTCCGTTAATGTTTAAGCACATCCAGATTTATGGCACCTACCATTTTGAAGACCTTTAAAGGAAGAGATGGCATGAATTTCAATAC
>CAJCIZ010000171.1 GCA_903970525.1 Myxococcales bacterium | reverse complement strand
ACGTGTGCTCTTCCGATCTGCGATGCTTGAAAAAGCTGGCGTGAAGTTAATATAAGCGGATAAGCCTACCCCGTCATTGCAATCTGATAGAGTCCCCACAAATTTTTCAATAATGTGTGAATTAAAACGGATCTGTCATGCCAGCATGATTTTACATTAGTATCTACACAAGTTTTATTTTTCGATTCTGTCATGCCAGCTAAAAGCATGCTGGCATGACAAAGACGGGGCAACAGTGCGCTCACCAAAGCGACAGTTAAATCTGACAACACTTTTCCACATCATCTTCCGGATTCACCGGCGCTAACACACTACCTGTCACCGGATTCGGCCGAAAAATCGTGCAGCCTTTCAATCCTAATTCAAACGCTCGCGTATATACTTCATGCAATTTTTCAAATGGAAAATTCTCCGGCAAATTAATCGTCTTTGAAATCGCATTATCAACAAAAGGCTGCACTGCACTCTGAATTTTTAAATGATCTTCTGGTGTTAACGTTTGGCTATCAATCCACGCGGGTGGAAAGGGTTCTGATGAATTTTCTTTTCGCCATAACTGCAAGGCATGGTCTGTCACAGAATATTTTTTACGTTCGCCATCCGCTAAAATGACAAACCTATCATACTCACCCTGAAAAATAGGCTCTACACCACTAGAAATATTATTAGCTAAAATACTAATCGTACCAGTGGGTGCAATGGTATTATGATGACTATTCCGCATGCCTTTTTTTGCAATCTGTACACGCACATCTTCAGATAGCGTTTTCACAAATCCACTTTGTAAATAATCTTCTGTCTTGAATAAAGGAAAACTGCCTTTCTCTTCCGCTAATTGCATGGACGTCTGCCATGTTGCATCTGATATTGTTTTCATGATGCGGCCAGCTAACTGCAAGGATTCATCACTGCCATATTGTAGACCCAGCATCACAAATGCATCCGCAAGACCGGTGAATCCTAACCCAATTCGCCGTGTTGCTTCTGCTTCTTGTTTTTGCTTTTTTAAAGGGTAACGCGAGACATCAATAATATTATCTAAAAACCGAGTCGCTATGGTTGCTGTTTTTGTTATGCCTTCCCAATCAAGTTCCGCTTGCGATGAAAAAGGATTCTGCACAAACTGCGTTAAATTAATAGCGCCTAAATTACACGCGCCATAAGGCGGCAAAGGAATTTCTCCACAAGGATTTGTCGCGCTAATCCATTCACGATAACGCAAATTATTCATGCGATTAATCGTATCTTCAAATAACACACCCGGCTCTGCTGTATCATAAGCAGAGCGAATGATTTTTTGCCAAAGCTCGCGCGCTTTGACACGGCGATAAACACGACAAGTGACAAGCTCATGATTTTCACCCCATTTGCTTTGGATGACTTCTGCAGTTTTATCATGATCTTTTAAGCAAGGAAAAACCAATGGCCATTCTGCATCTGCTTTGACCGCTTCCATAAAAGCATCTGACACTAAAACAGAGACATTAAAATGACGCAATTCTGCGGGATTATTTTTTGCTGTAATAAATTCTTCAATATCAGGATGATCACAGCGCATCACGCCCATCATCGCGCCACGTCTTGTGCCAGTTGATAATAAGATGCCACACATGGTGTTCCAAATACGCATGAAAGAAACAGGGCCTGAAGATGCGACACCGGTTTTTTTCACCCACTCACCGCGCGGACGCAACACAGAAAAATCATAGCCTACACCACCGCCCTGCTGCAGTGTCAGCGCACCTTCTTGTAAAGCATCAAAAATGCCTGACAATGAATCTTCTGCAATATCCATCACAAAACAATTAAACAAAGTCACAATATGTTTAGTGCCAGCACCCGCTAAAATACGTCCGCCTGGTAGAAAACGAAAATCGGTTAAGATGTCATAGAATTTTTTTTGCCAAACTTCACGTTGCGCAGGGCTTTCTGCTTTTGCTGCAGCTTTCGCAACACGTTGCCACGTGTCTTCTATCGTTTTATCTAGGATGTTTTCTTGAAAGCGATATCGGTATTTGATGTCCCAGATATTTTTTGAAATGGATTCTTCGAGAAATGCCACGTTGCAACTCCTTTTGCTGAGATAGTGTGGGTCTGATACGGTATTATAGGATTGTTAGGGTGTAAAAATCACGGAGAATGAATCACGGGGAAAGTTAAAACTTCGCCATCCTCCAAAAGGAGCGGGCTATTCTTAGTAATAGAGTTTGACTGCCCTGTGGCTTCTGGGCCATTGCGAGGAGAAATTTCAGGAGAATTTTCATTTGAAGAAAATAATGCCTGCTCTGAGTTAGCCAGCGAAGAATCCACTGAAGAACCCGTGCTGGCAGGAGGAACAAGCACTGTTGATAGACTGACATTTTTCTCTAGATTAGGAATGGATGCAGTGATATCACGCGTATTGCCTCCTGTTTTATCTTTAAGAATAGGTGGCACATACGGTGTTATCGTCTTTTGATCGCCATCATCTTTGTCTTCTGATCTTTGCTTTTCATCTAACAAAGGTGGATATGAAAGAAGAGGTGATGGTGTTAAATTTTCTTCTGTAGAACGTCTTGCTACAGGTGCCGGAATCGCTTTCGATTTTTTCACGATATCGCTTGCACCCTTATCAGGTTTTACGTTCTCTTTGTTTAATTTGAACAAACTGAATACTTTCTTTAGACCTTGTTTCAGGCCAATTCCCACAGTATATTCCAATGCTATGGTAGCTGAAGCTATCGTAGCAAACCCTAATGAAAGCTTTGATGTCACAAAACTTGCGGCATCACTAAATCCAGGCGCGCTTGATACAGCGCTCACTGCTTTCGCAAGAAACGCGGGTGCTTTTGTAATCAATAGAGGCACAGTATACTTAAACGCCATTACCGCAAAAGCTACACTGGTTAGCGCACTGAGCACAGGGAGCACAACACCCGCTATGGGATGTATGCGCTTACCGAATTCTCGCGCTTCATTGAATGCGCTGACAGGTGAAGTCATTCGTCTTGTGATGATGCGTGTGACAAATGCGAGACCTTCCATTGCACGCAACACACCGACCGCTAGCATTCTCGCACCTTGTGCTAGAATACGTAGCGATTTAGAGTTGATAACAAACTCTGGTGTCCAATCATTCATTCTTGAAGCAAACGGAAGAATTCTGATAGCCGACAACTTTTCTACTGCTATTCCTAAACGTAATTCTAGCAACCTTGGAATACATTCAATAACAAATTTTGCAATATTTTTGAGTGGTGAAAGAACAAATCCACCCACACCATACCCAATGCAATTTAATACATAGACTGCTGTGCTCTCATCTTTACGCGGCAATCCTAAAAATGCAGCGAGCGCATCAGAACGCTTCGAACGCTTGTAACCAAAGACAGCAGCAATATCAACACGCTGAGAACCATCTCTTTCCTCAGCATCAAAAGTGCTATGAAAAGCTTGCTCGAAAAGACTAGGCTCTACTACCCTCAGTAAATTTGAATTTTTGTCATTGGCATCCCAATATTCTGGATAGACTGTCACTTGCTTGACTTCGCGTACCTTTTCCACAGATCTCATACTATCTGGAGATACAGTTAATTTTACAACTTCTGCTTTGTCTTTCTCTATAAACCACGCTAATGGATGCAATGTTTTATCATTATTGGCAAGACGCTCCGCAGCTCTCAAGCACTCAACATAGACGTAATTATCATAAATACTCACACGATCGTCCAAATATTCTGCTGTATCATCTGATCTAATAATAGCTCCCTTTTTTAAAGACACTTCCTCAAGAACATGTAGTTGTGGCCCTGCCCAATCTTTATCTTCTTGTGGATAGACAATAGGCTCTACACCCATAAAGAGTTCATAGAGCACCTTACTTTTAAACTCTGACTCAACCCACTCCCAGCCTTGTGTCGTTAACTCAAATTTAATTTTACATCCGCCAACTTGAAAAGCATTTTCAAGATCGAAATCTCGACTTATCTTCTGCGCAAGTAACGTATAGCTCTTTACAGCAACTTCAAGATACACTTTCTGTTTTTGATCATCTTGATAAAGATTCATGTCTAGATCATCATCTCGCACAGCAAACTGATCTGCCCAGATGTTAAAGGTACCTTTGAGATAATAGAGAGGACCCTGTCCATATAATTTTCTCAGTAAATCAGCAACTGAGTGTCCTTCAATCTTCACTTTAAATTCATCGTTTAAAAAATTTATTAGATCAGTCTCTGGTACATTCTCTTGATCTAGCAAAGCTTTTCTCTTAGCAGAGTTTAAATTAGGGTTAGAAACGTCAATAATGAGATTACCTTCTGACGTAACAACTTTCTTACCGTTCACTTTCAGTGATCGACCTAAATCTTTGCGCAGCACATGCATAGGCTCCTGACCAACTTTCTGCTCAGCGCCCGTCATATAATTATTTTCCACAAGACCTTGGACATACGGATTCGTAGATCGCGCAAGCTCTTCTTGTGTATTAATTATACGTGTATAACTCATATGTGTGCTCGTTAGAGAAACCGTAAATGGTTTATCCGTGGTAGTATTATAAACAATTAAGCTTAAAATAGTCTTAAATACAAAAACTTACATGCTATTGGAATAATGAAAAGAATCTAAGAGTTGCAGCGAAGGGATTATAGCACAGAAAATAGGGCCTTTTACAAATACTGCCCTAAAAACAAAGGTATACGTGTTTCTAGCCAAAAAAGAGGCCGCCAAGGCAGTCTCCCTGCCACAAATCCTACGTGCCCCCCTTTTTCCGTGACTTCTAAAGCCACTGTGGGCGATAACTCTTCGCTGCCTGGAATAATATCGGCCGTCATAAAGGGGTCGTCCTTGGCTTGTAAAACAAGAGTAGGCACCCGAATCAATTTCAGAAATTGACGGCTACTAGACCGGTTATAATAATCATCGGCACTATTAAATCCATGCATAGGTGCTGTGATATGGTTATCAAAATCGCGCAACGTTCTTAAGCTTTTAACGGATAGCTCTGGTTCTGGCGCAGGCTGTACTTGAAATTTAGAAATCATTTTCTCTTGTAATTGTCGCAGTAAATAACGCTGATAGACGCGTGAAAAACCTTGTTGCAATCGATCAGCACATTTATTCAATTCAAAAGGAACAGAAATGGCAACTGCTGCGATCAAAGGATTTTGATCTCCCGTTTCACCTAACCATTTCAATAAAACATTTCCCCCTAAGGAAAAACCTAACGCGGCGATAGGCGTCCTGGGTTCACGTCGACGCAAATGCGCCATGATACTTGCCACATCTGTTGTTTCGCCAGAATGGTAAGAGCGCGGCAACCTATTCATTTCACCGCTGCAACCTCGAAAATGCATGACAACACCGCGCCATCCAAATTTTGTTAACGTTTGCAACATGCCTTTGGCATAAGGCGAATGCACGGAACCTTCTAACCCATGCAAGATTAAAACGATAGGGCCTGTAGTTTGTTCTGACCAATCTAAATCAATAAAATCGCCATCGGGTAATTCGACACGCTCACGACGCAATGCAATTTTCTTTTTTCCGCGACGCGAGAAAGTAGGCCATAAGGTTTGAAGATGGGGACCTGGTAACCACCAGGCAGGTTTAAATTCATTCTCGCTCATCACTTATTCCTTTAGGTGATAGCGCTGACTTAGATTATGCACGGCTTCGACAAAAACCGCTACATGATCGGGTGAAATATCGGGAAGTATGCCGTGACCTAAATTAAAGACATGCCCGGGATGTGCACCATATGATTCTAAAATACGCGCTACCTCAGCCTGAATTTCTTCAGGTGTTTTATACAAAAACTGGGGATCCATATTGCCTTGCAATGCAACGTTGTGTCCAACGCGCTGACGTGCATCGCCTATATCCACTAACCAATCAACTCCTAAGGCATCACAACCTGCTTTCGACATGCGCTCTAACCATTTTCCACCGCCCTTAGTGAATAAAATAAAAGGCACGGCTAAGCCCTCATTTTCACGCTGAACATTTGCAATCACTTGTTCTGCGTAGCGCAAAGAAAATTCTTGATAACCTTCGGTATCTAACAATCCACCCCAGGTATCAAACAACATAACAGCTTGTACACCGGCTTTGATTTGCGCATTGAGATGCGCACTCACGGATTGGGCGAGCACATCTAATAAGTGATGCAATAAGTGCGGTTGCTCTTTCTGCAATTGCTTGATGGCAGGAAAAGTTTTATCTGGACGGCCTTCCACCATATAAGTTGCGACTGTCCAAGGGCTTCCACAAAAACCAATGAGCGGCACTTTCCCTGCTAACTCATGGCGCACCATCCGCACGGTATCTAAAACATATCTTAAACTGATGTTGGGGTCTGGCACGCTTAGTGCCCGAATGTCTTCCGCGCGACGCAAAGGACGCTCGAAGTGCGGGCCTTCACCTTCTTTAAAATATAAACCTAAACCCATCGCATCCGGTATGGTTAAAATATCAGAAAACAAGATGGCAGCATCTAATGGAAAACGGGCTAGCGGTTGCAATGTCACCGTACACGCTAATTCAGGTGTCTTACATAATTTCATAAAACTACCCGCACGCGCACGGACTTCGCGATATTCTGGCAAATATCGCCCAGCTTGCCGCATGAGCCAAACCGGGGTCCTATCGACAGGCTCGCGTTTTAAGGCGCGGATCAGTCTATCGTTTTTCAGTGCATGCATAGCGATATCTCATATTTTGAACGAATGTGCGAGTATATCACCTCTCTCTCGTCCGTGTGAGAGGTGACACAGAATCATTATCTAGTATAAAATGATTAATCTTTAGGATGCTCATCACTTCACAGACGAAAAGGACTACACCCATGCAAAAGCAATTGCTCGCCGCAACCCTCACCGGACTCTGCCTAATCGGCATGACCGCTTGTTGGAAAGAATCAAATAAACCTGCTGGAAATAAGACCGCTCCAGCAACTCAAGCCATGACGCCAGCGACACCGGCAGCGCCTGCGCCAACA
>CAJCIZ010000170.1 GCA_903970525.1 Myxococcales bacterium | reverse complement strand
GGAATCAAGCCACTCTGCAATTTTATTCTTAAACACCGGGTGCGCTAGCATCAGCCATGCTTCATCTAAGAGAATCAGTGTTGGACGGCCATCTAACGACGTTTCTATGCGACGAAACAGGTAGAGTAGGATTGGCAGGGCGAACTTCTCGCCTAAGCTCATTAACTGTTCAATCTCAAATGTCATAAAAGTAGACAAGTCTAAACCGTCGCTTTCAGCATCGAGCAAATGTCCCATTAGACCATCGATCGTATATTGTTTGAGTGTTTCACGAATTTGCTCATCTTGAATAAGCATCACAAATTCAGATAAGGTTTTAGCATTGCTTTGATGCATACTGATGATGGCATAGCCAATTTCATTGCGTTGCACTGGCGTGGTATTTAAGCCATTTAAGGTCAGGATAGTATCAATCCACTCCATGGCCCATGCTCTATTTGCTTTGCTCGCTAAAAATTGTAAAGGCGCAAAAGCAAGAGAAGCAGTTTTATCGGCAATGACGTAATGATTGCCACCGGTTGCTTTACAGGTTGGATACATTGACATACCTTTATCAAAGGCATAAATACGCGCATCTTTATAACGGCGCCAGGATAAGGCAATTAAACCAAGATGGGTCGATTTACCCGAACGTGTGGGGCCAAACATAATCCCGTGACCTAAATCGCTCACATGAAGATTCAAGCGAAATGGTGTATTGCCGCTTGTGATGCAATGCATTAAAGGCGGCGAGTTTGGCGGAAAAAATGGACAAGGCGCTTTGTTTTCACCCGTCCAGATACTGGATGTTGGCAACAAGTCGGCAAGGTTCATGGTGTTGATTAAGGGCCGTCTAACATTTTCAATGCCATGACCAGGCAGGCTACCCATGAAGGCATCCATTGTATTAATGGTTTCAGTGCGCGCAACAAATCCCAATGCATTAATATTTTTTTCAAGAAATAACGCTGCTTTCTCAACAAGCACTCTATCTTCATTCATTAAGATGACAACTGATGTATAGTAGCCTTGGCTAATCATGCCAGAATTGGTTTCTGCAATAGCAGCTTGAGCATCACTCATCATGTTGAGTGCATCTTCGTCGACAATACCTGAATTAGTATTGAAAACCTGATCAAAAAAGCCTCTGACTTTTTGTTTCCACTTTTTACGGTATTTAGTAAAATGTGTGATTGCTTCATGGCTATCTATGAAAATAAAACGTGAATTCCAACGATATGCAACGGGCAACTGGCTAAGTGTTGTTAAAATGCCAGGGTAAGATTCCATGGGAAACCCTTCAATGGCCACACACTGAATAAATTTTTTTCCTATTTTAGGAATGATACCTGGTGATAATTCTTGCCCACCAATTAAGGCATCAAGATAAATCGGGTTCTTAGGTAAATTAATGGGATGATTAAGACCTGTGAGACAAAATTGTAAGTGCCTTAAAAAATTATCTTGTGTTAACAATTGATTTTGATCATTAACGACGCTTGTAGACTTCAATCGCTCAAGATGCAGGGCTGCACTAAGACGTGACTCAAAATTTCGACAGGCTTGATTAAACTCATCGATCAGTTGATGGGTTTTTGCTTTTTTGCTTAAACTTCTTTCATTGTCATCAAACATTAAAGCGACGAAATGCTTTTGCGCCAATACAGGAGGATACCAGGTCAAGGTGATTACAAAGTATTCTTCGTATAGTGTGCCTATGCGCTTGAACAGTTCTCTTCTTTCTTCATCAACGGCCAACGATATTTGATCAGAAAAATGAGAAGCATGACGCTCGCTATAGTCTGGCGCTGCGCACCTTAGCGCATCTACATGAATCATCCAGCCGCTACCCATAGGAGATAAAGCTTGATTAATGCGAAATGAAACCATTTCCCTCGCTTGATCTGTCATATTGGCATTATCCTCACCTCGATACAGCCAAGCAGCCATAAGAGAACCATTTTTATTTACAATAACGCTATCGTCGACTAGTGCCGCATAATTAAGTAAGTCAACTAACCCCGCTTTTTTATTACGATGTTTTTTAAAATGATGTTCTTGGCTTTTGACGCGTATCTGATAAAACAAAATGGCTAATAAGCTAAGACCGGTCATACTAATTAAGAAAGTGATTAATTTGATCATTCATAACCCCTTTTATTTTGTCTAAAAGGAGTGGAACGCGCAGGATAATATCGTTGATAAGTTCTGTGTCTTAAATAAACTGCTCTCATATAAGGATCAGATTTGGCCATTAAGCGTAATCCTTTCAGAGACAGAAACCACATCACGATACCCGTTAGCGCAGCTAGCCAGTCTTGAGCAGCAAACACTAAAATTGCTGACAATAATCCTAAGAACATGACTAGTTCACGATCTCCGCCCATAAATAAACTAGGGCGGTTTCCACATTGGCGTATTGGAATTGTGCGTAAATTCACGGCTTAATCTCCCTGACACTGGTTGTTAGCGTTAGACTGGGTTTAGTGATTTCAGCGCCCTGACCAGTGATTGCGGCCATGGTATTTTGAGCAGCGACTAAAAATGAAAGTACTAGCACAAAAAAGATGAGTGTTCGCATAAATCCATTCATATCGCCGCCAAAAATTAGCGTAGCGCCAGCAGCAACTAGCCCAATAATTGCAACAGTGAAAGCAAAAGGGCCGGTAATCGATTTTTGAATTTTCATAAGCCACGAATCAAAAGGAAGGCCGCCACCCATAGAGGACGCAAATGCTGGATGACTCAATAACAGTAAACATAAAATTATTAGTCCCATTATCCAGATTTCTTTATAATTGAAGGTGACGATTTGATTCATGAATTTTTTCCCTTAAGCAAGTTTTTTAATTTGGTAATGACCGTTGTGAAAACCACTAACAGAAACGATTTCTTGCACTTTGCGGCCATACGGTGTTCTTGCAATATGAACCACACAATGCACAACTTCGCTAATTAATGATTCAATTTCAGCGGGAGCTGAAGGATTTCTAGTAATCAGCGATTGCAAGCGATGAAGTCCGGCAAGACAGTTGTTTGCATGTAAAGTAGCAACACCGCCTTCATGTCCCGTGTTCCAAGCATCGAGTAAATCCAGTGCTTCGCTTCCTCGTACTTCACCTACCAGAATGCGATCTGGACGCATTCTGAGGGTGGTTTTTAAAAGCTGAGTCATGTTGACATCAATAGTAGTGTGATATTGAATACAATTTTTAGCTGTACATTGAATTTCGCCAGTATCTTCAATAATAAAAATACGTGCCTCTGGCTCACAGATAATCATTTCATTAATGAGGGCATTGACCAGTGTGGTTTTTCCAGAGCCTGTGCCACCAACAATAAGAATATTTCGATGAGCAATAATCGCATTTCTAATCACCTCATATTGCGCATTTGTCATCATCTTTGCTTGTACATAATCATTCAAAGTAAAAATTGAAAGTGCTTTTTTACGAATGGCAAATGTTGGACTGGATACAATAGGCGGTAATTGCCCTGCGAATCGTGAACCGTCTAATGGCCATTCTCCCTCAAGCATGGGCTTATATCGGGTAATTTCTTTGCCATGAAAGCCAGCGACTGTTTTAATGATAGACTCAGCACGAGCCTCCGCAATGCGGCCAATGCAACGCATCGTTTCACCAAGCCGTTCTTGCCAAAGCGTGCTATCAGCATTTAGCATGATTTCTACAGTGCTAGGGTCGTCTAATGCATTTTCGAGCAAGTGGCCTAAGTCGCGCCTTAATTTTTCTTTAGCACGATCTTTTACAGTTAACCCTTGCTCTTCAAATGCGATCATATGACTTTTTCTCAAATGATTTCTTTCATAATGATGTGTTTGTTTTCATGCGCTTTTATTTGATGCTTAAATTTACTAATTAAGCGATCGACTATGCTTTGTTGATGAGACGAATTGTCATAAAACCATTTATCTTTTTGTCGTTCGCGTAAAATACATCGTTG
>CAJCIZ010000169.1 GCA_903970525.1 Myxococcales bacterium | reverse complement strand
TAGAAAGTTTGATAGCAGAATTAACAGAAAGAAATGCTACATGAAATATTTGATGGATATTCACGAAATATTGCAATTTCTTCCGCATCGTCAACCGTTTTTATTAATTGATCGTGTGTTAGAAATGGAAGAAGGGAAATCACTGGTTGCAATTAAAAATGTTTCTGTGAATGAGCCTTTTTTTGTGGGGCATTTTCCTAGTCGTCCTGTTATGCCAGGTGTTTTGATTTTAGAAGCGTTAGCGCAAGCATCTGCTATTCTCGCTTACAAAACGACAAAGTGTTCACCTGCTGATGGCGTTTTATATTATTTTGCTGGTATTGATAATGCGCGTTTTCGTCGTGTTGTTGAGCCAGGTGATCAATTGCGTTTAGAAGTGAAATTATTACGCGCTAAACGGGACATGTGGAAATTAGAAGGCACAGCGTATGTAGAAGGCGAACTAGCATGTTCTGCTGAACTACTCAGTACAAGAAGAGGTTGATTCAAGTGATAGATAAAACAGCAATAATTCATCCCACCGCTAGAATTGCAAATAATGTGGAGATTGGTCCTTTTACCGTCATTGGTCCCGAAGTAGAAATCGGTGAAGGTACCTGGATTGGTCCGCACGTAGTGATTCAAGGTCCGACCAAAATCGGTCGTGACAATAAGCTTTTCCAATTCTCTTCTATTGGCGAACAACCGCAAGATAAAAAATTTCAAGGTGAAAAAACATCTTTAGAAATTGGTGATCGCAATGTGATTCGCGAATTCTGTACTTTTAATCGAGGAACCGCGCAAGATAAAACAGTCACAAAAATTGGTAATGATAATCTGTTCATGGCTTATGTGCATATTGCACATGATTGCCTCGTGGGAAATCATACTATTTTTGCAAACAATGCTTCGTTAGCGGGTCACGTCATCGTAGAAGATTACGCAATCTTAAGTGGTTTTGCAGGGGTGTATCAGCATTGTCGCGTGGGTATGCATAGTTTTGCGTGCACGGGCGCAGTCATTGAAAAAGATGTTCCACCCTTTGTGAAAGTATCAGGGTATTACGCTAAACCATTCGGCTTAAATACTATAGGGATGAAGCGTCGTGGTTTTGCAATTGAAACCATTATGCAAATTCGTCGCGCATACAAAACGATATATCGCAAAGGTTTAACACTCAAACAAGCATTGGACACCTTAGAATCCATGTTAGTGGAATGCCCTGAAATTCAGTTGTTAATTGATTTCATTCAATCATCCAACCGAGGCATCGTACGTTAGTCTTGCGAGATTTTCTCAAATGAATATCGGTATGGTCGCAGGTGAAGCTTCTGGTAGCATATTAGGTGCGGGACTCATTCACGCATTACGCGACAAACAGCCGGATATTCAATTTTCAGGGATAGGCGGCGCCGACATGATAGCGGCGGGCTTGCATAATTTTTTTGATATCGAACGGTTAACGGTCATGGGTTTTATTGAGCCTTTACGACGTTTGCCCGATTTATTCAGAATTCGAAATCATTTATATCGTTATTACACACAACATAAACCAGATGTTTTTGTCGGGATTGATTATCCGGGATTCAATTTAAATATTGAATTAAAGCTGAGGAAAGCCGGTATTCCAATTGTACATTACGTGAGTCCATCGGTTTGGGCGTGGAAACAAAAACGTATTTTTAAAATTGCTAAAGCGACAGATTTAGTTTTAACGTTGTTACCGTTTGAAAATGAAATTTATGATCGCTATCAAGTGCCCGTGACATTTGTGGGCCATCCTTTAGCAGACGCGATTCCTTTGCAGCCTGATAAAGCAGCTGCGAGACAATCCTTAAATTTAGAGCCTGACACACAGTACGTTGCTTTGTTGCCGGGTAGTCGTCGTGGCGAACTGCAACTTTTATCTGAACCATTTATTGCAGCAGCAGAACTCTGTTGGCAAAGAAAGAAAAATATTAAATTCATTACTTCAGCCGCTAATGCTTTGCGCAATAAAGAATTCCAAGCGCATGTGCAACGTCTTCTGCCAAATTTGCCTATACAATTTTTTGAAGGCAGATCGCATGATGTGATGGCAGCAGCCGATGTTGTGTTGTTAGCATCAGGGACTGCGACGTTAGAAACATTATTATTTAAACGTCCCATGGTGATCGCGTATCGATTGCCGAATATTACGTATCAAATCGCACGTCGGTTGGTGAAGATTCCGTATGTGGGTATGCCAAATTTACTAACGCAAAAACAAACTGTACCTGAGTTTATCCAAGATGATGCGACACCGAAAAACTTATCTAACGCATTATTAGATTTTTTAGATCATCCTGAAAAAACACAGCGTCTCCAAGAAACTTTTTTGCAAATTCATCAACAATTAAGATGTAATGCCAACCAACGTGCGGCAGAAGCCGTGCTGAGAGTTATTCAACAAAGGAAGTAACATGCCACAGACAGGGAATGTTTTAATTGCAGGCGTGGATGAAGCAGGGCGCGGACCTTTAGCGGGACCGGTGATGGCAGCAGCGGTTATTTTAAATCCAGATTATCCTATTGCGGGCTTGGCTGATTCAAAAAAATTAACTGAGAAGCAGCGTGAAGCGTTATTCCCCCTGATTCAAGAGCACGCGTTAGCATGGTGTATAGCAAGCGCGAATGTCGAAGAAATTAATTCGTTGAATATTTTACAAGCTACATTGTTGGCGATGCAGCGTGCTGTGAATGGATTAAAGATCGCACCGGGATTGGCGTTAGTGGATGGCAATGTTGCACCAAAGTTATCTTGTCGTGTGCAAACGATTATACGAGGCGATGAAGTTGAGCCAGCCATCAGCGCAGCCTCTATTCTTGCTAAAGTTGCACGTGATCGTGTGATGTTAGAGTTAGATAAACAATTTCCGCAGTATGGATTTGCAAAACACAAAGGTTATGGCACGAAAATACATTTGGATGCGCTTGCTCAGCACGGTGTTACTGACTTGCATCGAAAGTTTTATGCGCCTGTTGCAGCACTGCTAAAGTAGGGTGGCACAATTCTGTCATGCCAGCTGCAAGCACGCTGGCATGACAGAACCTCAATTTATGCAGAACCTCAATTTAAACAGAAGCTCAATTTAATACACCATCTCCACACACTCTTCCGCAAACATCTCTCGCAACATCTGCAACAACCCATCGCTAGGCTTAATCTTCCAGGCATCGCCCAGCTTTAACTGTGCAGCAGCATCTTGCTTAACATAATCAATCGTAATATAACAACGCCCACCGCGATATTTTTCTAAAACCGTTGCCAGTTTTTCTATATCGTCAGTTTTTTCCTTGGGCACTTGAATTCTTAAATATTTCCCATGCCTCTCGCGCGCTTGTTCCATAGAACACACTTCACGACAGGTCACACGATAACCGCCATTAAAATCATCTACACTGATCTCGCCTTCTACAATAATCAATTGATCTTTCGTCAGTAACTCACGATATTGATTAAACGTTTCTGCGAAACATAAAACATCAATCTGTCCTGTGCCATCTTCAATCGAAGCGACAGCCATGCGGTCGCCGCGTTTTGTTTGAATGACACGTATGTTTGCAATAATGCCCGCAACCACAGCTGCTTGTTGCGGTCGCAATTCTGCAATACGGCCTGTTGTGAAATGACCTAACTCATGCAAATAACGACGAATGGGATGCCCTGTTAAATATAATCCTAAAGTTTCTTTTTCACCCTGCAAACGGACTTGCTCACTCCACTCAGGAACCGTCACATATTTCAATGCAGGCGTCTCAGGATTCGCTGCACCAAATAAATCATGCTGCCCTAAAGTCTCATTTCGCAACACTTGTTCCGCTTGTTGCGTTGCTAACGCTAGACTATCCATAATGCTAGCGCGATGCGGACCAATTTTATCGAAAGCACCCGCTTTGATTAAAGCTTCTAAAACACGCTTATTCATTTTGCGCATATCAACGCGACGACAAAAATCAAATAAATCTTGGAACACACCGTTTTGTTCGCGTTCAGCAACAATCGCTTCAATTGCTGCTTGTCCTGCGCCTTTGACTGCGCCAAGACCATAGGCTAAATGTTTTTCATCTAATACTTTAAACATATAAAAACTTTGATTGATATCGGGTGGTGCAATCCCAAGCTCTAAGCCATGACATTCATCCACAAACATCACGACTTTATCCGTATTATCCATATCCGATGAAAGCACCGCTGCCATATAAGCTGCAGGATAATGTGTTTTCAACCAAGCTGTTTGATAAGC
>CAJCIZ010000168.1 GCA_903970525.1 Myxococcales bacterium | reverse complement strand
GTTTTCTTTTAACATACTAGGCGGTTTTTTTTCTTCGCAACGGCAGCAACAAAACTTAGTGATCAATTGTGCCAGACTGTATTTGCTCTGCTTTTCTTCTATCTCAAAATCAGTGATCTCAGTTTCTTTGATATATGGCTTTAGTTTTAATTCGGCAAAATTTGGTATCACATAAAAATTTAGATTCGCCTTAGTCGCGAGAAGTTGATTATACTCTTTTTCTGTTTCAACGACTGAACAGACTTTTGTGCCATTTTCTAATTGACGCACTGTCACAATTTGTAATCCTGCATCAGGGATAATACGACTATTAGTATCCGGTCGAAAATTAGTGTCCCACCCTTCAATCAAAGTAAACTGATTTTTTGGGTGATCATAAATAGTATTATGTTGTAAGTGCATCGAGAATGCTTGGTTAGCATAATATGTAATCGATTTTTTCAGCAAAAGTGCACGCAGCAGCAACGCGTGATCGGCATGAATAAATTGATAGGTGGCTCCACTGATGAGATAAAAAGCTAACAACCTTTTTTTCGCCAAGATCTCAATATAATCTATATGATGGGCTTCAAGAATCCCAAGCTTCAAAAAATCGTATTCATAGTCTTTCATATCTAAATCTCATCGGTAACAAGTTGTATAATCTTAATACTTTTACCTTAAGACAATATTAAGATAGACTATAAAAATGAGGTCAAGGAGGATACTCGATGGATCAAGAAGTCATCACAAAATCTTGGGGCAGCCGCATTATAGGGGCATTCTGGGGCTTATTAATAGGCCTAGTCCTCATCACAGTGTCTTTTGTCCTCATCTTCTGGAATGAGAGTAATGGCCTCCATACCGAGCAATCCCTGCGTGAAACAGAGCAAGTTTATGTGAGGGCAGATGCCTCACCTATAGACCCCAATAATAATATGCGTGTTGTCTATTTTAATGGGCTCGCGACTACAAATGATACATTGCAAGATACTCTGTTTAATATCTCCACGAAAGCCATCAAATTACAGCGCCAAGTCGAAATGTTTCAATGGGAAGAAAACACCGATACCCATACAGAAAATGAGACGGGTGGCTCAGAAAAAGAAATTATTACCTATTCCTACAAACAAGTTTGGTCTAATAAAGTCATTAATAGCAATGATTTCAAGAGCCCGGCCGGTCATGAAAACCCTAGTAAAATGGCCATAGAACCCACACAACACTATGCGAAAAATGTCACGGTGGGTGATTTCACACTGCCAAAAGATTTAATAACACAAATCACTGGCGGCACGACTATCGATCTTTCTAAAGTCGATTTAACGCCGCTGCAAATTAAAATCAACAAGCCTATGCATCACGAAGGCAATAATATTTATGTCGGAACAGATCCACAATCCTCTCGCGTAGGTGATCTCAGAGTGACGCTGCTTAAAACAGAGCCGCAAACGGTCAGCATCATTGCACAACAAACTCAGAATAGTTTAGAACCTTATATTGCACCTGCGGGCAAACCTGTTGAAATATTAGCGATGGGACTCAAATCACCCCAACAACTCTTAAACGATGCAGAATCAGAAAATGCGATGATGACTTGGATATTGCGTCTCACCTCTTTGGTTTTAATGGTGGTCGGTATTGCTTTAATCATGCGACCTATCGTTATTTTAGCGGATTTTATTCCTTTTCTAGGTAGCATTGTTGGTTTAGGGACAGGATTTATCGCATTTGCGGTGGGGATAATTCTATGGTCTTGCACAACTGCAATCGCCTGGTTCACTGTCAGACCGATGATTTCCGTTGGATTAATCCTGATCGCAGTTTTGGTGTGTTATAGCATTTATTATCGGAGCAAAAAAACAGCTTAAAGAATTCATTGTGTAGGTTGAACACCCAATGGCTCTGATTTCGCTGGCGCAGGTTGATTTTGCCGTGAATTCTGCAGCATTTGCTGTTGCAAAATGTATGACGTAGGCGCAGGAACTAGTCTTGTCTTAGATTTCGGCGCTGGCGCTTTACCCGTGCAATCTCTCACTATCTTTGGATCCATCTCTACATCTAGTAGCTTAGTCCCCTTCATAATGGGTTGCATGCAGTTCACCCACAAGCCTTTGCCTTCTGAACCACCACCATCAAAATAACCCGCGGCCTGACAGGCGCTCATGATTTCTTTGCAGGGATGATAACCAATTTCAGTTGTGGGTTGCGCTGACGGCTCATCAGCCCAAGCAGAAAGCGCCATCCCGGCAAGAATACCTGCACAAAGCAAACGTAGTGACATGCCTGTCTCCTTAAGATTCGATCAAATAATCATACCCGAATTAGCTGATATTTTCACAATTATTGTATAAATCATCAGACAATTGCTATACTGATTCTAATAGTGATGCTTAAGGATAACATCATGTTTGAATTTCTTTTTCATCTTTCAGACGTCGCATTATTTTTCATCATCAGTGGCACAGCCATTTTTATTTCCATAGTCGCTATATTCTTAGTAAGACATGTCATTCCACTCAGGTTACGCCTACAAGACAATGCTGTATTAGGCAATGTATGCAACTTGGTGAGCTTGATTTATGGTGTGTTAGCTGGCCTGACTGCATTGTATCTTATTAACAACCTCAGCTATACATCTGATGCTGTGCAACGTGAAGCTAATTCGGTTGCAAATATTTATCGCGATGCAGCATGGCTAAATGAGCCCACACAATCCATCATGAATACGGAATTAAAAAAATATCTTAATCAGACCATTAATGTTGAATGGCCGTTGATGAAAGATGGCAAAGATGTCCCTCACGATGGCGATCTCATCATTAATAACATTGCCGATCAATTGCATGCCTACAGTAAAATAGATCCATCAGAGTTATTAATTCAACGCGATATGCTAGAAGAAATAAAATCGCTTTATAATGCACGTCAAGCGCGCATTAGCATGAGTAATTCTGAGTTAAGCGCTGAAATCTGGGAAGTCATATTAATCGGTACATTCTTAACACTAGGCATTAATTTTTTATTTGGTATGAATTTTTATTTACATATTTTCACTGTGATTAGCGCAGCGCTGATGGCTGCCTCGATGATTTTTCTGTTGCTCACTTTAGATCGTCCATTCCAAGGTGAGTTCGTCATAGAACCTGACGCCTTAAAATCTGTCTTAGTATTAATGCATGAAAATGAAATCGCACATGCGCCGGCACCTGTGCCTGCACCTGTCAAGCCCTAACCATCTGCGGAAAAAGATGATCCGCATCCACAGGTTGTTTTTGCATTAGGATTACGAATGATAAATTGCGCGCCTTCAATATCTTCTTGGTAATCTATTTCAGCACCGGCAAGATATTGGAAGCTCATAGGATCCACTAATAAATGCACGTCGCTTGCTTCAGGAACGTTTTTTGTCACAACAGTATCATCGTCATTCACTGCCTCATCAAATGAAAATCCATATTGAAGACCGGAACAACCACCGCCTGTCACATAGACACGGAGTTTTAAATTCAAATTACCTTCTTCTTGGATGAGCTCCCAGACTTTCGCTGCGGCATTTTGTGTGAAGACTAATGGTGTATTCATAGGTTAAGGCCCCGTATTTGTTGAGGAATTATACACGAAAATTTTAAATATTTCTGAAAAAATATCAGGGTAGGAGATATAATGACTTCCCCATGACGGGAGAGGCAATAAATAGGAGTTATTATGCTTTGGGTTAAAGCGTTTCATATCATCTTCATGGTCACCTGGTTTGCTGGCTTGTTTTATTTACCTCGGTTATTTGTCTACCATGCGCAAGCGACCGATAAAATTAGCATAGACCGGTTTAAGATCATGGAAAGAAAGCTTTATTTTGGCATCATGACGCCAGGCGCCCTGCTCACTATCCTATTTGGCGTTTGGGAATTAAGCTATGGCATCAACACCTATATGCCTATGGTATGGTTTCATACTAAGCTTGGGCTGGTTGCTTTACTCGTGTTGTATCACATCTATTTAGGTAAATTATTATTTGATTTTAAGCATGATAGAAATAAACACGGGCATGTCTTTTACCGTTGGTTGAATGAAATTCCTGTTATTTTTCTCATTGCCATCGTGATACTGGTGACTGTTAAACCTTGGGGGACTGTATGAACATCAAAGAAATCTCCGTGCAAGAACTACAAGCACGCAAAGAAGCCAATGCTGAATTTTTTATACTGGATGTGCGCGATCAATGGGAATATGACATTTGTAATTTAGGCGGTCATTTAATTCCGCTACGAGAATTACCACAGCGTTTGAACGAATTAAACCCTGATCAAGAAATTATAGTGCATTGTCAAATGGGCGGAAGAAGCAGTCGCGCTGTGGCATTCCTGCAAGAACACGGATTTAATAATGTTTGTAATTTACGCGGCGGAATCAAAGCCTGGGCGAATGAAATTGATCTTAAGATGAAGCAATATTAACTGCAGCAATTACCTAACCAATTGAGGAGAAGCGACAAGCTCATGAAGATCAAATTTATCTTTAATTGCCAAACTATTGATATGATGTTGTGTGATATCTGCTTTTAAATTATGTAAATAATGTTCTAACGATTCCAGTCTATCTTGGCGCGGTTTAAATTTTCTAATGCCAGTGTTGATAAATTCCAACAACTCTCCTACTTGTAGGCCAACATCGAAAGAATTTGTCACGCTATAATCCACCGCGTGAAACTTACTTAATTTACTTTGGAGCGCACTCAAATAGTCTGCTCGTTCTTGTCTTTCTGTTTTACGTCCGAAACATGAAGTGAACAAATAGTCTGCCGCGTCGGATATCAGATAACTGATTTGATAATTACGATTATCCCAATATTCTTTGAGCTTACCCGAGAATTGATTTTTATCTGAGCCAATATATTTCTGAACGACTCGATCTTTATTGACTTGCATACTATGCAGCGCCCGCTGTTGCTGCGCTTCTTTGAGTGCAATTACAGTCGCTAGCATAGCATCATCAGAAACTTGCACCAGTGCATCCACTTTTTTAAAAAGTTTAGCCGCAGTGTCGTGCAGGATTGCTTCATTGAGATCTATTGAATTTTTGTTCGCGTCCTCAGAAAGATCTTGTTGGAATTTTTGTAAAGGGACGGCTACTGCTGCTAACTTCGTATTTAATTTTTCACGATGATCTAAATGCTCGTTAAAGCGACGCTCTGCTTGATCTAAAGCCTTGGATTGTGCTTTATAATCCCCACTGAGATTCCAACTAAAAGCACATTGCCTAATGGCTGTATGATTTCTGTGAACACTTGTTTCCAGTGAATTTATTTCTGTTTGGAAAGGTTGTAATATTTTGATAATACTCTGAGTTCTTTTAAGCAGCAAGAGCTTGGACTGATATTTTCTGTGGTCGAGAACTAATGCGTCTTTAGTTTTATTATGGATCTTTTCTTCATTTCTAAGTTGTTTAACTTTTCTCGCTTGTGTTTCAATTTCGGGGTCAAGAATGATATCTACCGCTTCAAGTGATATTTTTTTTGCTTGGCGTAATTCCTGAATTTTAGAACGTTTCTCTGCAATTTCTTCTTGCGACAATAGCGTATCGGATTCAGCAGAGCCTATATAACTTATTACATTACTGGTCACTCTGACGAGATTTGTTAAATTAAGACCGCGATTTGTTCTTGCAGCAATTGTCTCATCAATAGACTGTTGTAAGTCCTTAATTTCCAGATCGTATGGCTTGGATATGTACTCTATTTGACTGCGCCTGCTCAGGGCTTGTGAATCTAGGTGTGCTTGTTCTTTTTTGATATCTCTTTCGAGAATTCTTATTGTTCTTCTGACTTCTTCTAATCTGGCTTGATTAATTTCATACTGTTCATAGGCTAACTTATCTTCCTCTTCTGCGCTACGTAACATGTTAGCCAAATCAATCGATTTAATGGCGTTATATTTTTCTTCTAACAGCGGTTGTTGTGTTGTTAATTCCTGCACCAAAATTCCAATAGAAAATCCAGTTTGCATCGTTTTCTCAGCTGACGCTATGCAAGGCAACAGATTATCATCAATCTGGTCATTCGTTTGATCATTTTCAACAAGCTTATCTGATTCAGATTTTTTTTCCTCAAGTTGCGGGGTTTCCTTGACTGTCTTTATCTGCTGCATCAGATCATATAATTGTTTGTCTGATTGACGCACGTCCGCTTCGAGATCTTGCACATAGCTTGGAAATTCTTTCGCTTCCGTTAGCGCAGCCAGATAAACCGATTCAACAGTATCGCCCTCGCAACGAAGTTCTCTTATTCTATTATTCAACAAATCTCTATTTCGTTGAATAACACTTCCAATCACAGACAACTTTAATTCATTTTTATAATGGTTATAAGTAGAGATGCGCGAATAAGTTAATTTAATTTGTTTCTTAATAGTCTTGATGAATGCATTGACTACAGATTGTTGTTCTAACACTTCATTCTCTTGCACAATTTTGTCTAGCGCTAACAATAAACTTATATAAAATTTTAGTAGCACCATGGATAATTTTAATGTTTTATTATCAACTACTCTGGGACCCCATGACTTGAGATCAAGATAGTTGAAATTAAACGAGTAAAAGTCAGCCTGACTTAGCACACTGTCAATATCATCAGCGTAGGATTTTTTACTTTCCGCGACTAACTGTTTAGATTTGACGAGAACATTCCAAATTGCTCTAACTGAATTTAATGGATAGGTTGTTTCATCTGGATCGATATATTGTCTATCGGGATGTAATCTAGGGTGATCATTGAGTATAGCATCAGGTGTGAGAAAATATTTTCCGCCATGCTTATTCGTATTACTTTTAATTTGAAATATTTTATGCTGCTCTAGGTTTTCACTCTCTGCTTCTAACTCGTCAGGAAACGCGGCGATTATATCTTGCGACAGTTGATCTAAAATAGGAATTAAACGCGGAGAAAACTCATTGAACTTATCATACAAAGATTTGTAATAAGCACTGTGTTTTAAAATAGTTTTTTGTACTGTCTCTTTGATACTGAACCCTGGCATGCCTTGCTTAACCTCATCAATAAGCGCTTAAGATAACATAGCTACCTTAAGGATTTATTAACGGAAAAACAAAAAAGAGGCATGATTTTTCAATGGCTTAGGATCAAACCAGCACGGCCAATTTGGCAAAGACTCTCTCTGCGGCCGCGAATGTTTTATTAATCTCACCCTCGCCATGCGCAGAAGAAACAAACCCTGCCTCATAAGCAGAAGGCGCCAGATAAACCCCTTCTTCTAACATGCCATGGAAAAAGCGTTTGAATAAATCAATATTGCATTTTTTAACATCCGCAAAAGTCGTGATGTTTTTAGCATCTGTAAAGAAGATCCCAAACATTCCACCAACTGCTGTCGTGCAAAGATCTATATTGGCGGCTTTTGCACGCGCAACCAATCCATCCATTAAGCGTTGGGTTGTTGCAGTTAATTTTTCATAAAATTTCTTATCTTCTGTGAGCAACGTCAAGCCAGTTAAACCCGCTGTCATCGCCACAGGATTACCTGACAAAGTGCCGGCTTGATAAACAGGCCCTAATGGCGCAATGCAACGCATAATGTCTGCGCGACCACCAAAGGCGCCGACTGGCATACCTCCGCCAATGACTTTGCCTAATGTGGTTAAATCAGGCTTAACTTGGTAATGCGCTTGCGCACCCCCTAAAGCCACACGAAACCCTGTCATCACTTCATCAAAAATTAAGACGCTACCATAACGCGTACATAAATCACGTAAGCCTTGTAAAAAGCCTGGTTGCGGTGGAATACAATTCATATTGCCTGGCACAGGCTCAACAATCACGCCTGCAATATCATCGCCATATTTTTCAAATAAAGCAGAGACACTGTCCAAACGATTAAACTCTGCAATTAAAGTATGTTGCGCGATACTCTCAGGGACGCCTGCTGAATTTGGCACGCCTAAGGTTAAAGCACCTGACCCTGCCGCCACTAATAAAAAATCTGCGTGGCCGTGATAACAGCCTTCAAATTTGATAATTTTATTTCGCTTTGTATAGCCTCTTGCTAAACGAATGGCGCTCATGGTGGCTTCCGTTCCGGAGTTAACCATGCGAATCATTTCGATAGAGGGCATAATTTCACAAACTTTTTTTGCTAATTTGATTTCAATTTCTGTTGGTGCGCCAAAGCTTAATCCATTCTTGATACTGGCTGCGACGGCTTCAATAATTTTGGGATGCGCGTGGCCTAAAATCATAGGGCCCCAAGATCCCACATAATCAACGTATTCACGTCCATCTTCATCGATTAAATAAGCACCATGCCCAGACTTAAAAAACACAGGATCGCCACCTACTCCGTTAAACGCACGGACGGGTGAATTGACGCCGCCTGGGATATAACGTTGGGCTTCTTCAAGGAGCTGATGGGAACGTGACATGGATAATAACCTCTAAATAATAAAATTCAGGCTAAAACGCGGCGCAATTATATCGTTTATTTTATCCTCCCGCTAGGGTAGGATAGGCGCCCTATTCACAAGGGAACGCAGCTATGCAATACAAACGATTTATGTGTTTACTGTGCGGCTACATTTATGATGAAGCACAAGGTTGGCCTGAAGATGGGATATTGCCAGGCACTCGCTGGGAAGATGTTCCCCTGTCCTGGCAATGTCCAGAATGTGGCGCTACAAAAGACGACTTTGAAATGATTCAAGTTTAATGGGTTGGAATCACACCGCAAGCGATTCTAGCCCCGCCTCCACCCAACTTTTCGGGTTGGTCAGAATAATTATCTCCACCTGCATGAATCATTAAAGCACGGCCTTCAATATCTTTGAGCTTTAAACGTGGGGCTAAAACAGGCAAGCTTGAATTGCCATTGGCATCGACAATTAAGGGAGGCAAATCACCTAAATGTCCTTCTCCATAAGGCCCCAAATGTTTGCCGGTTTTAGCAGGATCATAATGTCCGCCCGCCGCCATGCCATTATGCACACACATCGCAGTTTCATGGATATGAAAACCATGCACACCAGCTGGCAAGTCTTTCAACTCTGGCGTTAAGATCAAGCCATAAGACGCATCTTCTGCTTTGACAGTCCCAATATCTTTACCGTTGCCATCCGCATCAGTCATATGAATCGGAATGATAATACTGGCATAAGCAAGGCCCGTTCCTACGATAGCAAATAAAGCGATAAAACAATTCCATATCAATTTCATACTTATTTCCTCTGTGAATAACACTCATTATCGGACTGCAAATTCATCATGATCTTGCCAGTCAATTTCGGCATAAATCACTTCGCTTACTTTTGCACGTGGCGGGCCTTTTTTCAACCATTCATGTAACTGTAACACTTTATCTTTTTCACCACAGACAAGGACTTCAACACTTCCATCGGGTAAGTTTCGCACCCAGCCTCTTAAGCCTAGCGCTGTCGCCTGGTCTTTCGTATTGGCACGATACCATACGCCTTGCACGACACCTTTTACAATACATTGAATACAGAGTTGGTCTGGCATAAATGTCCCTTAGCATTAAGCTGAACTATGATATGATATGCAACTTTTAAACGATAGCATAACCATGTCATTCAAAGAAAAACTCAGTTTAATCAGCCCCATCACATGGCCCGCCTGGCTAGGCATGGGCTGTTTATGGTTGATCACCCGCTTGCCCATTCGCTGGCAATTCAGTATTGGGCGGGCGATAGGAAAATTGATTTATCGCTATTCTCCGAAGTTAAGAACCATTTCCACCACCAATGTTGATTTATGTTTTCCTGAATTATCAGATGTTGAACGTACGCAACTGATCAAAAAAAACTTTGAAGCTTTAGGGATAGGCGTTATCGAAGCTGCGATGGCTTGGTGGATGTCTGACCGTCGTTTAAAAAAATGTGCTGTCACCTTAAATGGCGTTGAACATGCAGAGAAAGCCTTCAGTAACGGCAAAGGCGTCATATTATTAGGCCCTCATTTTATTTGTCTAGAAATGGTGGGACGCATGCTAGGTTCACAATACTCATTTGCTGTGATGTACCGCCCACACAAAAAAAAGTTAATCGCATTTATTCAAGAAAGTTTTCGCAAGAAATATCAAATTAAAACCATAGCGCGTCACCGCATGCGTGAATTACTCAACACACTCGAGAGTAATATGGCTGTGTGGTATGCCTATGATATTGATGGCGGTGAAAAACGCAGCGTTTTTGTACCGTTTTTTGGCGTGCAAACTGCATCACTGACTGCGATATCACGTATTGCTAAATTAAGTGGTGCGACGATTGTGCCGATTGATTTTTATCGTACGGATGATAAATGGGGATATGAAATTAATTTATCTGCGCCGTTGGAAAATTTTCCTAGTGATGATGTTGTGCAAGATGCCACTCGATTGAATCAATTTTTAGAACAAGCGATTCGGAATAAGCCGGAGCAATATATTTGGCAGTATAAGAGATTTAAAACTAGACCGGCTGGAGAAAAAAGATTTTATTAACGATTTGTTTGTACCCTCACCCACCAACAGACCATGACTAGAACATAGAGCTATCAATGGGAGAGGGTTGGACGAGGGGAAACCACCACAACTTGCTCATGACCAACTTTACCTTCATACAATACGTTAAACTTCAACGCCAATTCTTTTGGCATCGCAACAAAATGCTCCCGACTCATCACCACAAACACTGGCTGCTTAATTTGCATGAGTTCATCTTGCTTATTGACAAACACAGGTATTTCATCCCGCGACATATCCACTACATATTTAATCGGCATCGCATCAGAATTTTCCTGATAGAAAACTAACTTCGCTCGCGCCGCATCCCGCGCACTCTCAACTTGCTGAACAAAACCCTGCGTACGATTCAACCCTAAATTAACAGGCTCCACTAAAAAAATATAAGACGTCAAAAACGCCATCGCCGCCGCGCCCACAATCACAATATCACGCTTGATGTAGACAATAGAAATCATTTGTAACAAAAAGAAAATCATACTCGCCACAGGAAAAGCGATAATAATTGGCAACTGCTTTTCTGCAACAAGCGCACTCACCACCACAAGCGCAAGATAACAAGAAGCCGGCAACACAAAACAAACACCGAGAACCATCTTACGCAGATAAACAAAATATTTTTGCGGCGGATACGCAGCGAACAACGAAGCTGAAATCAACGCCAACGCCGGCGCAAACGCTAAAATATAGCGTATTTTTTTACCCGCAGGAATCGTTAATCCTATGATAATCACAAAAGCCCAGCCAAATAATTTTTGAATGAAACGACTCTCGCCACGCATCACCGCATAGCCCATCAAAATTAAAATCGCGAGCGGATAAGTCACTGCATACGCGCCTAGGCTTTCAGTGAAATAAAAATACCAAGGCAAATAAGCATCATGCATTCTCCCCAACACTTCGAGTTGCAACACATCATGCATAAATGGCGCGCCGCCCATGTGGTATGCCGCACCAAATAATAAAAGACAACCGATGGTTAACATGACCGCTGCAATAACACACATCAGCAAAAATTTCTTAAACTGATTATCTAATAAATAGAAAACACTGACGACACCAGCCGGCACAACCAAACCAATAGGTCCACGAAACGCAAAACCCAGCAAGAATAAAAAAGGAATAAACCCTAGTCTTTTTGTCTTCTGCCAAACTTCCGCCGAATACACTAAGTAAAAACAAATCACTGTCACCATCGCAATATATTGATCAGGAGAAATCGTCCGCGCTTCCATCACAAAAGTATTGGTGAGCAACAAAAAGAAAACCGCAAACCACCCCCAGCGCGCGCTGTGCAATGCCCCAATCTGATAAGTCATCGCCAAAGTAACAGCAGCCGCAACCGCACTGGGGAAAACAGCCGTCAATTTATTGAGATGCCCCATACACTTTGAAAACGCCACAATCAGTATGGTCGCCAACCCAGGATAATCCGGATAAGGCTGTTGGTAGGCTGTAGGAAAAAAGCTCAACCCATGCCGCCACATTTCTACCGCAAACAGATAAAAACGGGCTTCGAAGCCAATGACTTCCTGGTGACATAACTGAATGGTAAATAATAATAATCCACAACCAAAGATGGTGAGCGCAGGTAAGCTTTTATGGCGTAAGAGAGTCATCATAGTCCGGCATTAAATCATGTTTTTTGTATATTCGTCCATTCATGTTACAATCGGCAGCTTTTAAGGAAATAAGAAAGAAAAACAATGACTCATCCCACCTTACCGGATTTCACTCAAAGCAACATTCTCGTCATAGGCGACGTCATGTTAGACCGCTATTGGTTCGGCGATGCGGCGCGTATTTCACCCGAAGCCCCCGTCCCTATTGTGCGAGTTAAGCAATTTGATGAAAGACCCGGTGGAGCCGGCAATGTCGCCTTAAATATTGCAGCGCTTGGCGCAAACGTGACACTCTTAGGCGTAGCAGGCAATGATGAAGCCGCACGTATTCTTGCCGATCAATTAACGGCTTGCCATGTTAAATCCGCGATTCATCATATTGAAGGCGTGAAAACCATTACGAAATTACGCGTAATCAGCCGACATCAACAATTGATTCGCTTAGATTTCGAAGAAAAATTTCCTTCATTTAGTCCAGACGCATTGATCACTGCATTTAAAAATGAATTATCACGCAGCGATTTAGTGATCTTGTCAGATTATGGCAAAGGCACGCTCGTCAACCCACAAGAATTTATCCATTTGGCACGCGAAGCCAATGTACCTGTTTTAGTAGATCCTAAAGGCAGTGATTTTTCAATTTATCGCGGCGCGAACACTGTTACACCTAACTTAAAAGAATTTGAAGCCGTTGTTGGTCCTTGCAACAATGAAAAAGATATCTTAACGAAAGGCAAAGCGTTTTTACGCGACTATCATGTTAATGCTTTACTGCTCACACGCGGTGAATTTGGTATGACACTCATACGCGATGATCAAGAAGAAATACATTTGCCTGCGCATGCACGAGAAGTCTTTGATGTCACAGGCGCTGGCGACACAGTGATTGCAGTCTTAGGTGCTGCGTTAGCATCCGGTTCGCCTATGCCAACCGCGATGACTTTAGCCAATCTGGCTGCAAGCTTAGTCGTCTCAAAATTAGGCGCAGCTTCTGTGAGCGCAGCTGAATTACAAATTGCTTTATCTGGCTCAGCATTAACAAATGGCGGCATAGTCAACGAAGAACAATTGTTACGCGCTGTGAATGAAGCACGTTTACAAGGTAAAAAAGTCGTCTTCACAAATGGTTGCTTTGATATTCTTCATGCGGGACATGTCACGTATTTGCAACAAGCAAAACAGCTAGGCGATTATTTAATTGTGGCTGTCAATGACGATGACTCTATCACGCGTTTAAAAGGCCCCGGCAGACCGATCAACAACATTGAACAACGCATGACTGTCTTAGCAGGCTTAGCTGCAGTTGACTGGGTTGTGCCTTTTGCCGATGACACGCCAAGACGTTTATTAAAATTATTACAGCCGCCTATTTTAGCGAAAGGTGGCGATTACACTATCGAACAAGTCGTCGGTCATGAAATAGTTTATGCGTATGGCGGTGATGTCAGAGTGCTAGGGATAACAAAAGGCGTTTCCTCCACTTCCATTATCGATCGTATGGTTAAAAACGTACAACCCACACAACAAAGCGAATAACAGGAGTAACCATGTCCGGGCCGGGTAATCTGTATGTGATCTCAGCACCATCAGGAACAGGCAAAACCACTTTGGTTAAAGCTTTAGTGGATTCTCTGCAAAATATTATGGTTTCTATTTCTCATACTACACGCCCAAAACGACCCGCCGAAATGCATGGCTTGAATTATTATTTCATTTCAAGAGATGAGTTTGATCACATGGTTGCACACGATGACTTTCTTGAGCATGCTACTGTTTTTGGAAATTGTTATGGCACTTCACGGCGCTGGGTAGAAGAAACTTTAGCACGCGGAATAGATGTTATTTTAGAAATTGATTGGCAAGGCGCACAACAAATTCATGATTTGATCCGTAATAGCATCAGTATTTTTATTCTGCCACCTTCTGTGAAAGATTTGCATGAACGCTTAGTTAAACGCAATCAAGATAATACCGATATCATTAGACAACGCATTGCGGATGTCAGAGAAGCTACCAACCATGTGCCTAGCTACAATTATGTGGTGATCAATGATGACTTTTCTGCGGCCTTGAATGATTTACAAGTGATTGTGCAGGCTGGACGATTGTTGCGTTCTAGACAGACGGAAAAACATGCTAAATTAATTGCTGAGCTGTCTACTGCAAAAATTGAAGAATTCTGATTTTCCCCCTCACCCAACCCTCTCCCACAATAACCTTAAGTGATCTTAGCTTAGGTTGGCGGGAGAGGGTTGGGTGAGGGCATACAGCAAAGCTCTGGCATCACCCCCCTAAACCATGTAAAATGTGCGGTCTCACAAAGAATTAATCGATTGATGGGGTATATCTCATGGCACGCGTAACTGTTGAAGATTGTCTGCAAAACGTAAAAAACCGTTTTGAATTAGTGATGTTAGCCTCTAAAAGAGCCCGCCAACTCATGCGTGGCAGCGCTGAACCCAAGGTGGCTTGGGAAAATGATAAACCCACGGTTGTTGCTTTAAGAGAAATCGCAATGGGCTATACCGACTTTAGCGATGCCCATAATGCAGAGCCTATGTTGGTCGAAACCACAGTGATCAGTATTACTACTGAACACACTGAAACTAGCGAAACGCATACACCGCCTGAATTGACCGAACCTCAAACAGATAACAACGCAGAATCTGAATAAAATTCAGATACTTCGTTGTATTTTCAATTATACTGATAAGTATAAGCGGCACTCCCCTACACCCCAATTCATTCCTCTCCCCTAGGGAGAGGGAGGCCGCCTAATACGGAGGCTGCGTGGCCGAGTTCGAAACCCTGCGCGAAGAATTGAAACATTATCTGAATGACACAGAAATCAGTGCCATTGAGAAAGCCTACCTGCTTGCGAAAGAAGCCCACTCTGGACAAAAACGCCATACCGGCGAACCGTATGTCACTCATCCCGTTGCCGTAGCCGTCATTTTGGCAGAAATGCGCATGGATCCACCGACTATCATGGCTGCCATTTTGCATGATGTGATCGAAGATACCACTGTAGAAAAACCAGAAATCGTAGAAAAATTCGGAAAAGAAGTCGCAGATCTCGTCGATGGTGTCACCAAGCTCACCCAAATTACCTTTGAAAGCCACGTCCAAGCACAAGCCGAAAATTTTCGTAAAATGGTCATGGCCATGGCGCGCGATATTCGCGTCATCTTGGTGAAACTCGCGGACCGCCTTCACAATATGCGCACCCTAGGTTGTTTACCGCCCAAAAAACGTCGCCGCATTGCGATAGAAACCTTAGAAATTTTTGCCCCTATTGCAAACCGCTTAGGTATGCATGCGTTTCGTGTTGAATTTGAAGATTTAGGATTCGCTTCACTTTATCCTATGCGTTACCGTATTTTAAAAGCCGCGGTCACAACTGCGCGCGGCAACCGCCAAGAAGTCATGGAATTAATTGAAACAGAAATCCGTAACGCACTAAAAAAAGCAGGTATCCCCCACTGGAAATTAATCGGTCGCGAAAAACATCTTTATAGTATTTATAAAAAAATGCATGACAAGCATTTATCTTTTTCTGAAATCATGGATGTTTATGGTTTTCGTGCGACTGTTGATAAATTAGATACGTGTTATCGCGTCTTAGGTGTTTTACATAATCTTTACAAACCACTGACAGCAAAATTTAAAGATTACATCGCCATTCCGAAAGCCAACAGTTATCAATCATTACATACTGTGTTATTTGGCCCGTATGGCGTACCCATCGAAGTACAAATTCGCACCGAAGAAATGCATAAAATGGCAGAAAGTGGCATCGCTGCGCATTGGCTTTATAAAACAGAAAAATCATTATTTGATGATGCGCAAATGCGCGCGAAAGAATGGTTGAAAGGCATTTTAGAAATGCACACAAGCTCCAGCAGCTCACGCGAATTTATTGAAAATGTGAAATTTGATTTATTCCCGGATGAAGTTTATGTCTTCACGCCTAAAGGGAATATTCTTGAATTACCGTCAGGCGCAACCGCGGTTGATTTTGCTTATGCGATTCACTCAGACATCGGTAACACTTGTGTTGCCGCAAAATTAGAAAGACGTCTTGCACCTTTAAGCACACCGTTGGTCAGCGGACAACAAGTAGAAATTATCACAGCACCGGGTGCGCGACCGAATCCAGCTTGGTTGAATTTCGTTGTCACAGGAAAAGCCCGCAGCAATATCCGACATTTTTTGAAAAAACAACAACGCGAAGAATCCATAGAACTCGGCAAACGCATGGTCGAAACTGCGTTGCATGGTATGGAACTCAATTTATCGCAAATTCCACCGCAGCATTTAGATGCGTTAGTGGAAGCATCGCACTTAGATTCTATCAATAACTTATATGAAGAAGTTGGATTAGGAAATCGTACTGCGTTATTAGTAGCACGACAAATTGCAAGACAAAGTCATGCCTTGTCACAAACAAAATTTTCTGAACATGCAACAGGTCAACCGCTTGCGATAAAAGGCACAGAAGGCATTGTCATTTCATATTCAAAATGTTGCAGACCGATACCGGGCGATTCAATCGGTGGTTATATTGAAAAAGGCCATGGCTTAGTTGTACACATAGAACAATGTCCAAACTTAACAGCCTATCGCACGAATCCAGATAAATATGTTTCATTACGTTGGGAAGACAAAGTACAGGGCGACTTCCCTGTAGATTTAAAAGTAGAAATATTAAATCAACGCGGCAGCTTGGCGGGTTTAGCTTTAGCGATTTCAAATTCAGAATCGAATATCGAGAATATTAATGCAGAAGAACATGATGGACGGTATTTCTCAGTGAGCTTGACGATTACAGTGAGAGACCGCGCACATCTTGCAAGAGTACTAAGAAAAATCCGCGCCGTGCCGAATGTGACGCGTGTAGTGCGTAATAAACCTAAATTAAAGAAGAAGCATAAACCGACGTCTTTGCCGTAAAAAACTTTTCAATAACGTATGAATTAAAACGCATCTGTCATGCCCGCATGCTTTCAGCTGGCATCCATCCCGGTTATTAAACTGCCGCGCCAAGACTGTTTTTAATATTTCCTTAAGGTAACCCAGCAATAATAACCCAAAACACGGGATATTCATCATGTCGATGTCGCGTATTACTAGATTATTACTGGCTGTTACTACCGCAGTTTACACACTGCCTTTTTTACCAAAATCAGATTCAGCATCTTTGCCTGCACTGCTACCAGAGCAGGATAATCGTCTCACTAGTCAAAATAGCCTAGCTGCTTTTCCAGGCTTATTACCATTAACCTGCCCCTATCTTATGCCTGAAGAAAAAATCACAGAATCACCTACTCAACATGACAAAGCAACAGCACATCTTAAGATGCGCTTGATCGCTAAGATTACTGTACACCCTAAAACTTTTTCAAAAAAAGAATCAACAGAATATCGAGAAAAACTCTCGTCTTTATTGATCAATCTCTATCAAAACAATCACCTCGACCAATGTAAGCTAGATGAATTACTTACATGGAAAGGATTCCATATTGAACTCACGACGAGACAAGCTCACCTTGCATCCTATCGTGGACACTTAACAACCGGTCTACCTAAAGCTTCCTATAAAGAAAAAACCCTCTTCATACCAATTGAAACATTTGAGTTAGATAAAACACTAGAAGAAATGTTATCGCATGAGTTAACTCACGCTTATGACGCCTATGCGAATGAAAAACACGGTATTTTAAATGTGCCGGCAGGTAAATACACTGCAGCACATTTTTTCGGGCACACCCCTGCTCTTGCTGTAATCAATGATCATGAACACACGATACCCGATCAAGATATGGCTGATTGTATGAGAGTCATCAAACTCCTGAATCAAGATAGAAAAAGACTAAAAATTTTATATGATGCCACTCTCAATCGGATAAACAAAAAACCCGTTGAGAAAAATCATGCAACCATGACAGAAAATTTCATGCAATATTTACGTGATACCATTCATTATTGGACAAATCAAAATCCTTCGGATAACAATCATGAAACTGCTATCAAAACTTTTCGTAAACTTATAAAAATAAACCAATATAAGCCTTCATCACAACTCGTAAAAATGCCACTGTATGCAGCAGACCTAGAATATATTGAGCAACATTACCAATTAATCGATGGTTGCTATCGTCTAAAACCCGGTCATGACCCTATGAACATAGGCAATAGGCACATCCACACAATCTCTGCAAAACATGATGAAGAATTTTTACATTATGCTTTGCATTGGCGCGACGCATTTAAAGGTAAAAAAGCTGTTCTTTACTTAGGCTTAGATCTATTGAAAAGTTTAATCACTTTTTATGACATGGTTGAAGAAAGATATCTTCTCCAAGATTTTCCCGAAGAGTTTCATGCATACACTGATCAAGTACTCGCACCTTATTCCACACCTCGCGAAGGATATCCCACTTTAGCTGAATGGTTATTACCTAATTACAGTCAACATTTGGCGACTCGAGCGACAGAAAAATATATGTCATGTTTAAAGCGGCTAGGATAATTAAGATTGGATTTCGTTGCGCTTGCCACCACAAATTGTTAAGACAACCCGCAGCTTCTCATCCAACACCACCAAATCCGCATCTTTCTTAACAGCGATACTACCTTTACGCTGAAAAATCCCCAACGCTTTCGCCGGATTTTCTGATGCCATCTTAATCGCGTCACTCAACTCACATCCTGTAAATTTCAACATATTCTGAATCGCAGATGGCATCTCTAACACACTGCCCGCTAAAGTCCCATCTGCCAGTGTTGCTTGCCCTGCTTTCACTTGCACAGACTGCCCACCCAAATCATAATAACCATCTTGCAAACATTTCGCGCGCATCGCGTCGGTAATCAAAACAATTTTATCTTTCCCTTTCACCTTCAACACCAACTGCACAATGGCAGGATGTAAATGAATCCCATCTAAAATTAATTCTGCCATGACTTTATCTGACAATAACGCAGCCGTCACCGCACCCGGCTCACGCTGATGCATGCCGCGCATAGCATTAAAAAGATGTGTCGCATGACAACACCCTGCTTCTATCGCAGTCATCGCTTCGGCATAAGTCGCATTGGTATGGCCAATAGAAGGAATAATATGGTGTTGTTTTAAATATCTAATCAAGTCTTCACTGTGTGGCTGTTCCGGTGCAAGCGTGACTAATTTGATCGCGTCCCCTGAGATTTTTTGCCAATGCTGCATCAGCGAAACATCAGGCGCGATAATTTTATCACCGCGCTGCGCGCCCATTTTAGTGGGTGCTAAAAACGGACCTTCTAAATGCACACCTAAAATTTTTGCGCCCATTGTATTCGCAGGTGATGCCATATGATGTCGCACAGCAGTTAATGCATTTTCAATTTGTTGCACCTCTGCTGTCATCGTTGTTGCAAGATAGGCAGTCGTCCCTTCTGCTGCCAACGCTTGACTGATGGTTGTCAACGCTTCTGCTGTCGCATCCATGACATCAAAGCCTTTGACACCATGTGTGTGACAATCAATAAATCCGGGGACAAGATGATAATTGTCAGGAAACTCTAATACTTCATCTGCTTTCACATCTAGCGCTGAAGCTTGATCAATCTTTTCAATCAACCCATTTTGAACATGCACACCCGCTTGTTTCAAAATGCCTTGTTCTGTATAAACTTGTAATCCTTTAAGAATAAGATTCATCGCGTCCTACCATGTTTTAGTGACTTTCGAAAGATTCGCCGGTGTATCAGGATTAAATCCACGTGCAACAGCTAAGCGCGCCATCATCACATAAAAAGCTTGGATAATCATTAAGGGATCACACACAGGATGTAACGCAGCAGGCAATGGCAAAATAATAGAAGCCGTATCTTTTAATACATTTTTATCATTTTGCGGTGGAACTGCTAACATCACTTTTGCGCCCATGTCTTTAACACGTTTTGCTAATTCCAGAATACCTGGCAATGACACATCATGTTGACCAAACATCAATAAAGGAAAATCCGGTTGCACTAAAGCAAACGGACCATGTAATAATTCAGCGCCACTAAAAGCTTCTGCGTGGATACGTGCTGTTTCTTTAAATTTTAACGCCGCTTCTTGCGCGATAGGAAAACCATATCCGCGTCCAATCACTAAGGTATTATGACTATTTTGATATTCAGAAATTGCAGTGCTCCAATCCATCGTAATCGCTGTTCGCAAAGCATCAGGTAATTGGCTTAAAGCTTGCAGTAACGCAGCATCTTGTTTAACAATCGCGATGAAATGCACCAGCGCTGCTAACGTCGCCATATAACTTTTTGTCGCAGCGACAGCCAATTCTGGCCCTGCGTAAAGTGGTACAACATATTCCGCTGCTTCCGCTAAGGGTGAGTCGCTTTGATTCACAATTGCAACTGTAATCGCACCCGCGCGTCTGGCAGCTGTCAGCATTTCTGCTATATCAGGACTTTGTCCCGACTGAGACAAACCTAACACTAAACAATTCTTCAGTTGTAAATCCGCATGATACAACGTGACTACGGATGGCGCGGCAGACGCTGTCACTAAACCTAATTGTGTTTCAAGCAAATATTTTGCGAAAGTTGCAGCATGATCTGAACTCCCGCGCGCAATTGTCATTGCAAATGTGGGCGGTGTTTTTTGCAAGCGCTGACTGAGCGCGGTAAACACTGCAACGTTTGCCGCAAATTGCTGGACTAATATTTCTGGTGTTGAAATCGCTTCTTTTTCCATGATAGACATCATGAGGATTGATTCCGTCTATTTTTTTCAACCAACTCTCTCACCATTAAAACAGCACCAACGTTTGCATCATCTTTACGTGGCACTAAGCGTGCACGTAATGTTTCTCCTAACCATGGTTCAATAAAAGGTGCAACACCACCAAATAAGGCGCACGGCAGTGGATGAGATTTTTCTTCGTGGAGTTTTTCTAAGGCTGTGCCGACATGATTGATAGCAAGCGCGGCTTTCTTCATCAAACGCGTTGCCCACATATCTTCACTCTGACTGTGATTAATCACCAGTGGCGCAAGACGTGCAAATTCACTGGAATTCGCGCGATTTGCCCACGTTACAAATCGCGGGAAATCTTTATCAAAAAAAGCAAAAATATCTTCGAGTAGTGGTGATTTTTCAGCTCTATGATCTAACCATTGAAACGTATGACGAACTGCTTCTAAACCTAACCAAGCGCCACCGCCTTCATCATCGTGTGGAAAACCCCAACCGCCGACTTGCGTGCCTTGGCCGTGTTGAATTTCGTAACCAATCACACCTGTGCCAATAATAATGATGGCACCGTCTTGCATATGGTGTGCGCCCAAGCAAGCAACATGCGCATCCGATGTTAAATAAATTGTTGTGAAAGGATGAGGACGACTTAAATATTCCAAACGCGCTTCTTGTACTTCACATCCCGCCAATCCCATGCCAACATGAAATTGATAGTTTTTATCTTGCAGAGAAATCTGTTGCGGTAGCAAGATTTCTTCTAAGGTTTGATAAATAGATTGCCATGTGACATCGACTGACAAACGTATATTGGCAGGTCCACCGACAGCTTGGCCGATTAAATTGCGTTCTGCATCTTCAACACGTATTTTACATTTCGTGCCGCCGCCATCGATGCCGATAAAGATATCTTTTGCCAAAATACTTACCTCAGGTTCGCTCTAAAGGTGGATTATATTTCATTTTACAATCCCGACCAACCCCTCACTGACTGTCCACACTTGTCGCGCAAGACTCTCATCCTCACACATTTTACTGAGCTTTGCTGGTTTTGAACGAATAAAATACTTACCTGTCACACTAGCCACATCAGAAGACAACGCTAAATAAATCGCCGTACTCGCCGCTCTCTTCGGAGAAATAAAAAAACTTTTAATGAGTTTATCAATCCCTCTCCATAAAAAAGAATGCTCGCTATCACTGCCTAAATTTGTTTTCACAGCACCAGGATGATAGCAATTCACTGTCATAGTTGTTTCACGTAATTTTCGTGATAATTCCATTGCAGCAATATTCATTAATAACTTTGATTGCGCATACGCTTTCATAAATCGATATTTGCGTTTTTCAAATTGCAAATCTTGCAAATCCAATGACGCCCATTTATGAATTTCAGAAGACACATTGATGATGCGCGCGGCTTCGCTTTTCTGCAGCAACGGGAGTAATAGCTGCGTCAGCAGAAAAGGTCCTAAATGATTTGTCGCTAGAGTCATTTCGATATTATCGACTGACAGTGTTTTGCTTTTCAGAACAATGCCTGCGTTATTAACTAAAATATCTAATTTGGAATAAGTCGCTTCCAGAGATTTCGCCAGCTGATGAATGTCTTTTTGCGAAGATAAATCAGCGATAAAAAGATCGACTTCATTCGACCCTGAAAGTGTTTTGATTTCTTGCTGCGCTAAGTCGCCTTTTTGTTTATTTCGACACACTAAAATCACATGCATATTGGCTTCTGCAAGACCTAATGCAATTTCTTTGCCGACCCCTGAGTTAGCGCCTGTGATTAAAGCAATTTTTTTCTGCATAAAATTATTCTCTCATTCTCAGACACTCATTGCCATCTCCACTTACTCACTGTCATTCCCGCGCAGGCGGGAATGACAGAGCTACCTCTGCCGCAAATACGACAACGGAAATTTCACAACCCCATCCTCATCCGCTGCTTGTTCTCGCACATCTTCTGGCATCCAAGCATGTCCATAAACTACTTCATATATTGTTTCAAACACACCTGTTTCATTCCGCAAATTCTTAGTGTTTTTCATACACTCTTGATAATCGCCCGGCAGTATCATGCCCGACGCTTGCAACTCATGAAACAATTTATGTTGATCTTTATACGTCAATGTAAAATGCTCAACATCCAAAACCGGTTCGACAAATTTCAGTTGCGTTAACGCATCCCCGATATGATGCATATCAATCAAATCCGGCATGATGGAATCACCTAAACTTTCACGCCACGTTTGCAAAGTATCAGGACCTAAACTCGTAAACATGAGCAAGCCTTCAGGCCGTAATACACGACGCCACTCTTGTAATAATTTTTCAAAATTGCTATGCCAAGGCATCATGAAATTCGCGAATAACAAATCGACCGATTGATTTTTGAAAGGCAAGGTCATAGCATCGGCAGAGAGAAATCCTTCTTGCCTATTTTTTGCTTGTTGTTTTGCATAGTGCAGCATAGGATAAGCGGTATCAATCGCTAGGATTTGCGCTTCCGGATAGCGCTGTTTAAGTAACTCTCGACCATACCCTGTCCCACATCCTACATCGACAATCACTTTTGGCTGCCATAAAACCCATTCCAAACGCGACAGCATTTGCTCTGCGACTGCATTGGCTAAGACTGCGGCAGCTGCATACTCTACCGGAGAGTGAGTCATCCATTTTTGTTGAACCACATTGGACATTGTTATGCTTATCACTCAAAAAATTATTGCTTGGTTTTTTCCACACACTTGTATTTTGTGCCACTACCCTACTGGCATCAATCGAGACTTGTGTGAGGCCTGTTTTCTCGCGCTGCCCATTATACCCCAGGGTAACGCTGGTTGTGCAAATATTTACACAGATGCTTCTTTTGCCTTATTTTCTTATGAATCCCCGCTGACTAAGCTCATCATGGATTTGAAGTTCCAGCAACGCTTAATCAATGCGCAAATCTTGGGTGAATTGATGGCCGAAGCTATCCAAAATCATTGGTACAAAAACAAAACACTTCCCAGCCTGATCCTCCCTGTGCCATTACATGCCAAACGCCTACGAGAAAGAGGCTATAACCAAGCGCTTGAACTCAGCCGCCCTATTGCCCGCGCCTTAAAAATTCCCATCGATGTGAAAAGTTGTTTACGAATTAAACAGACTGAGGCACAAGCAACTTTAGCGGCGGATGAGCGGGCTCAAAATATGAAGAATGCGTTTAGAATTCAGCGTGATTTGACGGGGCATCACGTGGCGATTTTGGATGATGTGACTACGACGGGGCAGACGCTGATGGAGTTTAGTCAGACTGTGAAAGAGGCAGGGGCAAGCCAAATTGACATCTGGTGTTGTGCTAAAACACTTAAATCTTAAGAGGTTCTATCATGCCAGCGTGCTTTAAGCTGGCATCCAGCCCTTGGTGTGCTCCGGCCTTGCCTGTGTAACGGAAAGATGGATGCCAGCTAAAAGCACGCCGGCATGACAGAGAGATAAAGAGCTATAATTTTTGATTTTTAAACCTTTTTCCTATGCTATACTCTGCATCCTCATAAATGGTAAGGTCACCACATGCAAGAGATTATGCTATTTTTACAGCACCATTGGGTACTGAGTTACACATTTATTATCGTTGTGGTGTTAGTCACGATTGTGGAATTTATTAAGCAAAAACGCAGCGCGCTACAAGTGACCCCTGCAAAATTAACACAAATGATTAATCACGATGACGCAGTCGTCATCGATATTCGCTCGACTACACTTTTTACGGATGGGCATATCATAGGCGCGTTATCTATTCCGCTGGCTGAACTCACCGACAAAAATAAAAAATTAGAAAAATTAAAAGCGCGTCCTATTGTGATCGCTTGTATGCAAGGTATTGAATCTCCGCGCGCGGCTGAGCTGCTCACCAAACAAGGATTTCTGAATGTACACGTTCTTGCAGGTGGCGTGCGCGCCTGGCGTGAAGCTAACATGCCTATCGTGAAGGGTTAATGTATGACAAAAGTTATTTTATATACCAAACAAAACTGCGGTTATTGCAGTGCAGCAAAACAACTTTTAGATTCAAAACATGTGACTTATACTGAAGTCCGCGTTGATACCGATTCTGTTAAATTAGAAGAAATGATGCGTTTAAGTGGACGTCGCACTGTCCCGCAAATTTTCATTAATGACCAATCCATTGGTGGATTTGATGATCTTTCTGCTCTAGCCACCTCAGGGCAACTTGATAAATTGTTAAAATAAGGAAGCGTAACCATGACAGACAAAGCACAACCAAAAACACCCGCAACCGAAGGACAACCTAACTTCGAAATTCAACGCATCTACGTGAAAGATCTTTCGTATGAAGCGCCGAACACACCGCATACTTTTACAGAAGATTGGAAACCTGAAGTTCAATTGAACTTAGAAACCAAGAGCACACGCATTCAAGACAATGTGCATGAAGTTGTTTTGTCTGTTACAGCAACAGTCACCAGCAGCAAAAAATCTGCTTTCTTGATTGAAATTCAACAAGCAGGCATTTTTATGATTTCTGGTTTTACCAACGATCAACTACATCAAATGCTAGGCAGTTTCTGTCCTAACATTCTTTTCCCTTATGCACGCGAGGTGATTTCTGATGTTGTCGTGCGCGGTGGATTCCCACAATTAATTTTAGCGCCCGTGAATTTTGACGCTTTGTATGCACAACACCTGGATAAAGAAAAAGAAGGCGGTGACGGCGAAGGCAGCAAAGTACATTAAGAACTTATGCAGCACAAACCCATTGCAATATTAGGCGCCGGCTCTTGGGGAACAGCACTTGCACTCAACTTAGCAAGACGCGGTCACCCTGTTCGTTTATGGACACAAGAAGCCGAGCGCATCGCAACCATGCGAGCCGAGCGTGCCAACAATCGTTATATGCCCGGCTATCCTTTTCCAGATTGCATCACCCTCACCGCGACACTCGCTGACGCTATCAATGATAATTGCGATATTTTAGTTGCAGTTCCTTCTGCGGGATTTCGCGATGTTTTGTCATTGTTAAAACCTTTAATTCATCCTGACACAAATGTCAGTTGGGCGACAAAAGGATTAGATCTCAACACTGGACAACTCTTACATGAAGTTGCAAAAGAAATTCTTGGCACGAAGCGTCAATATGCTGTGTTATCGGGACCTTCTTTTTCACGCGAAGTCGCAGCCGGTTTACCCACCGCCGTTGTGATTGCTAGCGAACATCCCGATTTAGCCAATGCGTTGATACTGCAATTTAACAGTACTTTATTTCGCACGTATCTCAGTCATGATGTCACCGGTGTTGAAGTCGGCGGCGTTGTGAAAAATGTGTTAGCAATCGCTGCAGGCGTAACAGATGGTATGCAACTTGGCGCGAATGCACGTTGCGCACTCATCACACGGGGACTCGCAGAAATGATTCGCTTAGGTCTTGCTTTAGGCGGTCAATTTGAAACTTTCACAGGATTAGCCGGATTGGGTGATCTCATTCTCACTTGCACAGATGATCAATCACGCAATCGTCGGTTTGGTCTTGCTTTAGGCCATGGCAAAACGATTAAAGAAGCCGAAGCGGAAATTGGCCAAGTCATAGAAGGAAAACGTAACGCAGAATTGGTTGTGCAGCTCGCTCAGAAAAAAGGCGTGGAAATGCCAATTTCAGAAACCGTATTGTCAATTTTACAAGGTCAATCCACTTTGCAAGAAGCTATGCAGAATTTGCTAACCCGCTCACCTAAGAATGAGTCTTTCTAATCGTACATCAACTGGTCCAGCGCCGTCATATCCCCTTTAGCCGTAGATTGAGACAACTCTTTAATCACATCTAAAATACACAACATCCGCAACACATTAGGCGTAATATCATCAAAAATCACTTTCACACCCAACACAGAGCCTTCTGCTTCTTCAAACGTAATCCCAATTCCATATCCTAAACACAACGAACAGAGTTGATCCGCGCGTCTAGAAATCGCTGGCAACAAGCCGGTAGGGGCAAACACTTCTTCTACCGTCATAGGGCGGCCATTTAAAATATATCTCGCGCCTATGGTGCGGGCCATACGACAACATTGTTCAGTCATATCCATTGTTTTACCTCACTTCTTCCACCAGGGTTGGGCAATCTTGCGCGGGCCGGCAATGAATGACCGTAGCCAGCGTGAAAAGACCGCAACAGTAAATCCATAGCGCTCCAATGCCGCAAAGAACAAGGTCGTGACAATAGCCAGCATGAAGGTCCACCATTTAATGTGGAAAAGAAAAATCAATAACGGGAAACATGCCCTATAATCGACAATCCATAGTCGGACATTTCTAGCCGAATCACGCCAATGCGCCACGTTCATACTCCTTATCTCATCCGTACATTGATTCTAACGCATGCAAAATTTCTTTTCACCTCCTGCCAATCAATGACTACACCTTGACTTTAGCTAGCCGACTTGATTCAATGCCTGTAAAATACACTGTTTACGCAAGTCATGGTTAAATTGCGGATATATAAGGGACGATAACAGTTTATGAACCTCAAACTTGTATTCATTATTCTGTCAGGGATAGCTCTTAGCGCTTGCGCTTCGTCGCCGCTGCCCAGCAAACCCGATGGTTCCAATACTCAATTAGCTGAAGCCTCATACTCTGTCAGCCGAGCTATTGTTGATTTAAGTGAAACCGCGCAAGCAGCAAGACCCATGCCAGACCTTGAACCCCCACCCAATCCTGCCAGTTATGGCATGGATGCATTGACCTCGGTGGATTGGTCAGGTCCGATTGAACCCTTAGTGAAACAACTTGCTAGCGCCGCCAATTATCGCCTGAGCGTATTAGGGACCAAACCGGGTATTCCTGTGTTAGTGACTCTTTATAAGAAAAATACCATGCTGGCTGACATATTAAGAGACGCAGGATATCAATGCGGCAGACGCGCGACGGTTGTCGTTTTTCCGGAGAGCCGAGTCATTGAATTACGTTATGCGAAAAATTAATTGTAGTTAGCGTGACTTTGGATTTGCAGACATGAGAAAAAAGCTCATCATCATAGTTGCACTAACCAGCCTACTGGCTGCTTGCATGTCATCACATCAAAATGTCGATCCCACTAATCTCAATGATTTACAAAGTATGTCGGCGGACACAAGCCAAGGCCCTTTGTTTGGCGCTGAGCTAAGTCAAATTCGTTACAAAGCCTTAGAAGACACCGCGATGAGTTTAGGCGCGCAAGGTGGTCTGGCGAATGCTTCCGGACAAATCAACGATAACTTAGAAAAAGACAAAAAACATTTAGAAACCATTTTTAATTTTAACGGCATGATGTTAAGTCATGGTGTCTTACCGCCGGTGTTAGAACAAGGTGATAATGGCTTAAATTTAGCGGATCCAGACACGATTCGTATCGCTGATAAAACGTATAAAATTGTCGCCCAAGCACGTTTTGCAACAACGCCACCGAACTGGCGAGATTATTTAAAACAAGCTTTTGACAAACCTGAACTTCCTAACAAATTGCTTTTACCTAAATCAGATGAAGAACGCAAAGTTTGGCGACGCGCGATTCGCACAGGATGGGAAAAAGGCACACAACAAGCTTACGATATTTTTCAACAAAATTTAGCGCGCTTGAAACGCGATTATGAAGGCATGATTTTGTATCGAAAACTGTTACAAGAAAATATGATTAGCGCACCTTATGTTTCAAAAACCAATTTAGGTGTAACGGGGGATGGACAAGACATGCGTATCAATGATCAAGTGTTACGTATCACTGAACATCCGCAACTTCAAACTGACAGTACTAACTGGCGAGCCATCGTGGTGCCCCAATGACGACAGAAGCCCTTTTTCCGCATGAACCGATACGACTCACGATGGATTCCGCGAATGAAATTTTTATTCACGCCGTTAAATTAGGCGCATCGGATATCACGCTACAAACGAATGAACCGATTATTGCGGAAGTCTATGGTCGCTTAATTAAAGTGACACGCCGTCGTTTATCCAACACAGAAGTCGGTGAAGTCATCAATGCCATGTACGGTCCAAACGGTACCGCACAAATTATGTCTGGCAAAGATGTGGATACACATTATGAAATTCGTCCAAATCGTTCTGATCGTTTTCGTTTTCGTATTAATGCGACAGGCTGCCAAGTCGAAGGACACGATGGGATTCAAATCACAGCGCGCACCATCCCCAGCGATCCGCCAAAATTATCGACTATGAATTTACCTAAAGCTATTTTAGATGCGATTAAACCAGAGCAAGGCGTTGTATACATCACAGGTGCAACCGGTTCTGGTAAAAGTACATTATTGGCTGCCATCATTCGCGATATTGCAGAAGATCCAGACAGTAATCGCAAAGTATTAACGTATGAAGCACCAATCGAATTTGTGTATGACAGCGTAGAAAAAATTTCATCTATCGTGAGTCAATCTGAAATTCCGCGTCATTTACCTTCATTCGCAGCGGGTGTGCGTAATGCTTTACGTCGTAAGCCTAGATTGATTCTCGTCGGTGAAGCCAGAGACTCAGAAACCATTTCTGCTGTAATGGAAGCGGCGATGACAGGCCACCCTGTTTACACCACCTTACACAGTAATGGTGTTGCAGAAACCATGCGTCGCTTGGTCACAACCTTCCCTGCTGAAGAACGCCAAGGTCGCACGATTGATATTATTGAAACAATACGTTTAGTTGTTTCACAAAGATTAGTTCCTACCGTAGATGGTAAGCGTGTCGCGCTTCGTGAGTTTTTAGTATTTGATGAAAAAGTCCGCGATAAATTATTAGATACCGATATGTTAAATATCACTAATGAAGTGCGTAAATTAGTCCGCGAACAAGGTCGTACTATGGAAGCGGATGCGAAAGAAAAACTGGAAGCGGGGCTTATCACCGAACGTCAGTATCGCATATTAGCTGAGTTGCAGTTGCGCGAAGATAAAGATGCGCAAGTAGGTTAATGAGGTTAGATCACAGATCACGACTCATCAAGTAGTGAGTTACTCAACTAGAACCATCCCTAACCAGCTGTTTGTACAAGCTTATTTCTTATAGAGCCCATGTTGCTTTAATGGGACATATATAGCCTTCCTATACGTGTCCCAACAGCACAACCTGTTTGTATTACTGGGACACTTATAGTAATATCATATCTGTCCCACTAACACAGACACTGAGGAGTCTCTTCTTGGATAAGATCATCGGTAGGCATAAAGAGCAAAGCCAACTTGAAGATGCATTTACTTCCAATAATGCTGAATTTATCGCCGTATATGGACGAAGGCGAGTAGGAAAAACATATCTTATCAAAAATCTTTACCAAACAAAAAAGTGCATTTACTTCCAGATAACAGGGATATACAAAGGCGCATTAAACAGTCAACTTTCAAGATTCTCAAAAGAATTAGGCAAAACATTCTACCCAGGAGCTACAATAAAAGTCCCATCAAATTGGATGGATGCACTTGAAGAATTAACTCATGCTCTTGAGCAAATCCCAAAAAACAAGAAAATTGTTCTCTTTTTTGACGAACTACCCTGGATGTCAACCAGGAAGTCCGGCGTTATATCTGCCATAGAGTATTTTTGGAATAGGCATTGGGTGAATGATAAGAGAATCAATCTAATTGTCTGTGGCTCAGCAGCTTCTTGGATAATAAAAAAAATTATAAAAAATAAAGGGGGCTTGCATAACAGAGTAACTAGAAAAATCAGATTACTTCCATTTAATTTATACGAGACATCTCTGTATTTAAAATACATCGGATACCAATGTAATTCTCAACAAACCTTAAAGTTATACATGATAATAGGTGGGATTCCCTTTTATCTAAATCAACTTAAGAAAAACTATTCCATTGATCAGAATATCGATAACCTGTGCTTTAATTTTGACGGAATTTTATTTGATGAATTCAATGAAGTATTTTCATCATTATTTGAGAATTCTGAACAATACAAAGAGCTTGTCACATTAATCGGAAAATATAAAGATGGCATTCAAAGAAACATTCTGGATGAGAAAAACAAGCTAACAGGAAAAGGAGGAAGATTAACTAAAAGATTAGAAGATTTGGAAGACGCAGGATTTATCACAAGCTTTATCCCCTATGGGCATAAAAAATTAGGTGTTTTCTATAGGATAAGTGACGAATATTGCTATTTTTATTTAAAATGGATCGAACCTATAAAAAACCAAATAAAACAAAATAAAATCACTAAGTATTGGAAAACCAACACTAACACTCCAGGATATTTTGGATGGCTAGGATATGTTTTTGAAAATTTAAGTTATAAGCATATTTACCAGATTAAGATAGCCTTGGGCTTGGAAGAAAATAGTTTTGGCTCACCTTGGCGATACATACCACGGAAAGACAAAACCGAAACAGGCGCGCAGATAGACTTGTTATTTGACAGAGAAGATGATGCCATTTCGATATGCGAGATCAAGTGCACCGATAAACCATTTGTAATAGACAAAGCGTATGCCAATGCATTAAAGAAGAAAATTGAGATATTCAAAAAAGTAACCCGTACGACTAAACAGATATTCTTAACTTTGATTTCTCTGAATGGCTTAAAGGAAAACCAGTATTCAAAAGAATTAGTTCATGATGTTGTAACATTAGATAGCTTATTTGAAAAACTAGACGATGACTGAGAATTAAGATGTCCGTATCAAAGCCAGTATCATCCCCCAAATTTAGCACAGTCATGCGTGTCATCAGTGGCAATTTCATGGAGATGTATGATTTTTTTCTCTTTGGATTTTATGCTATTCATATTGCCAATGTCTTTTTTCCCTCGAGTGATAAATTTGCATCGATGATGATGACGTTGATGACGTTTGGAGCGGGTTTTTTGATGCGTCCGTTGGGCGCTATTGTTCTGGGTGCGTATGTAGACCATGTGGGACGTCGCAAAGGACTGATACTGACGCTGTCACTGATGGCGCTAGGCACCGCCTTAATAGCTTTTGTTCCTGGCTATGCTCGAATTGGTTACCTCGCGCCATTCTTGGTTTTAGTCGGCAGATTGCTGCAAGGTTTTTCTGCGGGTGTTGAGCTAGGCGGTGTGTCTGTCTATTTGTCTGAAATAGCGACGCCTGGCAAAAAAGGTTTTTACGTCAGTTGGCAATCAGCGAGTCAACAAGTTGCTATTGTTTTTGCAGCCGCCTTGGGTTTTTCACTGAGCGCATGGTTGACGCCATCACAAATCAGTTCTTGGGGTTGGCGCATTCCATTTTTTATTGGTTGTATGATTGTGCCTGTGTTATTTATGCTGCGTCGCTCGCTGCAAGAGACAGAGTCTTTTCTGCAGCGTAAGCACCATCCGACTGCCAGTGAAATATTTCACTCACTTCTCGAGCACTGGGAACTTGTGGTTGCATGCATGTTTTTAGTGGCAATGTCCACTGCGGCGTTTTACATGATTACGGTGTATACGCCTACATTCGGAGAGAATGTTTTAAAATTAAGTGTTGCTGATAGCTTGGCCGTGACCGTATGTGTAGGACTGTCTAATTTTATTTGGTTGCCAATCATGGGAAGCTTGTCAGACACTGTGGGTCGTCGCCCGCTTCTTATTTTTTTTGCAACGATGATGATATTAACTGTATTTCCTGCGCTGACATGGCTGACGCACAATCCAAGTTTTAATAAAATGTTAATGGTTGAGCTTTGGTTGTCGTTTATCTATGCCAGCTATCATGCGGCAATGGTTGTCGCACTGACTGAACTCATGCCAGTTGCAGTACGTACAACAGGTTTTTCGCTGGCTTTTAGTTTGGCCACAGCACTCTTTGGTGGGTTCACTCCGGCTATCGCGACTGCTTTAATTAAGGTGACCGGCGAAAATAGTGCGCCGGGACTTTGGGTGATGTTTGCTGGTTTGTGTAGCTTGGTCGCTACATTTTTTCTGTACAGTAAACCGCGGCAATAAGCAATCGATAAAGCAATTCGCTATTGCCTTGGCCATCGGCTTGAGCAAGTTTCTGCTGGAAATACTTTCCAATTCATCCATATCATTCTTTAGGAACGTTTCTCTAATACTTTGAAATTATATATATATATTAAAACTTAAAATAACCTTAAGAGTTTTAAGGCGTCAAGTACACCCTTAGGTCAACCTACATCTTTGAAAATAATCCCATTAAAGTTTTCTGCTATTTTTTAAAAAACGTGAAAGATGACGTGATAAATTTGTAACTAGCGGCAAACGTGCATTTTACCCCTATCACTCTTATGATATTATAGCCCGTTATAACTCCAAATGCAGACTAAGCCATCATGTTTTCAACATATCTAACAACCTCATTAACGCCCGCGGCACCTGCTTGGCACCATGAAATTGCCGAGTTATTTCCTATAAAAGGCGGAACAAGAAAGCTAGAACAACAGTATTTATCTGCCAATGATCTAATGTTTTTCCATCACTTGGGGACTGTCACAGCAATAGCTCATATGGAAAGCAAAGAGGAAAATAGCGTTATGCTGATTGTAGGCGAAAGTTACCTTCTCTCAGCGTTACCACTGTTAATTCAAAAAAGTGGCGCGAAAATTCTACTCCATTGTGATGTTGATCCGGAAGTATTAGAGTATTTTGCGTTTTGCAGAAATGCATTTTTACAAGCTGCTGATGAAGCAGATTATTTAAAGAAGTTTTTACAAAACGACAATCCCTTATTTAAAAAAAATAAAGCGGTCCCTAAAACTCTGCTTAGCAGATACGAGCAAGAAAAGAAAAATTTAGGGAAAGACCATGTTTTTCACAATAAAACAAACTTTCAGCAATCCCAAAATGCACATCGTGAAATTATTTACGTATCCGTTTGCATTGATTTATTTGATCAAGCAGAAGTTCAAGCACTTGCAGAAAAGATAGAGGGTAAAATTACTTTATTGAATCTTACCAATATCCGTGAATATGATAAGGCTGGATTATTAGCGCCTTGTTTGAATTTACTACCGGTGATTGAGAAACCCATCATTTTACATTCTAAATATCAACATATGCAAGGCAGTGGACTCTTTCCGCAAACTCAGGCAATGCGGTGCAGCATTGCTGATTTTAATAAAACCTTTCTAAAGGATCGATTAATTCATTTTTTCTACACTAACCATGATTATGCTATTTGCCAAAAAATTAGAGAAAATGATCTGAGTTATATCAACACACCTGCGTCTAATGGTCTTCTACCGATAGAGCATGCCGCTCTTGAAGACTTCTCAAAAGAAGTGGTAAAACTTTATTTAAGTCAGGGCGCAATGATTCCCTTTCGACTCATCGGGAATTTAGAAAAAAATGCTAAAGAATATTACCAAACAAGATACAATCAAACCTTAATAATTGATTCGGATGTGCTAAAACCCTATTTAGTGGATATAGAAGCACTCATTGTTCAATCAATGCCAACAAATGCACGCAGAATTGTATCCAATTCAGTATTAAATGATGGATTCGCAAATCCAAGCGTTTTTCTTGAAGTTGGCGAAGGTGCCATTTTGTTTACACAAGGTGATACCTACATTAGAAAAATCTGCAAAAAAGCGACAATAGTCGTAATGCAAGGTTGCTTGATTGTCGATACAGTAGAAGACTCTGCACATCTTGAAACAAGATTGGGTGAAATGAAAATAAAGCAGATAACAGGAAATGAAGTGAGATTAGTTGCCAATGGCGATATCACTATTGAAGCGGAAAATTCGAATAGCATTGATATACTTTGTCAGGGCAATATCCAGCTGAATGACATTGGCGATTATTCTCATCTGTTAGCATCTGGCCAAATTCATGCGTGTCAAGTCGGGAGAGAATCGACTGTATTAGCAGGTGGTGCAATCCAGGTAGGCCATATGAATTATGGTGTAAATTTGGCAACAATAAATGGTGATATATCTATCGATTATAACTTACCACATAGCGGCATGGTTTCCATTCATGAGACGGGCGAAATCCATTATCACATGAAAAGTAGCACTTTATCTGCTACATCAACTATTTTCAATACAAAGGGATTGGTTATAAACCACAACAAAACCAATAGAGACTCTTCTGTTGTACACACCAACTTTATTTCTGATACACAAGCCGGCTTAGTTTCCACCTATGCAATTAATTTATTATGCGAACTACCTGACCGTCCCCTCTATGCAAGTGCGGATAGATCTGATTTTGTAGAGGCTAAAGTGTTCTATCAAACTATTCTTCAAATAGCTCAATACACGCCAAAAACATTTGTCGAAGATTTTATTAAACCATTTCAAATCTATGGCATAGGTGGAACGCGCCCAGGGAAGAACTTTCAATCCATGCTTTCCATCTTTATAGAAATATTTACTGCCGTGTACAGCGAAATCAACACTTCACTGTCAATGAACGAGGATGAACAAAAGCAAATAGCGAGCGAAAAACGAGCTCACCCTAATGGATTTTTTACTATGATGAGATCGAGTTCAACTTCTGTCTTAACCATTAAGCCCGAATCTAGTAAAGCTGGTTCAGCTCTCGGATTCACTATTTAGATGACATCTTCCCAACTGACACCTTAGAGTCATCCCCGTCATTTTTGTTTTGATTATAAACCGGGGAACTTAAGAGAGTATTAAGCCTTTTTGACAAACTGAGACTTCAATTTCATAGGACCAATGCCATCAACTTTACAATCAATGTCATGGTCGCCTTCAATCAGTCTGATATTTTTGACCTTAGTTCCGACTTTTACCACAAGAGAGGATCCCTTTACTTTTAGATCTTTTATGACAGTGACCGTATCGCCATCCTGTAGTATGTTGCCATTCGCATCTTTGATGACTAATGAAGTATCAGGCGTTTTTTCATCTTCATCCTGAGTCCATTCATGCGAGCATTCTGGGCAAATGAATAATAAGCCGTCTTGATAAGTCAATTCAGAGCCGCACTTCGTACATTTTGGTAATGAGTCCATTATTTTAATCCTTAACGTCTTCTTAACAGATTTTAGCCTTTGGTTTCTCTCTATGATACACCGTATCCAACTCATTCCGTAGCTGAAGTACTGAATCATAAAACCCGCTGGTATAATTATTTTTCACTAAGGTGTTGGTTGCTTTCCCTGTTGTCCATTTTTTATCGATAATTGATGGAAAGACAGGGTTTACTATTTCTTTGCCTTCTAACAAGTCTAATTGATTATCCAGGAAGGATACTTTTTCTTCATCACCCTTTAGCAACTTGAGAGCTGCGCTTGCTTCATCACTTCTTTCCAGATGGTGAGAACCAAATAATCTAAAAAACCCGGGTTTCTGGACTGAAATAGATATACCAAAAATTGTCGTTTTTAAAGCACGATAACCAGACATCTCATAACACTTCGACGCTTGTTTTTCTTCTTCTGGCGTGAGAGGGAAAACTTGATTTAAACAGACAGCAATTAATTTATTAAAAGTTTCTTGGATACGTGCACCCGTCATCGCATTGACAACATACAAAATAAGATTATTTGCCTTACAATATTGTTTTAATTTTTCTTTATTCTCTTTTTCGTCTGGAGAAACTTCATTATACACAACAGAAATAATGACATTTTTATTCTTATTGTTCTGAGCAAACTCATTCATGCTGTCTTGAGCTTGAGTTAGTACGTCTTCACGAGATTGACTGCCATTAGATACAACAATAATGGCCGAATCGGTTGATCCATAATACGGAAAACTCGCACCCTTGAACCGCTCTTGCCCCGTCGTGTCTAGCAGTTGAAGGTTAATGTCTTTATTTCGCATCTTAACTTGCTTAGTGAGAGATTCCATAACCATTGTAGGAATATAGCTTTTAGCAAATTTATCGTTAATATAGCGCGCTAGCAAAGAACTTTTACCCACACCTTGATGACCGATGAGAAGAAATTTGAGGTGGAAGTCACTTTTACTCTCTTGAGAAAATGAATCACTGGCGGACATCATGTGTAAATCCCTGTTTACATTGCATTTGTCATTATTGTTTGCAATAAGCTTGCTGCATTATGATAAAAAAATCTTAAGGATATCTTAAGGAATATGAGGCACTTACAGTAAGGAATTATCAAAAATGGTTGATTTGTGCGCATTTTGTGTGATATTTTCGCGAACCTCCCATAACAACTCGATATCAAATATTTGAAGGTGTACGACATGAGCTCTAGCGGCAATCCATTTAAAGAAGTTCCCTCTACTCACAGCCAATCCCACACAGATCAGGAGCAGGACAATAGAATTGAGTTTATCTTTATAAAGATGGCGCATCCAGATCCGATTAGTGAATCTCATGACAGCTCAGTGAATCGCAAAGCTTGTGATAGTCTAATGGTTTTATATTCACAATTTCGCATCATGCAAATCGTATCAAATCTTTCAGATGTGGCCATTTTATCTGAAGGCTTAGATAAGGATCAATCTTCGGAACAACTAGACAAACGAAGTTCTGAGCAATTAAAAAAAATATTTCCTGCTGATGTAGAGATTGCGAGCTTGGACTTTTCCAGCTTATCAAAAGCCCAAACAATCGTATTACAATATAATACAGGCTTTGCGATTTTATTATCTATCAACAAAATATCAAATATTTATCAGACACAGAAATACTCTTATGAGCCACACATTGAGATGATGCACCTATCTTCGTTCCTGTCATCCAGACGAAAAATCATTGGCAAATATCCTGAATTACATAAGATTAGCTTAAGTTGTTCTACCCAGGATATTTTATTTGATGATCTCATACCTCCCGAACTAGAGGATCAATATAAGCAATTTTCCAAAGAAATCCGTGAAAGCAATCCAGAAATTTTTAAAGAGCGTGAAATCCAAGCGTTAGATTGTGCGTTGGAAGCCGCACAAAAATCCGGTAAAAAGACAGTTGCTTTGCTCATGGGCGCCAATCATGTACATGGCATCACTACCCTAATCAACACAACGTACAAAGATAGAATCAAATTAAAACAAGTCATCGACTCTCTGGAAGGCTATCCACATCCTCTGAAGATAGCACATATCAGTAATTACCAGAGTAAAGCCGTGGCTGAGTATAAAAACTCTAATTTTTCTTTAGCAGAAAAGTACAATCGTCAGGTGCTTTCATTTTGGAAAGCTGTACCAGCCAAAGTCCAAGGCAAGAATGATAGTATTCTGGGGGCTGAATTTAATTTAGGATCAACACTCTTTAAGCTTGCTGAAGAAAATACAGAATACTCCTATGAGCAAGCTCTTCCGCATCTAGAACAGGCAAGCCTATTCGGCAAGGAAAAAGGAACCAATAAATACCAAAATCGATTCCTTGAAGCAGTGAAACGCCACCATATTTCTTCATCTGTTAGCAATGAACTCAGACAGGATCTAAAAGCGCTTGATCTGATTTTTAAATATAGCGCGGAAGAGGAACCTGCTGTCAACAATAATGCCAGCAGCGCTCCAGGAAATCGGTGACCTCACGTTAAGTCACTCATACTGATGAGTGACTTAACCCATGACTTTTGTAAGAGCTGTTCGAACTCTCTTCTATTTGAGTAGTTGGTTTGGAAGTCATTATTATCTTCTTCAACTCAGCCCATTTCAGAGCATGCGCTGCATCTAAAGCTTTGAGTCCTGCTAATTCTAAATTCGCTATATCAAGACTCATCTCAATTTCATCATAAATATCAAAGACAGCACCATTTTCAACACTTCCAATAATAATATAAGAACAAGAGCCACTACCTTTTGCCGCTTTAAACCAAGTAAAATCAGATTTGATTAGCTTTTCTGAAATATCATCATAACAAAGCAGCTCTGGATAGTCTGATGGCAAATCGCCTTCGTTGAATTTAACTTCAGCAGAAAAGGCGCGATCACCGTGACAGATTGATTTTACAAGATGAGCTGGAACATAGACTTGCTCTTGTTTTACCTTATGCATATTGCCAATAACTGATCTACTTTTCTTCTTTTCGTCAATATAGTTTTCCCAAGCAGCGATATAAATTTTAAATCTAGAATAAGAAGGTTCGCATTTTTTTTCAATATCACTATCTAGATCATATTCACCTGTTTCGTTATGACGATTAAAATAAAAATTACCTTCCTGTATCTCTTGGTATTCCAGTCCATTCGTATCAAGCTCAAGCCAATGATCTGCGATCATCTCATCTGAGATATATTTTCTAGCAATTTCTAACATTCTCCAATCTTGAATCCATAATATATATTTTAGTAGCGGAGCACTTTTATAAATGCGAGCATGGTCACCAAAATCAGATTTGCTTATCAATAACTCTGATGCAATAGATTTATTTTCTTCTAATAGTGCAGCGGCTTCTTTGTGTTTTGAATCTTTGATATTTGCGTGTAAGTTGGATATGAGTTTTTCTACTTTCTCTTGATCGATTTCTTGGGTTTTTGCTTCATTGACTCTCGTATTTCCGAATGTAGTATGCATTAATCCAGTTGTGATGCTATCAACTGTTTGTTTTCCATTGCTTATCATACCAATCTCCATTTTGGGTTATATAAATGATTGAAATTATTTGCGCTGTGTCGGCACAAACTGCTCTTTAGTGACGTAATTCAAAGCTTCATCAGCACTTGGTCGCTTGCTTGGATCTCGCTTCTGACACCACTGTATAAGATGAGCCACTTTGTCTGGACAATCTTTGGGAATTTGAGGACGCTTCCCATCGCTAATCCATTTCATTATTAAGAGCGGATTGCCATTAGCGCTCTTGTAAGGCATTTTGCGAGTAACAATTTCCCAGACTATCACTCCAATACCATACATATCAGATGCTTTACTACAGCCTTTACCATCAATCACTTCAGGTGCAAGCCAGTTAACAGTCCCTACAACACTTGTAGTACTTGCGCTCGTTTCACTTTTAATTTTTGAAACTCCAAAATCAGCAATTTTTGTATCATAATCTTTGCCTAATAATATATTTAAACTTTTTAAATCTCTATGTATGACATTATTTGCATGGAGATAGGCGATACCACGCACGATGTGATCTATAATTTTATAACGTATCACCCATGAAAGCTCTGCATCACTATGCAATAGTTTGTAAAGAGAACCGTTGACCATCAGCTCCATAATTAAACAATATTCTGGCTTGATACAATACCCATCTAGTTGCACAATATTATCACTTTGTAATTTTGCCATAATGATTAATTCTTTCTTGAACTCACTGACCGCTTCTTGAGAGGGGTCTTTGATTAATAATTTTTTTATTGCTTTGGCTTTAGTGCCTAACATCCCCTTATACACAACACCGAAACTGCCCTCACCTAACTTCTCACCGAATGTTATTTTGTTATATGGAATCTCATGTGATACTTCTGAGATTGTACTGATATTTGTTAAATCAACTGGGGCAAATTTTTGTTCATTGTCTTTAATGGGTAAAGCAGCGGGTAACTTTGGTTTTTTTTGAGCAATGGGATCTTTTCTTACTTCAAGTTCTTCAACATTATCCTTTTGATCTTCTTGAATACTCACTACTGGAATTTTTGGTGGTGCATTTTTCAAGCTCGGCCGTGAACCAAAATCCCAAACATCAATAGTACCTTTGTTAACTAACACTCTGCCGTCATCTAATTGAAAAAATCCCGTAAAAAATCTTAATGAGCGATCAGTAATGGTTTGAATACATTCACCAGTTTCAAGATCCCAGAGTCTCATCGTTTTATCACGAGGACAACAGCTCAACAACCTACCATCTTTAAGTTCTAATAAATATTCCACTTCTCTGTTATGCCCTTTTAAGATATGAGTACAAGTTAAATTTACTACATCCCATATCTTTATGGTATTGTCACCAGCGCAGGTTACAAATCCACCATCATTGAGCTTAATCATCGTGGAAACTTTAATTATCTTATTTTCAAAATCTTTTCCTGATTCTTGCAACTGACCATTCTCAGTATTCCAAATTTTGAGTTTACTATCAACAGTGCGAAATAAAATGCGTCCATCATCGAGCGGAAACACATTTAAAATCGCATAAGGTTCGCTTAGTTCCTTGATATATTTTTTCTTATTGATATCGAGGATTCCTATTTTACACCAGTCAAAAACTCTCAGGAATAATCCTTCGGCAGGCTTATAGGGGATCCACCACCCAACTGATTCAGGAAATATTGCAGTTATAATTCCCATTTCAATAAAATCAGGAGGAAGTGGAGGCCTACCAGAAGCAAATGCAGTAACCGCAGGATCGTGAAATGTTTTGGTGCAGCAACCCAACTCAACATCCCAGGCTCTAACAGTACCATCATTGGCCTGAACCATTATTTGAGAACTAGAAAGCTGGACAAGACCAATGTCTGTATCTACACCTCCATCAAATTCTTTTACACAAATACCTCTTTTGATATCCCAAATCTGTATTGCACCAGCTGAAGTAGCACATAGAACACGACCATCTTTAAGCTTCATTAAATACTTAATATTGCCAATATTGTTGTACACTGAATTAATACATTTACCCGAATTAATATCCCACACCCTAATGAGTCTATTATTATAAGTTAATACTTGATTATCTGTGAACTGTAAAAACAAATCTGGGCTTCGATTAAATTCCTCAAATTTCCTCACGCAATGAGGCTCAATCTTAGAATCGACATGCCATCCATTATTTGACTTTCTTACAAATTTATCTATTTGCTTATCATTTAATGCTTTTGAAATTTAGATCGGAAGAGCACACGTCTGAACTCCA